>CAYVRC010000073.1:0-26548 GCA_964453205.1 uncultured Pirellulaceae bacterium | reverse complement strand
CTGACGGGCAAGGCGGTTCCGCGGGTCGGTTTCGAATTTGTGACGAAAAATGAAGCCGGCCGACAGCAACTCGACGTCAAGGTGCCGCTCGTGACGCCACCACTGACGATCAATTTGCCACTGTTTCACCAGACGATCCCCGAACGGCTGACGCCCCTGGGATACCGGACCGCTTTTTTCGGCAAGTGGCACGTCAGCCGACATCATCAGAACCGTTACTTGGCTTGGCATCCCAAATACGGTCCGAAATCACAGGGTTTCGACGTCGCCGTGGAGGATTTCGGCGATCACCCGTACGCTTGGAAAAAGGGCAAGCCGCCGTCGGCCGCACCGGAGGGTGTCATCCCCGACGATTCGATGATCGATCATGTCGCCGAGTTCATCCGCGGACCTCACGAGCGACCGTTTTTCGTCATGGCGTCGTCGTTTTACGTTCACACTCCCGTCAAGAACCGATGCCGCTGGCTGATCGAGCGATACGAGGACGTCGTGCCGGCGGATTCGCCGAATCGAGAGCGACGGCTGGAGTACGCCGCGTTCGTGCACACCCTGGATCACCACGTCGGCACGATCTTGCGGGCGATCGACGACTCGGGGCAAGCGGAGAACACCTTATTGGTCTTCATGTCCGACAACGGTGGGCATCCGGAATACTGTGCCAACGCGCCGCTACGCGGATCGAAATGGAATCTGTACGAGGGCGGCATCCGTGTCCCTTTCCTCGCACGTTGGCCGGCCCGGATCGCAGCGGCGACGACTTCGAATGTTCCGGTGATCGGCTACGACTTGCTGGCGTCCTTCGTTGATGTCGCCGGCGACGAAATGAACCACGTGCGAGATTCCGACGGGGTCAACATCCTGGATGTGTTCGCCGGAAAAGAACTTGCCGAACGTCCGCTGATCTGGCACTTCCCGTATTATCATCCGGAGAGAAATTTTTCGAAAGTTGGGCCGGCGATCGGCGTCAACGACTTTGCGGTCAGCCAAACGCGTCCACAGTCGGCCGTTCGTCAAGGACGTTACAAGCTGATCCGATTCGCGGAAAGCCGCCGCGTCGAGCTGTATGATCTGGAACAAGACCTTTCGGAACAGTTCGACCTCAGTCGCCGATTCCCTGAGATCACCAACCGCATGACATCCCTTTTAGATCAACAACTGAACCAGATGAACGCACGCCGAACCAAAAGTCGTCAGGAGACCGAGCGATGAACGAATTGAAATTTCGCCTGGTGGCTGTATCGCTCTCGATCGCCACTCTGACGACTTCCTCCTTCGCCCGGGACGACGAAGCTTGGAAATTGCAACCTCTGAAATATCAGAATCCCGGTTTGGAAGTCGACTTGGGCGTCGGCTTGTGGGCTTATCCGATGCCGATGGACTACGACGGCGACGGTGACATGGATTTGCTGGTCGGTTGCCCGGACAAGCCGTCCGCCGGGACGTACTTTTTCGAGAACCCTTCGCAAGATCCCGAGGAGAAGTTTCCGGTCTTCAAGCCGGCCGTTCGCCTGGGCAACGGCTATCACTACATGCTGGCCAGTCGTCGTGGCGACGAAACGGTGATCCTGAAACCGGGTCAGGAATATTCACGGGATCCGAACACGGGAAAATTCGATTTCGGCAATCCGACGTCGATCGGATATCGGTCGAACCCGCACACAACTGGTGGACGCATTCGAGGAAATTTCTGGCGATACGTCGACTTCGACGGCGATGGTGATCACGACATTTCAGTCGGCGTGGGCGACTGGTCCGAACTGGGATGGGACCACGCGTATGACAACCACGGCCATTGGCGAAACGGGCCGCTGCACGGTTACGTCTACGTCATCAAGAATGAGGGCAGCGACGAGGAACCGAGTTACAACGACAAACCCGAACGGTTGCAGGCCGGCGGAGGCGACATTGATGTTTACGGCTGGCCGTGCCCGAATTTCGCCGACTTTGACGGTGACGGTGATTTGGATTTGTTGTGTGGCGAGTTCCTGGACGGCTTCACCTACTTTCAGAACGTCGGGACGCGAACGGCGCCGGAGTATGCGGCCGGTCAAAAGCTGAACGACGCTGCGGGCGAGCCGCTGATCATGCACTTGCAAATGATCACGCCGACGGCGGTGGACTGGGACCAAGACGGCGACATCGACTTGATCGTCGGTGACGAAGACGGCCGGGTGGCTTTGATCGAAAACACCGGCGACGTTCGCGACGGCGTGCCCACTTTTCTTCCCCCCCGATACTTTCGGCAACAAGCCGACACGTTGAAGTTCGGGGCGCTGGCGACTCCGTTCGTTTACGATTGGGATCAAGACGGCGACGAGGACATCTTGTGTGGAAACACGGCCGGCGAAATCGCTTGGTTCGAGAATCTGGGTGACGCATCGCCCGGTTCGCCCCAGTGGGACGCGCCGCGATTGTTGAACGTGCGAGCGGATGACGGCCGGGTCGCTCCGTTTCGAGTGATGGCGGGTGAAAACGGATCGATTCAGGGGCCGTGCGAAGCCAAATGGGGATACACCACTTTTTCGGTCGCCGATTGGGACGGCGATGGCGACGGTGACATCGTTTACAACTCGATCTTAGGACGCCTCGGTTTGCTGACCAACGAAAAGGGTGTCCTCGTCGAGCAACCGTTTGATACCGGACGAAGCGAATTGCCCGCGGCTTGGTATTGGTGGCAAACGCCTTCGAGCGAAACGTTGACGCAGTGGCGGACGACGCCGCTCGTGGTGGACTTTGATGCCGACGGCAAGCTGGACTTGGTCCTGTTGGACCAACAGGGTTTCCTGACGCTTCGCCGGGCCGGCGGAGAAGCAGAACGTCTGTTTGTCGATGAAGACAACCGCGCCGTGCAGCTGAACTCAGGGACATGCGGCCGGTCCGGCCGGATCAAATTGTCGACGGTCGACTGGGACGGCGACGGTCGACTGGACTTGCTTGTCAATTCGGAGAACGCGACGTGGTATCGCAACTGCGAAGATCGTGACGGAAAGATCGTGCTCAAACGCGTCGGCAACTTGGCGCGTCGCAACGTGGCCGGTCACACGTCCAGCCCCGCGGTTTGTGATTTCAATCGTGACGGCAAGCCCGATTTGTTGGTCGGCAGCGAAAACGGCCGGATCTATCGAATCGACCATGATGATTGTGTCCAGTTCACTTCCGATCAAACGACCGCGCGGCAACCCGTGAAGCCCGATGCACCCAGGATTCCCGGTTTGGTGATGGAGGAATTCATTTTCGACAAAGCCCCGTTTGCACAATGTCACGCTTCGACGATCTGTCGGACGACTCGAGGTTTGGTCGCGGCGTGGTTCGGCGGAACGAAGGAAGGCAACCGAGACGTCGGAATTTGGGTCAGCTATCACGACGGCCAAAAGTGGAGTTCGCCGAATCAAGTCGCCGACGGCGTGCAACACGAATCGCTTCGCCATCCGTGTTGGAATCCGGTGCTGTTTCAACCGCCCGGCGACGCGCCGACATTGTTGTTTTTCAAGGTCGGGCCGAATCCGAGAGCATGGTGGGGCGAAATGATGATCAGCTACGATCGTGGTCGAACCTTCACCGACAGGCGACGGTTGCCCGAAGGCATCGACGGGCCGGTGCGGTGCAAGCCGATCTTGGGGGCCGACGGGCATACGTTGCTGTGCGGTTCATCCACCGAATACGACGGTTGGCGAGTCCATTTCGAATCGGTTTCACTGGTCGACGGGATACCGAATGAGCCCTGGAAACGAATCGGGCCGATCAACGACGCGAGCGAATTCAACGCGATCCAGCCGACGTTTTTGAATCATGCCGACGGTCGCTTGCAAGTGTTGTGTCGAACCCAGGAAGGCGTCATCGCGACCAGTTTTTCATCGGATCAGGGGCGAACGTGGTCAAAGCTGGAGGCGACGGAGTTACCGAACCCGAACTCCGGGATCGAAGCCGTCACGCTGCGGGATGGCCGGCACCTGCTGGTCTACAATCACTTGTCCACCGGAAAAACCGCTTGGGGACGTCGTGGGTTGCTGAACCTAGCGATCTCCGACGACGGACTGTCCTGGCAACGCGTCGGTGTCTTGGAAAATAAACAGAAAGGTGAATTCAGTTACCCCGCGATCATTCAAACCGAGGATGGTCTGGTTCATCTCACTTACACCCATCAACGCACGAAAGTGAAGCATGTCGTTGTCGATCCCGACGAACTGGAACCCGAAGCGGGTGAATGACCACGCGGCATTGCCGGTGCCGATCATCGCGACCCCAACGACGGTGTCGCTTTGGCTGTGGTGCTTGACCTGTTTGTGGTGCTGTTCGTGGGCCGTCGCGGCGGACCGGCCGCCCAACATCGTCTTGATCATGGCGGATGATGTCGGCATCGAGGGCTTGGGTTGCTACGGCGGTGTTTCGTATCAAACGCCCGTGCTGGACGAGTTGGCCCGCACCGGCGTTCGGTTCACTCACGCTTATTCGCAACCACTCTGCACGCCGACGCGGGTGCAGTTGATGACGGGGAAATACAACCATCGAAACTGGACGTCGTTCGGCATCTTGGATCCGAGCGAAACGACTCTCGGCCATCGTTTGAGCAAGGCCGGCTACGCGACCGCCATTTACGGCAAATGGCAACTCTATTCGTATGATCCGATCGAGTTTCCCGGCGCCCGGCGTCGACGATCCACGGGCATGCACCCCAAGGACGCCGGTTTCGACGAATACGCCTTGTTCCACGCGGGACACACCGAGGACAAGGGTTCGCGATACGCGAACCCGACGATGCTTGAAGGCCGTGCCGGCGAACCGGGGGTCCTCAAAACTTATGACGGCCGGTACGGCGAAGACGTATGGGTGGAGCAAGCGATTGATTTCTTGGATCGGCAACGTGACCGACCGACCTTCGTTTATTACCCGATGGCACTGCCGCATAATCCTTTCGTGCCCACACCCAACAGCTCGGCCTGGGATCCGCGGAAACCGCAACCGGAATCCGTCGATTATGCCGCGGACATGATCGAGTACATGGACACCGCGGTCGGTAATTTGGTCGACGGCCTGGAATCGAAAGGACTCCGTGAGAACACGATCATGATTTTCTACAGCGATAACGGAACGAACGTGAAAGTTGTTTCGCGATTGGCGGACGGGCGTGCGATTCAGGGCGGAAAAGCAACACCGAAGCAAACCGGGATTCACGCTCCGCTGATCGTATCGTGGCCCGGTCACATTCAACCGGCGGTGGTCGATTCGCTGATCGACGCGTCCGATTTCGTTCCGACGTTGCTGGAACTGGCCGGTCAGCCGTTGACCGATGACGCGGACACGGCCGAAAACGACTTGGACGGTATCAGCTTCGCGGCGGATCTGTTCGGCCGCGCAGGTCCACGCCGTCAAGCCGTTTTCGTGTGGTACGATCCGAGGCCGGGTTGGGACAAGGAACGATTTTCGCGGCACGTCTTCGCGATGGACAAGCGGTACAAGTATTTCCGTGACGGAAGACTTTTTCGGCTGACGGACCGGCCCCTGGAAGAGGTTCCGGTGCATTTGGCGACCGCGGCGCCGCAGGAATTGGCTGCCGTCGCGAAATTGAAAGCGCTGATCGATAGAAAAATGAGGGGCGTGACCGAACCGTCGCTGGTCGACGCCTTTGGACGACGGCTCGAGTGACCGGCCGGAATCACCGGTCACCTTCGACGTGTTACCTTAGAGATGCCTCACGGCAAGAAAACGAAGCGGTTTCGTTCACCGAATCAGGACGTGATGGCGTTCGAAGTTTCCGGCAAGTCCTTGACGGACGTCCGCCGCGGCATGTCGGCGTTGGTGCCCTGGATCGAAGAACGCTTTAAGAGAATTCTCTTCCGATCGAATCAAACCTTTCCCCCTCGACTCCCCTGCAAGAACACAATGAGAAGCACCCTGATCCTGATCTCCTGCGTTTTGCTTTCCGCGACGCAGGCTTTAACCGCCGCGGAGCGACCGAACCTACTGCTGATTTTTACAGACGACCAAGGTTACGGCGACGTTTCCGCGTATCACGAATCGGACGTCCGCACCCCGAACATCGACGGCATCGCCAAAGAAGGCATGTTGTTCACCGACATGCGGGCCAACTGCACCGTCTGTTCCCCCTCACGGGCGGCGTTACTAACGGGTCGCTATGCGGATCGCGTCGGTGTTCCCGGAGTGATTCGCACGAACGCTGATAACTCGTGGGGGTTCTTCGATCCGGACGTGGCGACCATCGCCGACGAGTTGAAACGGACCGGCTACCACACCGGAATCATCGGCAAATGGCATCTGGGGCTCACATCTCCCAACACACCGAACGAGCGTGGTTTCGACTTCTTTCACGGCTTCCTCGGTGACATGATGGACAGCTACACCGATCACCGTCGGCACGGCAACAACTACATGCGGCGAAACGCTGAGGTGATCGACCCGCCGGGGCACGCCACCGATCTGTTTTCCGATTGGGCCATCGACTATTTGCGAGAGCAAGCGGAGAAAAAGGGTGAACCCTTTTTCCTTTACTTGGCCTACAACGCCCCGCACTTTCCGATCGAACCTCCGGCAGCTTGGCTTGCGAAAGTCAAGCAGCGTGCCCCACAGCTCGACGAAAAGCGGGCCAAGAACGTGGCCTTCGTCGAACACCTCGACGCCGGCATCGGTCGCGTTTTGGCGGCCCTGAGCGACACGGGACTTGAACGCGACACACTTGTCATTTTCACCGCCGACAACGGAGGATCGCTGCCACATGCCCAGAACAACGCCCCCTGGCGTGGCGGCAAACAAAGCCACTACGACGGAGGTCTGCGGGTGCCGTTCATGGCTCGCTGGCCCGGGCATGTCCAAGCCGGCTCGCGATGCGATTATCGCGGCTTGATATTCGATGTCTTTCCGACCTTTGTGGAACTGGCCGGTGGCAAGCCGGCCGAAGGACTCGATGCGGTGAGTCTCGTTCCGTTGTTGAACGGTGAGCCGACGGACGCAACACGCGAGCTGTATTTCACTCGTCGCGAAGGCGGACGCGTTTACGGCGGAAAAACATATGAAGCGATCATCCGTGGGCAATGGAAATTGTTACAAAATGACCCGTACAGTCCGCTCGAACTCTACAATCTGAAAGACGATCCCTACGAAGAGAACGATCTTGCCGACGCCGAACCGAAAATGGTCAACGAATTAAGCACGGCCATCCGCGCCCACATCCAACGCGGTGGCGTTACGCCGTGGCAAGACCCCGCGTCGAGTGAATATTGAATTCTCACCGGACGGCTAATCACAATCGCAACCGAGACTTTGAGCAAAGATCATGAGTCGACATTCGGCGACGTTCACTTCGGCATTCTTCTGCTTTGTGCTTTCGAATCTGCTGCTGCCAAGACTTGCCGCAGCGGCATCCGACAGCCTGACGGGCAGTCGGCCCAACGTCCTGTTCGTCATGCTGGACGATGCGGGGTGGAAGGACTTGGGAATCTTCGGCGGACGGATGTCGACTCCCAACCTGGACCGGCTCGGAAATCAGGGGATGCGATTCACCGATGCCCACTCGCCGGCGCCGAATTGCTCACCGTCCAGAGCGGGGATCTTGACGGGAAGAATTCCGGCTCGAGCGGGTATCTACAGTTACCTGCCCGCCGCTCATCCGATGCACCTGAGAGCAGAAGAAGTCACCGTCGCCGAGCTCGCCAGACAGGCGGGATACCGGACCGGCCATTTCGGCAAGTGGCACCTTTCCGAGTTAGAGAATCCGGCGCAGCCGGGGCCGCTCGATCAGGGGTTCGAGCATTCTTTAGGGACTTCCAACAACGCGGCCCCCAGCCATCTCGATCCGGTGAACTTTCGTCGCAACGGAAAGTCGGTGGGGCCGCTGAAAGGCTATTCCTGTCAGATCGTCGTCGACGAGGTCATCAACTGGCTCGACGAAATTGGCGATGACGAACAAGACGCGGCGCCGTTTCTCGCCTGCGTCTGGTTCCACGAACCACACACGCCGATCGCCTCACCCGCCGAGCTGATCGACGCGTGTCGGAAAAGGCATCCTGATCTGAACCGGCGCGAGGCGGAATACTTGGCCAACATCGAAAACGTCGATCACGCGTTCGGCCGGTTGGATTCGTGGCTGGAACAAAGGGGCCTCGCTCAAAATACAGTCGTTTGGTTCACGTCCGATAACGGTCCGCTGAACCGATTCTCCAAAGGCGATCTTCGTGGTTTCAAATCGAATGTCTGGGAAGGCGGACACCGCGTTCCCGCGATGGTCCGCTGGCCGGGCCGGATCCGACCGGAAAGTTTTTGCAACGTGCCCGTCAGCGGCATCGATTTCCTGCCCTCTTTTTGTGAGCTCGCCGGCATTCCCGTTCCCGCGGATCGAGTCATCGATGGGGCCAGCCAGATCCCGCTGTGGTCGGGACGCCCGGACGAGTTCACAAGATCAACTCCGCTCTACTGGTACTTCTATCGTCTCAATCCCTCCCTCGCTGTGCGTGAAGGCAAATGGGCGATGGTCGCGACCACCGACGACGCGGAACGACCGAAAGCCCATCCGTTGCTCGGCGAAGATCTTCCCTTTGTGTTGCAATCCAAGCCGATCCGATGGGAATTGTTTGATCTCCGTCGCGACCTCGGGCAGCAAACCGATCTGGTCGAACAAGAACCGCAGCAAGCCCAACGCATGAAACGCATGCTGGATGCGCTGCACTCGAATGTTCTGGCGAACGGAGTCCGTTGGGAAATTCCCGACAGCTACGGAACAAACGCCCAACGAAGAATCTGGAATTCCGAGTGACGGTCGACGGCTCAACCGAAGCTTCCTACTTACGTGCTTACGAAGGTGTTCATGTGACGAAACTTTCTTCTGTCTTTCTGTCAACGTTACTCGTATCGCTGCTGTGCCCCGCGGCGCGATCCGCCGAGTCTCCGCCGAACGTGGTGATCATTTTCTGTGACGATCTGGGCTGGGGAGACCTCGGCTGTTTCGGAAATCCGACCATCCGCACGCCGCACTTGGATCGCATGGCCGGTGAGGGTCAGAAATGGACTCAGTTCTATGTCGCCTCACCGGTGTGTACTCCCAGTCGGGCGGCATTGCAGACCGGTCGGTATCCGATTCGCAACGGCATGATGAGCGACAAACGTGTCGTGTTGTTTCCCAATTCCGGCGGCGGGTTGCCTCCGGAGGAAGTGACGCTGGCGGAATTGCTGAAGCAGAAGAACTACGCGACCGCCGCCTTCGGCAAGTGGCATCTCGGTCACCTACCGAAATACCTGCCGACGGCCCAGGGATTTGACACGTATTACGGAATTCCTTATTCCAACGACATGGACAAAGTCGGCGGCCCGAACTATCGCGCCGAGGTGATCAAAGACCCCGACTACTATCCAGACGTCGCTGATTTCAATGTTCCGTTGATGCGAGACCGGCAGATCATCGAGCGGCCTGCGAATCAGAATACGATCACGCGTCGATACACCGAAGAAGCGATTCAATTCATCCGTGACAAGCAAGACGAACCGTTCTTTGTTTATCTTCCCCATTCGATGCCGCACATCCCGCTATTCGTTTCCGAGGACTTCCGTGGCGAGTCGGCGCGAGGCTTATTCGGCGACGTGATCGAAGAGATCGACTGGAGCGTCGGGCGGGTACTTGAGACGCTGCGGGAATTGAAACTCGACGAAAAAACGCTCGTGGTTTTCTCGTCCGACAACGGTCCTTGGCTGTCTTTTCAAACCCACGGGGGTTCCGCCGGCCCGTTGCGAGCGGGCAAGGGAACAACTTTCGAGGGCGGTCAGCGTGTGCCGACGATTTTTTGGTGGCCGGGTACCGTCAAGCCGGCCGTCGTGACCGATCTAGGTTCGACGCTCGACCTGATGGCGACACTCGCCGCCTTGACCGGCACGAATCCGCCCGACGACCGCAAGCTCGATTCCTACGATTTGTCCCCGGTTCTGCTGGGGACCGGCGAAAGTCCTCGGCAGGAAATGTTCTTTTGGACCCGTGCCGAATTGCATGCGGTACGATCCGGTCCGTGGAAGCTACACGTCAAACAACGAGAACCGATCAACTACGGCAGGGAAGTGGTTTTGGACAAGCCGGAGTTATACCATCTCGAACGGGACATCTCCGAAGCCTACGACGTCGCCGACCAACACCCCGACATTGTCGATCGGTTGTCGAAGATGATGAAAGCGCACGAAGCGGACATCGAACCGCATCAAGACATGCTGAGCATTCCGCTTGATCAATGAACGCGGTGGTGCGCTTCGCGGACCGATCCAAAATTTCCCGACGCGACTTGACCGAACGACGCTGTCGATTTCAACGCATTAAAAAGAGATGAATCACAATGAAATATCTGCTGTCCTTTTTTGCATGCCTTGGTTGCTCTGTCCCGGCGGTGATCCAGGCCGCCAAGCGGCCTCATATCGTCTTCGTGATGGCGGATGACATGGGATGGGGACAAACCGGCTACCGCAACCACCCCGTTCTCAAAACGCCGCATCTCGACGCGATGGCAGAGACTGGTCTGCGGTTCGAGCGGTTCTATGCCGGTTGCCCCGTTTGCTCGCCCACGCGGGCGAGTGTGCTGACGGGACGATCACCCGATCGCGCGGGCGTGCTGCAGCACGGCTACGCGTTGCGACGACAAGAGCGGACGATCGCACAGGCACTCCAAGCGGCGGGCTACGTCACCGGGCACTTCGGCAAATGGCACTTGAACGGTCTCCGCGGACCTGGCGTGCCGATCCTGGGCGACGACCTCTACCATCCCGGAAAATTCGGATTTGACGAGTGGGTCTCCGTGACGAATTTTTACGACGTCGACCCGCTGATGAGCCGTAACGGTGAAATCGAACAGTTCCATGGCGACTCCTCGGAGATCGCCGTTGACGAAGCGGTCAAATTCCTGGATCGGCATCGCGGTGACGACAATCCGATGTTCGCGGTGATCTGGTATGGCACGCCGCACAGCCCCTTCAAAGCATCGGCAGAAGACAAGCGATCCTTTGCAAAGCTCGACGAGGATTCGGCCGATCACTACGGCGAACTGGTGGCGATGGATCGAAGCATCGGAACCCTGCGTGCCAAGCTTCGCGAGTTCCAGATTGCCGACAACACGCTGCTGGTTTTCTGCAGCGACAACGGCGGATTGCCAAAGATTCGACCGGACACCGTCGGCGGCCTGAGAGGAAACAAAGGAACCGTTTACGAGGGAGGACTCCGAGTTCCCGCCGTCATCGAATGGCCGACCGTCATCGAGCCGCGAATCACCAACTACCCCGCTTGCACGATGGACCTGTTCCCCACGGTCGCCGATCTTCTCGACCTGCCCGACAGCGTGTTGACTCGACCGCTCGACGGAATCAGCCTGACGCCGCTGTTTACCCAGGAGCTGCCACGGCGAGAAACGCCGATTCCGTTTCGATACGGCAGCAAGTCGGCCTGGATCGATAACGACTACAAGTTGTTAACGAACGATTTAAAGCGAGGCGAGTTCGAATTGTACGACCTTGCCGAAGATTCGAATGAAACGACGGACATCAGCCAAGAACAACCGGCCGTTGCGGCGCGAATGAAAACGGAGTTGCTCTACTGGAACCAGTCCGCGGATGACAGTTTTGCGGGTCGCGATTATCCAGAAAATCGAGTCGTTCCCGCCGATCCCAAACCGGTGTTTTGGACGGAAACTGACGCGTATCGTCCCTACCTGCCTCAATGGAAAGACCGCTGGGAATTCAAGCGTTACATCGATCGCAGCACGTGGGGAAAGCAACAATGAACAAAAAGTGTTTCACCCTCGTCGCGGGGCTGGTGCTGTTGGCCTGCTTCCTCCGCTCAACAGACGCGTCGGCTGCGGGTCCGAATGTGCTTTACATTTTGGCGGATGATCTGGGATACGGGGATCTCGGTTCTTACGGCCAGGAGTTGATTCGCACGCCGCATCTCGACCGATTGGCCGTCCAGGGGATGCGATTCACCCAACATTACGCGGGCGGGCCGTCCTGCCATCCTTCTCGTTGCGTGCTGTTCACCGGCAAGCATACCGGGCACGCGCGGATCAGGGCGAATTCCAAACTGCCGCTGCATCCGGAAGACTTGACGATTTCACAAATGTTTCGACAAGCCGAATATGCAACCGGCGGCGTCGGCAAGTGGGCCTTGGGCGATGCGGAAACAGCCGGCGCGCCGTGGCGCAAAGGGATGGACGAGTTTTTCGGGTTTTTGGATCAAACGCACGCCCACACCTATTATCCGGACTTCCTGTGGCGAGACGGCCGGCGAGTCGAAATTCAGGGTAACCAGGACGGCGAACGAACCGTCTATTCACACGATCTGTTTGCCGAACAGACGCTGGATTTTATTCGTCGCCACCAAGACCAGCCGTTCTTCTTCTACGCCGCCTTTACGATTCCCCACGCCGAAGTCACCGTCCCGGACGACTCGCTGGCGGAGTACCTCGGGAAATGGCCGGAGCCGAAGGCGTTTCCCGGTTCGAAAACCTACTGTCCGCAAGACAAGCCCCGCGCTGTTCGTGCAGCGATGATCACCCGCATGGATCGAGATGTCGGCCGGATTTTGGATCTGCTTGACGAATTGAAACTGGCGGACGACACACTGATCATCTTCACCAGTGACAACGGTCCGATCACCGCCGGAGGTCAAGACCCTGTTTTCTTCAACAGCGCTGGTCCGTTGCGAGGTCTGAAGTTCACCCTGTACGAAGGTGGAATACGCGTCCCGATGATCGCCCGCTGGCCGGGCAAGATTGCGGCAGGGTCGACCAGTGACCGCGTCTCCGACTTCGCCGACATGTTTCCCACGTTCGCGGAAGTCATCGGCGCGGAATGCCCTGACGGGCTCGACGGCGTTTCGATCCTGCCGACCTTGACGGGCCGACCGAGTCGTCAGGCGAACCGTGACGTGTTTTACTGGGAGGCTGCCCCGCAGCAGGCGATCCGTCTGGGGGACTGGAAAGCCTACCGACCACGTCAAGGTGCTCCGGTGCAGTTGTACGATCTGCGGAAGGACGTGGGCGAAACGACAGATCTCGCCGAAGCACGACCGGACGTGGTCGCCGATCTGGAGCAAGCGATGAAGGCCGCACGCGTGGAGTCTGCCGAATTTCCACTCGCTCGAACGGGTCCCAAAGCGGGCAGAGCGATGCGTCCGCTCAAAGTTCTGACTGCAGAACCAGCAAGTGCGAATTCCGACCTTCCTTGACGTTGAGAAACACTAAATCGCCGGCGACCGACACCTGATCGGCCCTGCCCGAGACGTCGAAAAACCCGACACGCCGCGGATCGTTCGGATCCGAAGCGTCGATCACGACCAGCCCCGCCGAGCGATCGGCGACATAGACATGCGACCGACCGACCGCGACATCCTGCGCGCCCCCGGTGGTGCGGAACAAGCTGACGGAAACCGGTTTTCTCGGATTCGCAACTTCGATGATTTGCAGCCAAGACGCACCGCCGTGCATCGAGGTGGCCAAATAGGCTTTCGTTCCCAAGATGTCGACGCCCCTTACCCATTGCCCGCGTCCCGCGGTGATGCTGACATCTGACGGTGCATCCGGATCGGTGATGTCGATGACCCGTAGCCCCATGGTGGTTGCCAAGAAAACCATCGAGCCGTGCATGTCAATCTGATAGTTTGAACTGCCCTTTGGGGTGCTAAACGAACAGCGCAGCGTCGGCCGCTTCGGATCGGCGATATCGATCAGATGGAGCTGCTGGCTGTCGGCTCGGCCGTTCCAGTTGGCAATGAGAACCAACGAACCGTCGCTTTTCACGGCGTCCGGGAAACCGCCGGGAAAGGAACAAACTCCCATCTCTCGCGACTCACTGGGTCGTGTCACATCCAACATTCTTAATCGAGAGCGTGGGGCAAGCACGCCGACAACCTCGTCATCGATGAACACGACCGACTCGGCTTCGGAAAGCTCAAACAGTTTGAACGGAAAGATCAACGGCTGATCGGTGATCAAAACCGAAACGGTGCGTCCCCTTTGAAAGTACATCCGTTGTCCATCAATCTGCACGACACGAGCGCCATCGATCTGCCCGATCATTTTCATTCCGGACTCTTGCGATAACAGTTCAGGATCGACTGCCACCTCAGGTCCGCTTCGCCTGCGGACGGCTATGCCACGAATCCCCGAATCCTGTCCCTGGCTGGTCAATTTGACAGAACATTGATCGCCACGCTTCGACATTTCGACGCTCAATGGCGCACCAAAGAACCCGTCGCCGTACTTCCAGATCAGCCCCTCGTTGGTAACGGATACTTCCGAGGCTCTTTCTTGTGGCCCGTTCATCCCGAATCCGCTGTGGCCCACCACGACGCGACCCGCGACGTCCATCACGAGCACGCCGAGTTTGAAACCGGGCAACTGCTCGTCGCTTCCGTTTCGGAGCGTCACCTCCCATGCACCAAGAAAGTCGCGACCTTCGGCAGTGTTTGACGATGCCGAACCTGCGGCCTTTCGTTTGTCATCATCTTCATGACGGAAAGCCGATGCCTCCGCCGGCCGACCGGGTCGAAAAAGGCGAATCTGCCGATCCGTCGCAAGCGACTCGGCGCCCGTCGTAAGGATCCCGTCAAAACCGGCTTCCGACGCGCTCAATTGAACCAGGACGGGCTGCACGACATCGCCAAGATCGACCTCGTACTGAAAACGAAGCGTATCCTCGTCGATCGAAATGTCGTTGATCTCAACGACACCGGAGTCACCGATGAGCGATGCCTTCAGTTCACCCGAGTTTTGCCGGACTTCGAGCTGCGCGAACTGCGTCTTGCCCAACAGATCGGCATTCACGTCCCAACGTCCGAGAACGTCCTCGGAAGCGACCATGTCGATGAAAGGGGACATCGTTAAACTTGCGATCATGATCATCGGTGACATCCGAGTCGCGAACATTTGCTTTCGTCTTTTCATCGTTCTGAAATCCGAATCGTGGTAGTTCGATCTGATCCAAAGCGATCACCGTATCGCATCGGGTCATGATCGGCAGGCTGCGATGGTGGCATGGCGTCGACCGTCATTTGGTCTTGCCTGTTCGCCGTGAAGTCAGGCACTGACGCTCCTGTCAAAATCTGACGTCTCGGCGTCTTCTGATGCTGCCTTAGAGACTATCGCCTGGCGGTTGCAGCGCTGGCGGGTCGCAATTGACTCTTTTTTTCACGGAACCACCCTCCGTTTCCGCGTCGTTTCGGTTGACCCGGTCGGTGTCGGGCATGGCCAACCGATAGGCCCGTCTCGCGCTCTCAAGACCGATGCCCAAAGCCACTTTCCTCGCATAATCTTGTTCGATCCAGTTCTTTTCGTTGGTGATCCGGGTGGAGGCGTCTTTGCCGATCATCGCTTCAAACGCCGCAGGAACGGAGGGGAAGGGAAAGTCGCTGCCATGGAGCAAGCGATCCTGGACTTCAGAGCCTTCGTCGAGCCGTCGGCGTAAGTCACGCACCCGCCCGGCAGAACCTAGTACAGCCGTGTCACCCCAAAGATTCGGGTAACGTTTCAGCAGTTTCAGCTCACGAATGACGTTCGACACGGTGGCCAGCCCGATCCATGCCCAAGTCGCATCGTCCGCGGACAGGTCATCGGCCGATGATGGAGCGTGACGAGCAGATTCGACCTGTGTTTTCAACAGCTTTTGAAACCGGCGGTACATGCTTACCAAAGCGGCATTGACCTCAGCGTCGTCCGACAGCGTAAGCGCCGTGAAGACGATTCGATAAAACCCGTATTTGACTTGATGCGTCACCTCGTAGTCGAGCAGACACTCGAAGTTCCTCTCGGGGTCCGAACGATTCGCCAAGACCTCCGCCCAAGTCTCCGCTCGCGCGGCGAAGATGTTGTCGATCGCGGCCAGGAACATCGCCTTTTTATCGGCCCACAGTCGATACAGGATGTTTTCTCGGACACCGCATCGCTCGGCGAGTACCGCCGTCGTCGCGCGATGGTAGCCCAATTCACTGAACACCTCACATTCGATCGACAACAGCTTCCTGCGTTGTTCCTCGCGCTGGTCGGGTCCGGGCACCGGAATGTCGCTTCTGGGATGGGTCAGCCACCGACATTCCTTTCCGACCGATACTCCGATCGCCGCCGACACCGCGAATCATCGTGATCGCGGAAAAAGAACGGAGCGTCCGCAAAACGCGCGAATGTAAGTGAATGCTTGCAATGACGGCCGGAGGACCGACACTGTCAATACCCAATCTCCGAAAAGCCCGGGCGGGTTGACCGACATCGCGACGACCGATGCGAATTTCAAGCCGGCGGCCTTTCGGACTCGGCTTTCGCCCAAGGGGCCTTTTCAACAGGCGGCGGGTAACCGTTCTTCGAGAATCGTCCGCTATCGGCTAGAATCGCGTGGTTATTCAACTCGGGAGCGATCAAGTGAAAGTCAAAAGTGGTGGCGGATTACGCGCGATTTTGTACAGCTTTAAAAAGGGACGCGAGGCAGGTGGATTTTTAAAGCTGTTCAAGGCGCTTCGTTCCCGCAACACCTGCAAAACCTGTGCGTTGGGGATGGGCGGACAGAAAGGCGGCATGGTCAACGAGGCCGGTTCGTTTCCGGAGGTCTGCAAGAAGAGCATGCAGGCGATGGTCGCCGACATGCAACCGGGCATCGCGCCGACGTTTTGGAAACAGAATTCGATCGACTGGCTCCAGCAACGCTCGCCACGCGAACTGGAACATTTCGGACGGCTGGTCCATCCGGTTCGCTTCCGCCGCGGCAGCGATCACTATGAAGTGATCACTTGGGAGGACGCTTTTTCGACCATCGTCGGCAAGCTTCAAAGTGTCACGCCGGACGAAACGTTCTGGTACTTCAGCGGACGCAGCAGCAACGAAGCCGCATTCTTGCTGCAGTTGCTCGCCCGCCTGTACGGCACCAACCACGTCAACAACTGTTCGTACTACTGTCACCAAGCCAGCGGCGTGGGGTTAAAAACCGCCGTGGGCAGCGGCACCGCGACGATCCAATTGGAAGACTTGGAAAAATCCGATTGCGTGTTCGTCATCGGCGGCAACCCGGCCAGCAATCACCCTCGGCTGATGAGCAGTCTGATGAAGGTCCGACGAGGCGGGGGCAACGTGATCGTCATCAATCCGGTCTTGGAAACGGGACTGGTCAAGTTCCGCGTCCCCAGTGATCCGGTTTCTTTGTTGACCGGAACAAAGATTGCTTCGCATTATTATCAACCGCACGTCGGCGGCGACTTGGCCTTGTTGTGGGGTGTCGCCAAAGCGCTCCGGGAAACCGGGAATCTGAACCCAAGCTTTTTGTCGGACCATTGCCGCGATCACCAAGCGTGGCTGGACGCGTTGCAGGCTTTCTCTTGGGACGAACTGGTCACGAAGTCCGGCGTCAGTCGTGAAGCGATGGTCGAGATCGCCGACGTTTACGGCAAATCGAAACGGTGTGTCTTTTCATGGACCATGGGCATCACGCATCACGCCCACGGCGTTTCGAACGTGCAAGCGATCGCCAACTTGGCGATGGCCCGCGGCATGATCGGACGCCCCGGATGCGGATTGATGCCGATCCGCGGACACAGCAACGTGCAAGGCATGGGCAGCATGGGCGTCACCCCGAAATTGAAAGACCAGATCTTTGACGAACTGCAAAACAAGTACGGCGTTCGGTTGCCGACGACGCCGGGCAAAGACACCTTGGCGTGCATGGAGTCGGCGGCGAGCGGCGAGATCAAGGTCGGTTTCTGCTTGGGCGGGAACCTGTACGGCAGCAACCCGGACGCCACGTTCGCCGACCGAGCGCTGTCGAATTTGCAGCTCAACGTGATGGTCAACACAACGATGAACACCGGTCACGCCCACGGACTGGCCGCACAGACGATCGTCTTGCCGGTGTTGGCTCGCGACGAAGAACCGCAGCCGACGACTCAGGAATCGATGTTCAATTACATCCGCCTTTCCGACGGAGGCCCGCGCCGTTTGCCGGGGCCACGCAGCGAAATCGACGTCATTGCGACCATCGGTGAACGTTTGCTGCCGGACGCCGACGGAGTCGATTGGAAAGCGATGCACGAGGGCGAAACGATTCGTCAGTGGATCGGCGACGTCGTGCCGGGTTTTGAAAAGATCAAATCGATCGGCGAAAGCAAAGAAGAGTTTCAAATCAGCGGCCGCACTTTTCACAAACCCGAGTTCGCGACCGAGGACGGGCGTGGCGTTTTGCACATCCACGAAATTCCGTCGCTGCGAGGAACCGGCGACGGCGAAGTCCGCTTGATGACCGTTCGCAGTGAAGGCCAATTCAACACGGTCGTCTATGAAGAAGAAGACCTGTATCGCAATCAGACGCGGCGTGACATCATCTTGCTGCACCCGGATGACTTTGCCCGACTGGGGATCCGGCCGGAATCACGCGTGACGGTGTCCAATGACACCGGCAAGATGGAAAACATTTTGGCGCGTCCGTACGAGGAAATCCGTGCCGGCAACGCGCTGATGTATTATCCCGAATCCAACGTATTGGTCTCGCGACACACCGACCCGCAAAGCAAGACGCCGGCGTTCAAAGGCGTCGTGGTGAGGGTTGCGGCCGCCGAGCCGGTCGGGGCGTCGTAGCGGTTCGGGGAACTCGATCGCGTTTTCGTCATCCCCAGGTAGGGGTGCGGGCTTGTCATCTGCCAGATTTACGCAACAGTGGGGTTCTACGCCCCATCCGAACATCGAAATCATGATCGACGAAATCGTTGCCGACATCGAAGAATGCGAAGACCCGCGCGAGCAGTTCGAATTGCTGATCGAGCTGGGCGATCAAGCCGAAGCGTTGGACGACAAATGGAAGATCGAAAACTTCCGTGTCCAGGGCTGCACGTCCAATGTTTGGTTGGTGGCATTGCCCGAGGACGACTCGCCCAGCGGATTGAAATTCATGGCCGACAGCGACGCTCACTTGGTCCGCGGGTTGGTCACGTTGGTGTTGCATTTGGTCAAGGACAAGACGGCCGAACAGATCGCGGCCTATGACTTCGAAACCAAATTCGACGAACTGGGACTCGCGCGACATCTCAGTTCGGCCCGCAGCAACGGCTTAAAAAGCATGGCGGACCGCGTCCGACAGTTGGCCGCCGGAACGGCGGCTTGACGACGTCTCGGCCGGCTCAATCCGGAATCACTTCGCCGCGAATCAGATCTTCGAACGTTTCGCGTCGGCGAATCAGCTTGGCCTCGCCGTCTTCGATCAGAACTTCGGCGGCTCGCGTCTTGCTGTTGTAATTGCTGGCCATCACGAATCCGTAGGCACCGGCGTTTTCCAGAATCACGAAATCACCGACGCCGACGATCGGCAACTCACGCGTGTCGACGTAGCCGCCTTCGCGTTGCGTGAAGATGTCACCGGATTCGCAAAGCGGGCCGCCGACCACCGTCGGGACCAGGCCTTTGACGGCGGCATCGCCGCTAGCCGCACAAACCGAAATCGGATGGTAGGCCCCGTACATCACCGGACGCGCCAGGTCGTTGAATCCGGCATCGAGCAACACGAAACGGTTTTCGCCCACCGTTTTCACGCTGCGAACCTCCGCGATCAGGTGACCACTTTCGGCGGACAAAAAGCGTCCCGGTTCGATTTCCAGTTCGACGGGATGCCCGAAGGCTTTGCTCAAGCGATTCCGCGCCGCATCCCACAGTTCGAAATACTTTGCCAAATCGACATAGCTTTCGTCGGCCTTGTAAGGCACCGGCAGCCCGCCGCCGGCACTGATCGATTTGATCGTGCGTCCGACTTCCGTAGCCGCTTTCTCCATCGCGGCGCAGACCTCGCTCAGGTGTTCCAGGTCGGTCCCCGAGCCGATGTGCATGTGCAGGCCGGTCACGCTGACGCCGTTTTGATCGGCACGCAACAAACATTCGTTGATCTGAGTGTGCCAGATGCCGTGCTTGGATTGCTGGCCACCGGTGTTGGTTTTTTGACTGTGCCCGTGCCCAAAGCCGGGGTTGATTCGCAAGGTCACGTCACTGCCGGGACGCACTTGCCCCAGTTGGCTGATCATGTCGGGCGAACCACAGTTGACGTGCAGGTGGTGTTCGCAGATCAAATCCAGTGATGCTTGATCGAAAATATCGGCCGTGTAGACGATGTCATGTTGTCCGGGACCGACCCGGAATCCGGCCGCCATCGCTCGTCGAATCTCACCGGCGCTGACCGCGTCAACGACGACGCCTTGGCGACGCATTCGGTCGAGGATCGCAAGATTCCCGCAAGCCTTCTGGGCGTAACGCACGACGTCAAAGGCGGCCAAATCGGCGATCCGCCGATCGATCGGGGCGCGATCGTAGACATACAGCGGTGTGCCGAACTGTTTGGCCAGTTCCTTGACACTCTGTCCAGCGATTTCGTTGCGGGCGGTGGCAAATGTCGTGACGGTCGCAGTCATGATTCAAAAAGAGAAGGGAGAAAGTGTGTCCGAGCCGCGCCCGAGCAGGGCCTTTGAGGGCAGCGCCCCCGACTCCTGCATCGCAAGAATACACGATGCCGAAAAAATCGGCGAGTTGGGCTGTCTGAGGTGCTCGCGTTTTTTCGGACGGTGCCGTGGCCTGTTTGTGGTGATCCAAGAGAACCGATCCGTGTCGAAATCAAACCCGGAGAACGGGTCAGGACCGGAGGTACCGAAGCGACCTCGTTTCATCGGCGACGCCGTTTCACCAAGGAGTTCAAGCAAAAGGCGGTACAGATGCCGCCTGTTGGCCCTCATTCGCAGACTTATTTTTGAACCTCGCCGGCCCAGGATACATTCGTTCAATCGCCCCCCGTTCGCTCGCATCGGAGCCGGACTCGTTCGAGAAAGCTCATGCTCCGCTGCATCGCGCACGACGGTCGGGCAGCAATTCGCATCGGTGGGGCACGGGTAGGCGCTGACACCCAGCCGTTTACCATCCACCCCCCGACCTCGCTTGCCGAAGGCGTTGCCGATGGGGCTATGGTTGTGACGGAGATGACAAAGTCGTCGTGCAAATTGTCGTCGTGCAAATTCGCGGTGTCTCGGGCCTTCGACGGGCCCTCGCGAAAGGGAAAGCCGAAACTGCTCCGTCACGTCAATCCATTCTCTCCCAGACTTACCGACACAAGGATTCAACGATGTTATTGCGCACAGTATTGTTAGCAACGGTTTGGGCGTTTGGCTCAGTCGGCGGCTTGGTCGCCCAGGACGAATCGGTCGCCCAAGGTGAAAAAGAATCGCCTGCTGCCAAACCGATCACGACGCTCGATCCCGCCGTGCCGCGAGAACAGTTGCGTCTGATGGTTCGGCCCCTGACCAAGTCGGAACTGGAGGTCGAAGCGACGGCGTGGTTCGAGTTGCTGCGTCGAAAGTCACGTCAGATCGCAGCGGCTCGCTTGGGGCTAGCCAAAACAAACGAAGCCTTGGCCGCCGACGATGATCAAGCGGCGCAAGCGTCGTTGGAGACGGCCGAGACGGTCAGGGAGTCCGCCGATTCCGCCGCCGCGGCAACCGAGCAACAACTCAGCAAAGCGGCGGCAGAACGATTGTCGGTGGAGAATAAGGCCGCGGGCGATCCGCCCGCTGAAACTGCGGCCGACGCTTCGGAGGAGCCCGAACCCGAGTCAGACTCCGACGCCGAGGAAACGGGAGAGGGAGCCTACGGCGACGAAGCCACCGGACAACCCGAGGTCAGCGACGTCGAACCTGCAGCTGCGGAGTCCCCCTCCGCCGAGACCATCGAATCGGCGACGGAGATGAAGGGGGAGCTTTTGGTCAGCGTCAACGAATTGCAAGATCAACGCACGGCACTTCGGGATCGCCTGGATATCGTCCTGGATTCGTTGGAGGTCAAGGGCGGCGACGTCCAAGAATACCGTCAGTATGCCGTCGCGGTTTCAGGCCTCGAAATCGACACGTCCGACGCGAGTTCTATTTGGGCCGGATTGATGGGGTGGCTCACTTCGCAAGAAGGCGGACAACGCTTGGCTTGGAATCTGTTCAAATTCGCGATGATTCTGCTGTTCACTTACTTCATCGGAAAAATCATTGCCGGCGTCGTCAACTGGCTGTTGGAACGTAAAGTCAATCTGCCGAAACTGGCCGAGAACCTCATCGCCCGAACCATCAAGAACATCGTCTTGCTGATCGGATTCGTGATCGCCCTGACGGCGTTGGAGGTCGATGTCACCCCAATCGCGGCAGCGATCGGTGCGACCGGATTGGTCGTGGGGTTGGCATTGCAGGGGACGTTGAGCAATTTCGCCAGCGGTTTGATGATCCTGATCAACCGGCCTTTTGACGTCGGCAACGTCGTTAGCGCCGGCGGCGTGACAGGCACGATCGACCAAATGAATCTGGTGTCGACCAAATTTCGCACGTTCGACAACCAGACGATTTACGTGCCCAACAACGAAATTTGGGACAACGTCATCACGAACATTACCGCCAACCGAACGCGACGCGTGGATCTGGAGTTTGGCGTCGGCTACGGGGACGATTTCGAGCAAGCCGAGCAGATCATCCGCGATGTTGCCCGGTCTCACGAGCTGGTCCACGCGGAACCTCCGCCGGAAGTGGTGATGCACGACTTGCGAGATTCGTCGGTCAACATCATTTGCCGCGCTTGGGCCAACACGTCGGACTGGTGGCAGGTCAAGACGGATCTCGTTCGTGAGGTCAAGCGTCGATTCGACGCCGCCGGGATTTCGATCCCCTACCCGCAGCAAGACGTTCATGTTTATCAAGCCACGCGAGACGCCAAAGAACCGTCAGCCGCCGCCCAGGTCTGAGAACGTCGGCCGCGGCACCGAACGCCTTGCCGAGGCAGCCGTGCCTCGGCGGGCGCGATCCGCCGGCAAAGCTTTGGCCCGTACTGGCAAAGAATCGGTGATGTGCGATCGGATCGGTCCCGCCCGACCGCGAAGTTGCGGTACACGGCTGACGGTGACGCCGCACCGATACTTTTCGTACACTCTCGGGTCGACTGATGGGGGTCGACTGATGGCCCGTTACAACCGCTTGGAGATAGAGTGCATGGCTAGTGGCCTGTTGATGTTGCTTGACGACATCGCAACGGTGCTTGACGACATTTCGGTTTTAACCAAAGTGGCGGCCAAGAAGACCGCGGGTGTTCTGGGAGACGACCTGGCACTCAATGCCCAACAAGTAACCGGCGTCGACGCGAATCGGGAGCTACCGGTCGTGTGGGCCGTCGCCAAAGGCTCCCTGGTCAACAAGGGCATCCTCGTGCCCGCCGCTTTAGCGTTAAGCCTGTTCACGCCCGCCTGGGTCATCGTCAGCCTGTTGATCATCGGCGGTCTGTATCTGTGCTACGAAGGCTGTGAGAAACTCGCACACAAGTACCTGCATTCCGCCGAAGACAAGGCTCATCATGCGGAATTAAAAGCGGCCCTGGTCGACCCCGAAGTCGACATGGTCGCCCTGGAAAAGCAAAAGATCCGAGGCGCCGTCCGAACGGATTTCATCCTGTCCGCCGAAATCATCGTCATCACGCTGGGCACGGTGACCAGCTCACCTTTTTTGACACAGTTACTCGTCCTGGTTTCCATCGCTTTGCTGATGACCGTGGGCGTCTACGGCTTGGTCGCGGGCATCGTCAAGTTGGATGACCTGGGGAGACACCTGATCGCATCACGTTCCGAAACCGCCAACCTGTCGCTGCGGCAGAAAACAGGCTACGGAATTCTGACCGTCGCGCCTTACCTGATGAAGTTTCTATCCGTCGCAGGCACCGCAGCGATGTTCCTGGTCGGCGGCGGGATCCTCACCCACGGCGTTCCGACGGTTCACCACTGGGTGGAAAAACTTGTCGATCCGATCAAAGCCCTGGACGGTTTTGGTCCTCTTTTGGCGAGTCTTTCCGAGATGGCGATCAACGGATCGATCGGGGTCCTCAGCGGCGCGGCCGTCTTGGCAGTGGTTACCGGAGTCGGGCGGCTGCGAAAAACTCAAACGGTCTCCACCGAATCGCACGTGTGACGGGCAGCATCGGATGGCATTTTTCCACGGTTCGTCAACGGGACCGCACTGCCGAGGTGGATCTCCGGACACGTTTCGCCGGGTGAGCGACGGTACCGTCGATGAAGGGCCCCGCGCCCAATACCTTGCGAATGCGTTGGTAGCCATCGGCACGTTTCGGACCCGAGTGCCAGATGACCGCACCGGTTTCTTGTTCAACGGCGAACATCGACAGCTTGGCGACGCCGAATTGCGTGTCGCGGACACAGAGATTGAACTCGGGAAACTGATCGGTTTCGGTGACGCCAAAAATCGCGCTGTGTGAGTCCGTCCCGTAGGCAGCCAATCCCGCCTCGACAATGACTTCCGCCTCGTCGCGGGTGTGTGCCAAGCGGACACCACTGAGCCCCATCTCTTCTCGGATCCGATACACCAGATAACCGTCCCCGGTGTCTTCCAGTTTTGCGGTGTCAAAGTAAATCCACCGCCCGGCGAGCGGGGCGAAATCGATGCAGCGAACTGCCGCGTCGACGGACTCATTGAGCAGCAACTGCTGCGAGCCAGTCTGCGGCGTGTCGGTGACCCTGACTGTCGTCCGGCAGCCGGTCGCTCCGAGCACGGCCACGCCGGTCAAGCACCAAGCTGCGAGGTCGGTCAGGAAAAGTTTCATGCTTCGGTTTCCTGTCAGCCTACGAGGTGCTCGTTGCGACCAAAATCAAAATTCAACGCCAGCCTTACCATTCAAAGACAGCATCACGATGCTTTGAGCGTGCATCGACCAGCCTCGGCACGTTGAATCAGTTCAATGGGACGAGGCCGCAAAGGTTCACACGCGTCACGCGACAACGGGGCTCGTCGCCAATCGCGAAATCATTGCGGTGGCCAAGTTTCCGCAGGACCACTCAAAGCCCGAGGACACCCGTTCCCCGATCCTCTGTTGCCCGATCGCGAAGACGGATAAATCGGCGCCGGGTCTGGCTCGGCGTTTCACCAAAGGCCGAAGAATAGTCGATCGAAAACTGACCCTCATGCATAAAACCAAGCTCACGCGCGATGCGTTGGATGCATCGCTTGTCCCGATTCCTAATGATCATGCGTCGAGCCGCGTCCAACCGAACTTTGTTGATGTAGGCCCGGGGAGAGAGGCCCAGCAGATCATCAAAAGCGTAAAACAACGTCCGCCGGCTCGTTCCGGTAATTTCGCAAAGCTCCAAAATGGTCGGGGGGCGGTGAAATCGAGATCGGATCAAGTCAACCGCCTCCCACGTGATCCGTCGCCGGTTCCGGCGTGACAACAGTTTCCCGTCTCGAGTCTCGTCGTCAAAAAGCAATTCCGAAATGCTCTCGGTCAGCAAAAGGTCCGCGTCTGGTCGTTCGCTCCCAGGAAAATTACCGCCGAGGATGCCGGAAATCATGTCGTGCAGCAGATGAAGCTTCCTTTCGCTAAGGATGAGCGTCCGCCAAGTGATGAAGGAATCCAAGCGATCTTCCGGAATAAACTCCGCCGCGGCCACTCGGCGAAAAAGGTCGACCGGAATGGAGACGGCGACCTGACGATGACCGGAAGCGAGTTGCTGCATCACCTCGCCCCGAGGTTCCATCAACAGAAGTTGCCCCGGCTTGATCTCTTTTCCGCGGAAGCGTGAAGCGACGCAGTCGCTGGTAATGGGGGAAATGGTCACGAATTGTTCGGCCCGAACCCCGGCGGCGACCAGATCGACATTAGTACTACATTCGTAAATCAAACACCGCCCGATAGACACGGCACCGAAATCGAGCCGCAACACTCCCGGCGATTTCTGCAAAAGCTGGACGTCCCAAAACGTGGACAAATGCTCCGATGCAGCCTCGATATCCCAGAATGTTTCTCGAATGGGCTGCGGCTGCATGGTTTTCGAATCCTTTGTCGATCGAACCCGCTCCTCTTGGAGTCGAAACAACAAAGGCGAACGGGCCCCTGCTTGTCGCCGTGATCGGTCCCCTTGCGGTAAGACTGTCCCCTTGCGGTAAGACTCGACGCGAGGCCGTCTGTTCCTCGCCAACAAAAACCTGCCCCTGAGCACGACGCCCCCGAAAGGAATCGTTTCAGCGTACCTCAGAACAACCGGCGTCTCAAGTCTCGGGACCAATCCGCACCGGCATTCTCGCAAGCCCCCGAATGCACCCGCTGGATTGCACTATTTCGACTGTTTCTCTGATTAAAACAGCCCTAATTTCCGTACGAAAATCCTCGACGAGCCCTCTTCCAAGATCGGGCGGTCTCCACTCGTGTGGCACGATCTAGCGTCTCGTCAGCGCGATGGGGATCCCCCCCCAAAACACAAACGACAGGAAAACGAATGGATCGCAGACTCTTGCTTAAATTGCTCGCTTCGGGCACTGCCGCTACCACGGTGCCGGCCACCGTCTGGGCGCAGGTCAAAGGCGAATCCTCGCCCCGTGTCTACGAGTGGGGCTTCCCGGAATACCCGCCGACGCCCGCCGGCAGTGGCAACGCGACGCCTTTCGGCGAGGGCAATCTGAACGGGATCGAGACGGTCAGCGGCCACGAACTCTACAAGTTCCCGCGGGACCATCGCTACCACTATGGTCCGATCTATCGCGGCCCCG
>CAYVRC010000072.1:0-26711 GCA_964453205.1 uncultured Pirellulaceae bacterium | reverse complement strand
CGCCCCCCCGCGTCCGCCGGAACCACCGCCCCGTGGCGATCGTTTGTGGTTCTCGATGTTGGCGTCGACCAACACCGTGACGGTTTCCAGCCACGTGGGCACGCCGCTGTGTCGCTTGGTTGACACCGGGGCATCGTCTGCATCGGACGCATCGTTGCCTCGACCGCGTGACCGTCCGCGACGCGAAGTTTTGCGACGGATCGCTTCGGCTTCCTCGTCGTCCTCCAGATCATCATCGAACGCGGATGTGGCGATCGGATCGGAATCTTCGCCGTCATCGACAAAGCCGACCACGTCGTCGTCCAAGTCAGCCGCGACAGTTTCGCTGTCGGATGGCTCGCGTCGGGCTCGCCCGCGTCCGCCGCGGCGACCGCGTCGTCGGGATCGTCCACGCGGCGCGTCTTCGTCACTTTCGTCGGAGGACTTTTCATCGCGATCACGACTTTCGGAGGTCACGTCGTCGTCGACCAAGCCGAAAGCGAAATCATCATCGGAATCATCGTCCAGCCCCATGTCGTCGCGGGAATCCGATCGCGTCCGTGACGCTTCGGGTGCCGATCGCGAAGGCCGTGGCTCCGGGCCACGCGAACGATCCGACCTGGCCCGGCCGCGGCCGCCCGATTCGGATCGCGATCGATCATTCCGGTCACCGGACGCGGGTCGCTCGGCCCGTTCACTGCGCTCGGCCCGTTCACCGCGATCGGCCCGTTCACCGCGATCGGCCCGTTCCGGCCGCTCACTGCGGTCGGCCCGCTCACCCCGTTCCGGCCGCTCACCACGGTCGGCCCGCTCACCGCGCTCGGGCCGCCGCGGACGACGTGATCGCGGTTCGTCGTCTTCGTTTTCTTCGCGTCGGACCGTCGGCTTTCGGTCCATGTCCAGACGGCCCAACTCGTCTTCGCTGATCCGTTGCCGAACGCCGGTGCGTCCGCCGCGTCGTCCGCGACGGGATCGACCTCCACGCTCGCCTTCGCCCTCATCGGCGTCCCGTCCTGCGGGACGGTCGGCGCTCGCGACGTCCGATGGCGTTTCTTCACGGGGCGGGCGGGCTCCGCCGGTTCCGCCACCGCGACCGCCTCGCGGATCCCGGCGGCCGCGTCCTGGAGCGGGAGCCGAAGCGGCCGGTTCCGACGGGGAACTGTCGTCATCGTCGTCGTCGGTGATTTCATCGAACGAGACGAAATCCAAAATCGCGGCCCCCGATTCGACATCGCCCGCGTCGACGTCATCCGTGCCCTCGTCGTCCGCATCGAAGGCCTGGATGCTCGGCGTCTCGTCGTCGGCCCGCGGGGAGACGTCGTCGTCCTCCGGTTCGTCGTCGTCGTCTCGAGATTCGACCAAGCCGACTCCGAATTTTTGGGCCTTTCGCGGCGGCCCGCCGCGATTTTTCTTGCGGTTTCGCGGGGCCTCGGCGACCTCATCGGCGGCCGATTCGCGGGGCCGCGGCGGTGGGGTATCGGGCAGGTCGATCCCCAGTTCGTCGGCTAAACCGCCCCAGGCCGATGCCGATTCGTCTTCGTCGCCGCCGACCGCCACGGTCGGTTCCAATTTTTTCGCCAGGTCTCGGGAATCAGCCGATTTCAATCGACCCGCGGAATCGCGTTCGGCGGGGCGTTTCGGGCTTTCCGCTTTCGCCTTGGCGAACACCTTGTCGCTGTGTCGTTGGGCGTCGTCTTTGGTGCTGACGCCGAAACCCGGCAGGACCGGCGGAGGCTGAACTGCGGTCAAGGCTTCGAGTATCGTGTCCGGATCGACCTCCTCGTCGGCCGGTTCCACGGACGCGTCCGCTTCCCGATCCGGCCGATCGTCATCCGGAGACGTCATGGCGATCTCGGCGGGAGGCTGCCGAGCCTCGTCCTGGTTATCTTCGGTCGACTCCGCGGCGGTGTCGGCGGGCTGCTTTTCGACTTCCGAGGCTGTTTCGTCTTGCTTGGGCGGTTCGGCCGCCCCAGGTGCGCCCAGCAGGTTGGCCAGGAAATTCCAGTGATCGGATCTCATCGATTGATTCAGTTTCTGTTGGATATAGATGGGAGCAATGGGCACACTCTTTCCACTAGAGCATACCGGGGCGTCGAAACGCGCCCAAGCCCAAACGAAAAAACGAAAAAAGGCCAAGCGTGCTCCAACTCCTCGCACGCTTGGCCTTTTCGATGAAACCGTTCCGTGGCTTCCGTTATTGTCCGAGTCTTCCGGCGAAGCGTTTCCGGTCCGCTTGCATCAGCATCCTGCCGATTCGCGTTTTGCTCTTGAGTTTGACGGATCGGATGCCTCGTCCTTGGGCACCATTCCTGAACTCGATCCGCGGCGATTCCTTGCCTACAAACGGGAGCAATCCTTAGGTTTCTCGGTGGCAATCACCTTCCTTGAGTTTCGGGAAGTCGTGAATTTCGATTTTCCATGATCTCCACGACTTCCTGATGTCTCCTTTTCAATGTTGTTCTCGGCCGGCTGTCGGATCGGCTGTTCTGGTGCGATGAACGGATTCGGCGTCAAGCCACCAAGCGGAGACTTTGTTCGACGGAACTTTGGACGCCCTCGACGAACTCTTCGAAAATGCGGATGTCCAGTGCCGACGCGGCGGCGCACTCGGGATGGAACTGGGTTCCCAAGGCGAACCAGTCCATCATTTCGCTTTCGATCGCTTCGATCACGCCGTCGGGGCAGCGGGCGGTCACACGAAATCCGGGGGCGACTTCGTCGATCGACATGTGGTGCCGACTGCTGACGCGGATTTCGCCGTCGCCATAGACGCGTCCGACCAACGAATCGCTGACGACATCCAAGGTGTGGCGGTGATTGGGATCTTGCGGGTCGTGGTGCGGCACGGCGGCGGGCAGGTCTTCCTTGATGTCCAAGAACAAATTGCCGCCTTGCTGAATGTTCAGCAGTTGCATTCCGGTTCCGATCCCCAGGACCGGCAGGCGACGCTCGGCGATCTCGGCCATCAACATGCGGTCGCTCTTTTCGCGAAGCGGGTCCATCAGGCGGACCGAGGGATGAAGCATGAAACCGTCGTTGCGGGGGTCCAAGTCGGCGCCGCCGATCAGGACGAAGCCATGGACGTTGTCCAGTAAAGCGCTCACACTGTCGGTGTCGACGAGTGGCGGAACCACCACCGGCACCCCGCCGGCTTTGATGATGGATTGGAAGTAACCGGAAGCCAGGTAGGCGTAAGCCGGTACGCTGCGGGCGGCAGCACGAAAGTCAGCATTGATACCGATCAACGGTTTGCACGTCATCCGAAAGGTCCTTATTCGAATTCGGTTCTGGGTCGGCCGACGCGGGCTCGTCCCGCATTCCCTGGCCACGATTCGGTTCGAACGGGAAACGATCCCCCTCGACGTCTCGTGCCGTGAAACTAAGTCGAGAATTCGCGGTATCCATAGGCCGTCTACAGATTCCACAAAACCGCATTTGCTAGCACTACACACGGTGCTAGCAATCGCTTTTTTTGCTAGCAACCCACGAGTTTCGTCCATGACCCCTACGACAGATCGGAGCCCCCGGTGATCTTCAACGACGTCCGCTTGGAAGCGATCGGGGCGACGATTCCCGACGAAATCTGGTCCAGTGACCTGATCGAACGAAAACTGGCGCCGCTGTATCAGCGTTTGAAGCTGCCCGAAGGCCGCCTGGCGCTGATGAGCGGCATCGACGAGCGTCGGGTTTGGCCGCCCGGAACGGTCCCCAGCGGACCGAGCATCGCCTCGGGCCGCCAGGCGATCGCGGCGGCCGACATCGACCCGGGCCGCATCGGATGCCTGATTCACGCCAGCGTGTGCCGCGACTTTCTGGAGCCCGCGACGGCATCGCGGGTTCACCACGAATTGGGCTTGCCCGCGAAATGCTGGGTCTACGACGTTTCCAATGCCTGCCTGGGCCTGATCAACGGCGCCGTCCAGATCGCCGGCCTGATCCAAAGCGGTGCGATCGAAGCGGGGATCGTCGTGGGCACCGAGAACAGCCGGCCGCTGCTGCAGGGGACGATCGACGCGCTCAACGCCGACACCACGGTGACCCGCAAGACCGTCAAACCGGCTTTCGCGTCGCTGACGATCGGATCGGGCAGTTGCGCCTGGTTGTTGACGCACGCGTCGATTTCGAAATCGCAAACCCGTTTGGACGCGGGCATCGCGATCGCCAACACGCGTCATCACGACCTGTGCCGCAGCGACGACGACACGGCCGGCGCCGGCATGATGCCGTTGATGGAAACCGATTCGGAGCGATTGATGCGAGAGGGCATCGCGACGGGGACCGCGGCGCTGGAGGAACTGCTCGGCGAAACCGGCTGGTCGCGTGAACGGATCGATCGCACCGTGTGCCACCAAGTCGGCGGCAAGCATCGCTCGGAAATGCTCGCTTCGATGCGATTGCCGCTCGAGCGTGACGCGATCACGTTTCCGTTTTTGGGCAACACCGGTTCGGTCGCGCTGCCGTTGACGTTGGCGGCCGCGGCACAACACGACCAGATCACGCGGGGTGACAAAGTGACGCTGCTGGGCATCGGCTCGGGGATCAACAGCGTGATGATGGCGGCCACTTGGGGCGCGACGCCGGTCCGATCGAATCTTCCCGCCGCGATTTCCGCAGGCACCGCGCCCGCGGTATGATCAACGCCACGCGAAATCACCAACACCATCTCGAAGGACTCCATGGCGAAAACGACATCGATCGAAATCTCGCAACCTTTGCTGCGAACCTTGCACCGCATTCAGTCACAGCGGACCGAACTGGTCGACCAGATCGGGCGAGGCCCCCGACAGATCAAGGCCACCGAAGCGTTGGTCGCCAAGGCGGAAGCCGAAGTCGCCGCGGCCCGCGATGCGCTCCAGAAAGCCAAGATGGTCGCCGACGAAAAACAGCTGTCCTTGCAAACCCGAGAAGCCCACATCCACGATCTGCAAGCGAAGCTGAACGCCGCGGCCAGCAACAAAGAGTTCTCACTGCTGAAAGACCAGATCGCCGCCGACGAACAAGCCAACAGCGTGCAAAGCGATGAGATCTTTGAGACGCTCGAGTCCATCGATGTCTTGGCCGGCAAGCTGAAGATCGCCGAGGACGACTTGGCGAGGCAGCAAACCGAACACGCCCAGCGGGTCAAAGAGATCGAAGCCAAACTGGTCGACTTGAACGACAGCCTGGATCGGGTGACCGAGCAGCTGAAGACGGCCGAGGCCGAGTTGCCCCCTGCCGTCAAAGCCGACTACCTGCGGCTGACGGCCAGCCGCGGCGAGGACGCGATGGCGCCGCTGGAAGCCGAATCCTGTGGCGGCTGTTACCAAACGTTGACCACGCAAACGATCAACCAGCTGCAATTATCCCATTTGACGCATTGCCCCAATTGCAACGCGATCCTTTACATGCCCGAGGACCTGCGGGTCCGCTGAGTCGTCATGATCACCTTGGGTTTGGTGGGCAATCCGGCGAGCGGCAAGTCGACGGTGGCGAAGTTTCTGCAGTCGTGCGGCGCGACCTGGATCGACGCCGACGCGGTCGCCAAAGAGGTCTTGCAAAGCCCGGCGCTACGCCCGGAACTGGTCGCCGCCTTCGGTGACGACGTCGTGGCCGACGGTCACATCGATCGAGATCGGTTGGCGGGAATCGTGTTCGGCGACGACCCGCAAAGCCGCGCGGCCTTGCAAACCTTGCAATCGATCGTCCACCCGCCCACCCGCGACCGGATCACTGCACGGCTGGCGGATTTGGACGACCGCCGCGTCGTGATGACCGTCCTGGACGTCCCGTTGATGTTCGAATCGGGCTGGGACTTGGCGTGCGATTCGATCTGGTGCGTCGACGCGCCTCGCGAGCGCCGCGAAGGCTGGGCGACGCAGCGGGGCTGGGCCCCGGATCAACTGGGCCGCCGCGAAGCGAATCAGCTGGCCGTGACCGAAAAGGCCCGGCTGAGCAACTGGTACCTGTCGAACGATGATTCGTTGGACCGATTGCACGCCCGGATCTGCGCACGACTGCGACACTGGGCGGCTCGATCCGGTCAGGCCAGCACGGCGGTCGAAGCGCACTCGAGCCCGGCCGCGGCGGTCACCCCCGGGGCGTCTCGCCAACTCGATCTGACACGTTTGTTTGATTCGACCACGGAATAGTTCCCCTTTCGGGCGGTCCGAAGGCCGGCATTCGTTTCCTAATTCGGTTATGCTGGGGGTGCTCCTCCGACACTCGAACAAGATCGGTTATCGTCAGTGATCGAGGCCCTCCCTTCCTACCGCCGCTGAACGTGGCACCAACCTTTTCGCTGGCTCTCACCCGCTTTTCCGACTTCCTTCCTTCCTTTTCCGGCGCGACCTCGCGCCAACCGTCATGCAATCCAACCGGCACCCTTCGTCCGGGGACCACCGAGGCTCGGGAAACCGAAACGGCCTCGGACGTGATGTCGCGCGTTCCCCTCGCGACGATCGACGTTCCCGCCCCCGGCATCCCGACAGTCAGGTCGATCGCCGCATCCGCGAACTCGACGCGGAGAAAGATCCGCTTTCGTTGCCCGAAGAAATCGTCAGCGAGGCGACCAAGACCGGACAGCGGGTCGGCATCCCCGAGAACGTCGATGACAAACCGACGACCAACATCGCCGAACTACAGCGGCAAGACGAAGCGACGTTGTTGGCGCTGGCCGCGAAAGACGGCCTGAGCGATGTGGACGGGTTGACCAAACAGGATTTGATCTTTCGGATCTTGAAACAGCGGATGAAAGCCGGCGGCTTGATGTTCGGCGAAGGCACCTTGGAAATCTTGCCCGACGGTTTCGGATTTCTTCGCAGCGCCGAGTATCACTACGTCTCCTGTCCCGATGACATTTACGTGTCGCCCAGCCAGATCCGTCGCTTCGGGCTGCAAACCGGCAGTCACGTCGCCGGTCAGATTCGCCCACCCAAAGAGAACGAACGTTATTTCGCTTTGCTGCGGATCGAGGCGATCAACCGCAGCGATCCGATGCGGCGGAATCAAAACACGGCCTTCGATGAACTGACTCCGCTGCACCCGAACACCCGCATCCTGATGGAACGCGAGGGCGGGGAAGTGAGCACCCGAGTGATCGACATGCTGACGCCGATCGGTTTCGGCCAACGCGGCTTGATCGTCAGCCCGCCACGCGCCGGCAAAACGATCTTGATGCAACAGATGGCCCGGTCGGTGCTGGTCAACTATCCCGACGCCTACGTGTTCGTGCTGTTGATCGACGAACGCCCCGAGGAGGTCACGGACATGGAACGAGAGGTCCGCGGCAGTCGCTGCGAGGTCATCAGCAGCACGTTCGACGAGACCCCGCAGCGACACATTCAAGTCGCCCAGATGGTGATCGAAAAAGCGAAACGCATGGTCGAAAACGGTGTCGACGTCGTGATCTTTCTGGATTCGATCACGCGTCTGGCTCGCGCGCACAACAGCGACGGCGAATCGACCGGCAAACTGCTCAGCGGCGGCCTGGACGCCGGGGCGTTGCAAAAACCGAAAGCCTTTTTCGGTTCGGCCAGGAAAGTCGAAGAAGGGGGTTCGTTGACCATCCTTGCCACCGCACTGGTCGACACGGGCAGTCGCCTGGATGATGTGATCTTTGAAGAATTCAAAGGCACCGGTAACTTGGAAATCGTGTTGGACCGCGACCTGGTCGATCGACGCATTTGGCCCGCGGTGGACATCAGCGCCAGCGGAACGCGTCGCGAAGAAATGTTGCTGGACGAACAAGAGTACTGCCGCATCTCGGCCCTCCGCGGTCACTTGGCCGACTTGTCACCGGCCGACGCCATGAAAAACTTGGTCACGCAACTGAAGAAAACCCAAAACAACGCTGAATTTCTGATGAGCCTGAAGAATGTCAATTGAGTTGCCACAAATCGATGGCCTCACTGGCAGTCTCCCGAGTGGAGAATTCGCGATCGTTGCGAGTCGTTACAACGCATCGATCTGTGACGCGCTCGTCGACGGCGCGATCGAAACGTTGACCTCCGCGGGGGTCGCGGCCGACGACATCGTGGTCGCCCGTGTCCCGGGCGCGTGGGAACTCCCTTTGGCAACGAAAAATTTCTTGATGATGCCGACCGTCGTCGGCGTCGTTACGCTCGGCGCCGTCATCCAAGGCGAAACCACACACGACGAACACATCAACCGCGCGGTCAGTTTGGCGATCATGAATCTAGGACTGGAATCGGGGAAACCGATCGGATTCGGCCTGCTGACCTGTCGCACGCTGGAACAAGCGATCAATCGCAGCGGCGGAACGGTCGGAAACAAAGGCCATGAAGCCGCCGAAGCGGTACTCGAAATGCTCCGACTCGGCGAAGGTCTCAGGGCACCGGACTGAACGTTCGGTACTCGCCCCGCTCCCCCCCTCCCACCGATCCTCGGCCCTCAGCCCTCACAAGTTTTCATGTCCACCCGTCGTCGCGCCCGCGAAATCGTCCTGCAACTACTCTACGAAGCCGACTTGGGCGGAACACGCGACGCCGAAGGCGCCAAGAAATTCATCAAATCACGACTGCAAGGCCGCAAAGGATTGACCGAATTCGCGCAGCGATTGCTGGAAGGCACTCTGAAACACCGCGTGGAAATCGATCGCCGGCTGACCAAACTTTCGACGCACTGGACGTTGCCGCGAATGCCCGCGACCGATCGCAATGTCTTGCGTTTGGGGTGTTATGAGATCCTGTTCGGCGGCACGCCCGGACAGGTCGCCGTGAGCGAGGCGATCTTGCTGGCCAAGCGTTACGGGGACAAGAACAGCCAACGGTTCGTCAACGGCGTGCTCGATCGCGTTTACAAAGACGAGCTTTCAAAGAAGGCCGACCCGTCGGGGCCGTCGGATCCCGAGTCGAAGGTCAGTCCGCATCTTTCAACGTCCGCCAAGCGTCCATGATGAGTTCGCCGGATGTCAAAAAGGCGTCCAAGACTCGCGGATCAAAATGTTCACCGCGTCCTTCTTCCAAGATCTCAATGCACTTGGCGGGCAGCATCGCGTCTTTGTAGCTGCGTTTGCTGGACAGGGCGTCGAACACGTCGGCCACCGCGACGATGCGGCCGACCAGCGGGATGTCCTCACCGGCCAAACCGTTGGGATAGCCGCAACCGTTCCATTTTTCGTGATGCGTCGCGGCGATCGTCGATGCCAATTGCAGCACCGGCGACGTGGTCACGCCGGACGTGATTTCTCGACCAGCCCAACTGTGCGTCTTGCCTCGGTCCGTTCCCCCGTCGATGGCCGGATCGATGATCTGGACACCGATGTTGCAGTGCAGCTTGATCATATCGAACTCTTCCACGTCCAGCTTGCCGGGCTTGTTGAGCAGCGCATCGGGAATGCCGATCTTGCCGATATCATGCAGCTGAGCGGCGCTTTCGAGTTCACGGATGTCGTCCTCGGTGAATCCCAGCGCGGCGGCGATGATCGCACTGTACCTCCCGACCCGCACGACGTGACGGCCGGTCACGTCGTCACGGTATTCCGCGGCCCTGGCCAAGCAATGGATCGCTTCATAGCGTGAATGTTCCAATTCGGCGGTGCGTTCGCGGACTTGATGCTCCAGAGAATCGGAGTACTCCCGTAAGTAATCGTAGTAAACCTTGGCCGCCAAAACGTTTTCCAACCGCAGCATCAGCTCACTCGGATCGACCGGCTTGGCTAAGAAATCGGTCGCACCGAGTCGCAGGGCCTTGAGTTTATTTTCCGCACCGGTTTCGGCGGTCAAGATCACCGTCGGGATGCGTTTCAACTGCGCGTCCAAACGCATCGTCCGCAAGATTTGCAATCCGTTGACGTGTGGCATGTTGATGTCCAACAAGACCAGATCGGGCTTGTGACGCTGGGCCAAATTGATCGCTTCGCGTGAATCCGTCGTCGTGATGAAGTTGGTAAAACCTTCTTCTTCCAGATACGCCTGCACCACGTCGACGTTGATTTCTTCATCGTCGACGATCATCACCCGCGAATCTCGCGGCGCGCGTTCGATCAGCAGGTCGTCCACGTGCGGCACCGATGTCGCTTTTCCCGTGATGGCGGCAACGTGCTTGTTGTCGGTCAAAACGACGTGGCTGATCGAATCGGATTGGGTGGTCGTGGACATGATGTTTCAAAAAAGCGGTATCGCTCAGACCTTGTGAAAACTAGGTCGGCGATGGCCGGATGTACAATGGCAGAGTCTTGTTTCGAAATTGACTCGAATCAGGGATCAGGATTTTCCGGTTGTGGGGGCTGCGGGGTCACTGAGATCCAGCGACAGATCCAGCGACAGCATCTCTTGGTCGGTGAAGGCTCGTCTTGACAAGACCGGCCGGGGTCCGGGTTGCGACGGCCTGTCGCCCTCCGCCGTGGGCAATGCCGTCGGCTCGACGACTCGGTGCCGGATCTGATGCAGCACGGCGACCCGTTCCGAGGCCGCGAACAGATCGGCTTCTTTCGCCAACGTTTCGACTTCCGCGGCAACCTGCGAGATCGGCAAGAACCCGCAGTTCGCGCTGGTGCCTTTCAAAGCGTGCGAAAGACTCCGCAAGGCTTCCAAGTCCTGATCACGACAGGCCGCCTCGATCGCGTCGACGGTCGCTTCGAGACGATCGGTGAATTTCCGCACGATCTTGTTGAACTTGGCATGACGGACCGGCAAGGTCGAATGGATCGGCTGGTCATCGCAAAGCTGCCCGACACGCGCCGGCACCGCCACCGCCTGGCCGTCGGCACGTTCGACCGGATCGTCGATCGGACCGGGTGAGGCGTTGTCGTCGAGGGAAACGGTTTGCGGCTTGTAGTGCGTGATTCCCAGGTCGCCGGCGATTCCGGACAACAGGGCCGTCAGACGATCGATTTCGATCGGCTTGGTCAAGAAATGCGAACATCCGGCTTGGAAGCATTTTTCGGCATCGCCTTGCATCGCGTGGGCGGTCAGCGCGACGATGGGTTTCTGGTAACCGTCCCCGCGTAGCTTCGCCGCGGCCTCGTAACCGTCCATGACCGGCATTTGCATGTCCATCAAGATACAATCGAACGGGTGTCGCTCGGCCAGTCGGACCGCTTGCAGCCCGTCTTCCGCCGTCATGTAATCGACGCCGGCTCGATCCAAGATGATCGACATCAGATCACGGTTTTCTTCGCCGTCGTCGACCAGCAAGATGTTCATCGCCGGCAATTGCAGGATGCAGGCGTCGCGATCCTCGGCATCAATCGCCAAGTCTTCCGTCGAGGGTCGGATTCGTTCGGTATCGGCGATCTCGCCGGCAGCGATGCGGACGATGAAAGTGCTGCCATGCCCCGGACGGCTTTCGACGCGAATGTCGCCTCCGAGGGCTTCGCTGAAACGTTTGCTGATCGAAAGCCCCAGCCCCGTGCCGCCGAATTTTCGTGTCGTCGAAGAATCGGCCTGGCTGAACGGATCAAAAATTTTGTTCATCGAATCGACGGACAATCCGATGCCGGTATCGCGAACGCGGAACTCGTATCGCGGGACGTCGCCGCTTTCGTCCAAGCCGATTGCGATCGCCACACCGCCTTGGTTGGTGAACTTGATCGCGTTGCCCGCCAAGTTCAGCAAGACTTGTCGAATCCTTGCCGGGTCACTCTGAATCGTTTCGGGCACCTCGCTGTTGCACTCGAACGACAGCGACAGGTCTTTCTTCTTGGCCGGAGCGTCCAAGACTTGCAAGACGTCCCCGACGATTCGGTGGGGTTGGCAAGCGATCGACTCGACTTCCATCCGTCCGGCTTCGACCTTGGACAAATCCAAGATGTCGTTGATCAAGGACAACAGATGCGATCCGCTGGCATGAATCGTGTCCAGGTATTTTTGCTGTTTGACGGTGTCCTGTTCGATGCCGCGACGCAGAATATCGGTGAAACCCAGGACCGCATTCATCGGGGTGCGAATCTCGTGACTCATGTTGGCCAAGAAAGAGCTCTTGGCCTGACTGGCCGATTCGGCGTGTTCCTTCGCCAAACTGAGTTCGCGTTTGGTTTCTTCTAATTCCGTCACGTTGGATAGGCTGATCAACATGCCCTTGACGGCGTCGTCATCGTCACGAAAAACGCTGCATCCGACCGTAAAGATCGGCCGGCGACCGTCGGCGGCGTGACATCCCAGCACGACGCTTTGGTTGATTTCTTCTCCCCTCGTGGCACGCTCCCAGGGCAGGTCGCTGTCATCAATCGCGAGGTCGTCCCGCCGACTGTCGTTGTTCCCCCCGACGGCAAACCAAGGCAAGGAGGTCAATCGTTTGCCGATCAGCTTGTTCGCGTCGACGCTGATGGCATCGGCGAACGACTCGTTGGCCAAGATCACCCGCTGATCTCGATTGACCAACAACACGCCATCGGCCATTTTTGAATAGGCTTCCCGGACACGCTCCGGCGCGACGTTCTTGGCATCGACTTGCCGCAGCATCAACCACAGGTACAAGTTGAACAGGATCAAGCACATCGAACCGACGACGGCGATCAGCCGGTATTGAGGGTTCGCCAGCAATCCCCCGACCCCTCGGCCGACGAGCCCGCGAAAACAGATCTCCAGCTGGCCCCATCTTTCGTCGGAATCCGTATGCAGCGGAACATAGATTTGACGATCGTCACTGCCCGCCGCGTTGCGATCCCAAAGCTCATGATGGTCATCGACCGCGACGACCAGTTCCCCGTCGCCGCGGCGCAGGCCGGCCGACAAGACGTCATCGTTGCGCGCACAGATCGCCTCGAGCAATCGTTCCATCTCGGCCAATTCCCTGTCCATGATCAGCGGTCGTGTCTGCAACGCCAACGATTCGCTCAACGCGCATCGCCCTTGCATGACGGTCGTTTGGTGATCGGGAATCAAACCGAACGCCAAGACGACCATCATCACGGTGACCACGATCATCGACAGACCGAAGGCCAGTCGCGATCGGGTGGAAAGTTTCGGAAGCATCGATACAAGTTTTTTCATTTGACGATTCAGTGATCTTTCTTTAGCCGTCTAGCATCGAATCCAACGACTCGTCGTCGTCGTCGAAATTCTGATTCAAATTGTCCAGCACCGGCAGCGGATCGATCGAACGCCATGCCGGCACGGCGAGCAGCGCCGAACTTGCCAAGTAGCCGGCGTTGATGACCCACACCGCCTGGCCGACGGTCACCGCGACGGCGGTCGTGACGGCAAACCCGACGACGATCGATTCGTATTGCACTTCGCCGAGCATCTCTTTGCGAAGCTCGTCCATGGCTTGCCACTGCCGCGAATCGAGGTCGTCACCCGTCACCGACGCCATCGTCATGTCCAGTTCCAGGTCGCCCTCGTCATCCCGTGTCGACTGACCGCCGCGGCTGTCGAGGCCGCCGGCCGATTCGGTCTCCACCGCGGCGCGGCTGAATTCGTCGGCGGCCGATCGGGTTTCGAACGTCAGGTCAAAGACCGACGGGTTCGGCGCCAAACCCGAGAATTCCTTCGTTTCGGTGTCGCTGACGCTACCGATCCCCTTGGGTTGTCCGCTGTTCGCCGACGCGACATCCGGCACGACGTCTCTGCCCGCCTCGTCCGGACCCGCCGAATCACCTGAGTCGTCCCCGCCGGGATCTTCCTTCGATTCGGTGTCCGCCGGCTGATCCGGTTCGGGAGCCGGTTCCGACGACGACTCGGCAACCGACGACGTGCTGGACGGAGGAGGCGGCAGCGGAATCGCCGGCACCACGGGATCGGCGACGACGTTGGCCGTCGTGAATCCGATTTGCCGTGTCATCGTGTTGCTGAGTAAATCACCGTCGCTCACCTGGATGGAAATCACACGTGTCGACGTCGACGGATTTTCGCTGGTATTGCGGTACGTGACCGACCGCAATGCCGCTTGGTAGTTCGCGACCGAATCGACGCCGGACAAAGTCAACGTGCCTGTCGCAGCGTTGAACGACGTGGTGATGTTGCCGGTGTCATTGAACGCCAGGACGTCTTCTCCGGAAACGAACCCGGAAACCCACCGAACCACTGCCGACTCGATGGAATTTTCCGCATCGGTCAGCACCAACTGTTCGGTGATGGCGACGTTTTCATCGCCTTCGCCGTAACCGAGCGATGCCGATTCCAGGTTGTCGAGTACCGGGGCCTGATTCGGCGCCGAGATCAAGGCGTTCGCGGCGAACTCCGAGGTGTTTCCGTTGGCGTCGGTCGCCGTGGCGGTGACATAATCGCCGACGGCTCCGATCGAATCGGTCAGGGTCCGCGAAAGGTTCAGCTGGCCCGACCCGTCCGTCGTGAGACCGGCGATGCTGGAAATCCAGTGGATCGCCCCGCCGTGCCCCGAAACATTCGGATCGTCGGTCACGTAGACATCGATCGTGAAAATCGACGACGGCGTCCCGATGAACCCGAGGTCAACCGTCAGATCGGATCCCGAACGAGACGCCCCAACGACATCGGGCGAATCCAGGTTCCCGGCAACACCGGTCAAAGTGTTTCCGAGCACACCCCCGCCGCCCAAGTCGATCGCAAGCTGTCCATTCCCGAAAAACAGGTTGCCTCGGATCGTCACGCCAGAGGAACCCTCCGACACTTCGACACCCGACGTCCCGTTTCCCGCGATGACGTTTCGCAGTGATGGCGTGTCGCCGCCGATGAGGATCGATCCACCGCCCGCCCGAATACCGCTGTGGCCGTTGCCCAGGGCCGCATCGAAATCGCCCGCGTCGTCGAACGCTCCGATCCGATTGTCCATGATGACGTGTCCGTCGGAGCCGAGCAGGATTTCGATCCCGCTGGAGTTCGCGTTGCGTATCGTCAGACCGCGGATCGTCGAACCATCCGCAGCACCGGCAAGCACCAGCCCGTGCGTCGCGTTGTGGTTCCCGTCGATGACGATCCGCTGACCGTTGGCGTGTCCGGCGTGGCTCCAACCGTCGATCAAAACGCCGTCGTTGATTTCGGGCAAGTCCGATGCCAAGCGGATCACGTGGTCGGTGACGGTACCGAACGTGATCGTGTCGACTGTGCCCGAGCTGGCTCGGCCGTTCGCCGCAATGATGGCTTCCCGCAGTGAAACGAGACCATCGGCACCGGGATCCAGAAGCAATTCTTCGATCGTCGTCGCCGTGCTGTCACGAACGTCGTCAACCGTCGTGACCGAAACCGTATGATAATTTACGTCATTGACGTTGATCGTCACCGTCGCCGCTGATGACGTTTGTATTGAGTCCGAAACGGTGACTTGGACCGTCAACACGTCGGACGTTTCGTGGTCCAGCAAGGCCTTGTCGGCGACGGTGATGACGCCCGTCGTGTCGTCGATTTCAAACACGCCGGCACCGTTTCCGCCGACGATGGCCCAACCCGAAAGCGGTCCGGTCGTGTCGACGTCGCTGGCGGTCAACGTCCCGAGGACCGTCCCGACGGCGACATGTTCATCGATCGAAAAGGCCGGTGCGGTGTCGATCACCGGCGCCGTGTCGTCGGCATCCGCAACGGTGACGGTGAAGGTGCGGTCGTAAAAAAGTCCGTCCTGATCGGTCGATCGAACCGTCACGGCATAAGACGACTCGGTTTCGTAGTCCAAGACGCCCGCGTCAAGCCACAGTTCGTCGTTCGAAGCGCCGCCGATTTGAAACAGCGTCGCATCGTCACCCGGACGGATCTGATAAGCGAACGTGTCGCCCGTATTCGGGTCCGCGGTTGTCAACGCACCGACGCGGTAGCCGCCGGTGGTGTCGATGTTTTCGTCGACGACCGGGTTGTCCAAGGACACGCCGGTGGGAGCCAGGTTTTCGATGGAGAAATACACCTGCAACAGCGGTGCGACGGTGCCTTCGCGGCTTGCGTAGACGACCGATTCGATTCCGCTTTCGCCGCTGCCGAGAATCAGACCGTGATTGTCGGCCGTGCCGGCGTACCACTGCTGGACGATCGACGTCACGTCCCAGGTGTGGGTCCCGACTGCGGTCGCCGTGTAGGTGTCGATCACGTTCCCATCGAAACTGCCTCCGTGGGTCCCCCAGTCGACTCCGGCTTGTCGCTCGTTCCAGTTGGCTGTCCCCGAGGATCCGTCGCCGGTGCCTTCGTCCCAAGCTTCCAGGAGTTGATAAACACTGACGTCGAAGCCGCCCGTGAGCGACAAAGCTTCCAGGTTCAGCGTCGCGTGCTCAATCGTGGTTCCCGCCGGAAAGTTGCTTACGTCGAACAACAACAGCGGGCGTTGATGACCGATGTTCCCGCCCGACTTGTCGACCGTTAGCGTGCCGGAGGCTCCGTGATTCACGTCGACGGAACTGTTGTCGATGAAGGTATCGGCCACGGCGGTCAACGAGTGTGCATTCTCGGAGACTCGGACGGACCGATCGTTCGCCGACCAAGTCCCGTCTTCGTCGGTTGCCGTCACCACAATGTCCCGCTGCGTCCCCGCCGTGGTGAAAACATGCGTGAAGCTCGACAGGTTGCCCGCGACCGTCTGGTTGTTCCCATCACCCCAATCGATATTCCAACTCGTGATCGTGTCCTCGCCGGGATCCGTGGCCGCGAAATGGAGGGTATAAAGCTGTCCGGCCACGACGCCGGAGTCACCAGTCACGACGATGTTCGGAGCGACGTTCGTGACCGTCAACGCCGCGACCGCGACGCGGACGTTCCCGTTACCGTCATCGACCATCAGTTGAATGGAATAGGTGCCGTTGTCGTCAATGCCCAAGGCCGACAACTGGCTCCACGTGACGGTGGCCGTTTCGCCGCCGGCGTCATCGAACCGCGTGTCGCCGTCCAGGTCCCACTGATAGGTCAAGCTGTCGCCGTCCGGGTCGCTCGAACCACCGGCGATCAAGAACAACGATTGGCCTTCGGCAACGGAATAGGGTCCGCCGATATCGACGATCGGAGCCGCGTTCCAAGCCGGGCCGGTATGGTATTGCCTGGCAAAGACGTCCTCGGTCCCCGAATCGCCTTGATCGGTCCAGGTGACGACGAATCGATTGATGTTCGTCATCGCCAGCGACGCGTGGGGTGGAACTTGATCGGGTGTCGCGTCGACCTGAAACTCTGTTCCATTCGGCGTTCCGTCGGAATTGAATTTTTGAGCCAACAATTCGGCGGGATCCGACGCCGTTCCCCTGGTCCAGGTGACGATGAAGTCGCCATCGGAGTCCATCGCCATCGAAGCTTCGGTGTGGTGACCGGACGTCGTCGTGTTGACCTGAATACGGCCGCCCAGTTCACCGCCAGCGGCATCATAGCGTTGAGCTTTGACGTCGTAGCTTCCCAGGACAACGGTTTCTTGATAGGCGATCACAAAGGTCCCGTCGTCGGCCATCGCCACCGCCGGCTTGCCCGCGACGATATCGACGCTGGATTCGGAAAGTTTGGCGTACGGCCCCAGCGCGGTGCCGGCCGCATCGAAGACCATGTAACGCACGTCGAAGAAGTAATCCCATGCGATCACGAAGCGGCCGTCGGCGGCCATCGCGATCGTCGGATCCGCCTGCTGCGAAGTGTCCGATTCGATGCCGACCTGATCACCGAGCGGCGTTCCATCGGCATCAAAGCGTCGATACGTGACGTAGGATCCCGCTTCGTCACTGTTCCAGACGATGACAAAATTGCCGGCATCGTCGATGGCGACATCGGAGTCTCGGTGTGCACCGGAGGGCGACGTGTTGACCTGGAATTCGTCGCCGACGGTTCCCTCGGCGTGATATTGCCGCGCGTAGATGCGGAAGTCTTGGTCACCTTGGTCCTCACTGGTCCAAGTCACGACGAAATCGCCGGCGTCGTTCATCGCGACGCTGGCCTGGAATTGGTCGTTATCGGTGTGTTGGTTGACCAAAAACTCATTGCCGACCTTGTCCCCCTGCGCGTTGAATCGTTGGCCGTAGACGCCATCATCGTCACCGTCTTGGCTGTCACTGGTCCAAACGATCACATAGTTTCCCAGCTCGTCGGTGGCGACCGCGTGTCGGCTGCCCCGGGAAAGGGCCGTGGTGTTTTGGTAGCCCGTGTCGAAATTGTTGACCCGGAACGTCGATTTGTCGGTCAGCTGAGAAGTGGCTTCGAAGGAACCGATGTCGGCGGTTCCGACGCGTGGGACGCCGCGTTGGTCGGTCGTCGGCGTTTCTACGCCCGTTCCGGCGTCGATCGCCAAACTTCCGGCCGCCAGGGCCTGAGTGCGTGTGCTGCCGCCATAGTCGCCCAGAGCCAGCAACATGGGATCAGCGGTCAGGTCACCGTTCTCCACGAGGCCGGCCGTGCCATCGCCGTCGATGTTGTGGCCCAAAGAACTCAAGGACTCGTTCGCGTTCGCGCCGAAGTTCGACAGGATGCTGGACCTCAGTGAAGTGGTTCCGCCGTTGGTCTGAAAGACTCCGGTCGAGTTGTCCGCGATGGTGCTGCTGACAATGCCGATCGTGGCACCGTCGTTGAAGATCGCGCCGCCCGCCTGGGAACTGTTGCCACTGATCGTGACATTGGTCATCGCGGTGAAACTGCCGGTGTCCGCGTAAAACGCGCCGCCTTGGGAAGCCGACACGTTGTCGGCAAGCGTGACGCGAACCATGTTCATCGTGCCGCGGTTGACGATTCCGCCGCCCAAAGCGGTGGATTCGTTGCCGATCACTTCGACATCGGTCAGGTCCAGTGTAGTACCAGTTCGGGTCGTGACTCCGCCACCAGACGTGGCATGGCCACCGGTGATCGTCACATCGTTCATCGTCGCCACACCGGATCGCATGTCGAAAACGCGGTGAAGGCCGGTCGTTCCCGATGCGTCGATGACGGTCCGGTCGGCACCGGCCCCCAGAATCGTGACGTTCTCCAGAATGTCCAAGTCACCGGTCTGCGAAAGGTCTTCCCCGGAGCCGCCGATTGTCAACAAGTACGTGCCCGAACTCAGCCGGATCGTGTTTCCTCCGCCCTCGTCGTTGTTTCGGATGATCGCTTCCCGGAGCGACGTGAAACCATCGCCGGCATCGACGACGTCATGGAACGTGTCGACGTCGATGATGGCCAACTTGGCGTGCCACAGGTCGACGGTCATCACGTCGGGCACCCAAACGGAATCGACGCGACCGACCTGGTACTCGAGTTCCCAGTCGCCGCCGTAATCGACATGCCCGGTGTCGTCGTCGCTGGCGGCAACATCGGCACCGGTCAACGCCGCGATCGACTGGACGATCTCGCGGCCTTCGCTGTTCGCGGCAAGATTACAGCCATAGATCAAGATGTCGGCGTCCGCGGTCAGGCCGTCGGCCCAGCGAGCGATGTCGCCGGCCCGACCGATCAGGGAATCCGACGTGAGCCGATGGTTGCCCAGGATCAAGGCGTCGTCGCTGGCGTGCGAGATCAAATGCACCGTGCCGACTTCGGCCGAAGCCGACAGGACGTCGGTAATCGATTGCACACCGTCGGTCGATTCGTCGATCAGGAAAATCTGTAACTCGGTGCCTTTCGCGTCGACCTGATCCCGCAAGTCGTCCAGCAGCATCTGGTAGTCACGGACCGACGTGTCGACGAACACCATTTCCAAAGGCCCACTGGCCGCCAAGTCCTGGATCGCTTGACCCGGGTCGCCGCCTGCGACGTTTTGTCCCGACGCCTCGTTGTCGATGTCGGCAGGGGTCACCGGCGCGACTTCGATTGCCGGCGGAGGCGAAGAATCGACCGTGACGAGATCGATCGGTATCGGGCTGGCCGAGAACAGGATGCGTGGTTCGAGCGTCGCCAAATCGATCGTGCCGATCCGACGGGCGATCGACCGGCCCGACGACCGAGCGGATCGCCGTCGCTGCGGATGCAGCGGCCGGCTTTCCCACCACGAAGCCAACTGATACCGTGACTTTTCCAAAAAACGCATCCCGCGGGAGGTCGACAGGGGACGACTTTCCGAGATTCGCTGCCAGACGTTCGCGATGTCGCTACGGCGTGTCATGGGATTGGCGAACGTCGGATCAAGGAGGGAATTCGGCATCTCGAGATGGACAGGTGGTGAACCCTAGGCCACCCTTCCGCGCCGCACCGCCACGGCTGATCCTTGTGCGGTCGACCTAATCGCGTCGCGAGTCGACCGATAGGGCTGTAACGATCGAAACGACACGAACGAAACTTTTACCGCCGTCCAAAACCCCCGCCTCGTCATGCCACGACGCCGGCGGTGGGTGCGATCAGCGGGCGAGGCGAGCGATCGCCTTTACGCAAGTGCAGGCTGATCGGTATAGAGTTCCAGGAGTTGGCTTTGAACTTTGACGGCGCGAAGAAGCGTCCAAAGTTGATCCGCGGAGAACGTGACGGGGCCTTCGCTGCACATCAAATCCAGTTCCTCCGCGACCGCGGCGTGTTGATCCGATGCGGCATCCAGACGGAAGCTGGCGTTTTTCCAAGCCGCGGTCAGCTTCGCGTCGTCCTGCAAACCGTCCACGTCGGTGCATGTCGACAAGATCAGCACGCACAAACGGGCGACGTCGCACGCGGGAAGCTCCGGGCGGAGCTGGGCAAGCCGGCTGGCTAGTTCGTGGCAGGTCATCATTTCACTTGAGGCAGAGAGTCCGATCCTGTTGAAAGCTACCTTATGAACCACAACAAAGCCGAGCAAATTTCCCACCGGTCGGTATCAAGGCGTCATTCGACGTCGGTGGTTGCCCGTGGGTCAACTTTCAGACTGCTCAAGTACGCTACCAAATCGCGTAACTCGCGCGGCGAAATCAGTTTTGCCAGATCCGCGGGCATCGACGACTTGCCCTTCTTACGGACCACGATTTCGTCTTGAAAGATTCGCCGTTGACTGCCATCGGCTTGAGTCAGCTCGACAAACTCATCGTTCTCCGTCTTCACAATGCCCGTGATCACCTGACCGTCTTCGTTGGCGATCACCGCGGTTTCGTAGCCCTTGGCGATGGTCGCGTCGGGCAAGCAGACGGCTTCGAGCAGGTATCTCGGGTCATTCTCTTTACCGATGAGGGTCAAGTCGGGTCCGACTTCGCCGCCGGCTCGATCGACCTTGTGACAGCGGACACACGACAGTTCCGTTTTGCCGAAGAACAGTTCAGCCCCCTCGGCCGGGTCACCACCGGCGCGGGCGGACCACCAAGCCGCCAGGGGCTCGGAGGCGGCAAGACTGTTTTGATGTTCGGCGATCAGGTTGGCCGTTTCGGGAACGCGTTTCGCCGCGGCTTGCAGGACGTTCAGTTCGACTTCCGCCGGCAACGTCCCGGCGACGTAATCCTTGACCGCGTCGGCCACCGCCTGAGTCGCCTCGGGCGCGTCGATCGTTGCCAGAATGTCCCACGCTTTTTGCCGCACCTGCAAACGCGGCGAACTCGTCGAGGCAACGAAGCGGCCGACCGATTCACCCGCCGCGTGCTGCGCCAAGACGCCGATCGCGGCCTCGGTGAGTTCCCCGGCCGGAGGATCGGGAATGTTTCGTGCGAGCTTGACCGCCGTGGCCGAGTCCAGTCGTGCCAGCGCGACCAAAGCGGACGCGCGGGTCGCGGCGGTTCGGTCGTTGTTGCCGATTCGCTTGATCAAACCGGGGATGATCTCTTTCAAGCCCAAAGAACTGGCGACGTCGATGGCCTTTTCACGAACGTCGGCCTGCGAAGACATCAAACGTTGGATTTCGGTACGCAGCGCCGCCGCGGCGATGCCATTGTCCCGCGGATCCAATCGCCGCACGTCATTGAGGTATCGGTCACGGGGATCGGTCGTCTGCCAATCGGCCAGCATGTCCAGGGCTTCGATTCGCATCGACAACGCCGCCGCTTCGTCGGCAGCAAAACGGGCCAAAGCGACCGCGTTGCCCTGTTCCCCCAAGCGATAATTGGCGGCCAGCACACGGTGGATCAATTCCGGGTTGTCCGAGTCCCTGTTGACCTGTGCGGCCAAATCGGGCAGCACCGCCGGGACGGGTTTGTCGTAGATCGCCCGCGCCGCCTCGGCGACCACCAAATCACTCGGATCGGCCAAAAAGTCCTTCAGTCTCGCGCTGCTGATCCGCCGAAGCGCGACGACGGCGGCGCGTCGGACCGCGCCGCTGGAATGCGAAGCCAACCCCGCGATGCCGGTTTCATCCGCCAAAGCGGCCATGTACATCACGCCGGCGTGGCGGAGCGCCGGATCTTTGTTGTCGTTGGCTTCCAGCATCGCCACGACCGCATCCAAGGCCCGGGGTTGCCGCGTCTCCGCCATCGCCATCGTGACAAAGTAGCGGACCCGCGGCGAAGTGTCGGACATCAATTCCAACAGGCGAGGGATCGCCGCGGGATCGGCACGCTCGCCGGCGAACTTTGCCGCCGCGGCCCGAAGGACGTCGTCTTTGCATCCCAACAAATCGCGCACGCCGCTGAGGACCAACTTGGCCAGTTTATCCGTTTCGGGCCCCGGCGGTGCGGTCCGCACGATCTGATCGACGCCCCAAATCGCGTGCAAACGGGCCGAACGGTCCGCCGTCGAATCCAAGATCACGGCCAACAACGCCTCGGCTTCCCCTCGCTCGGCCAGTTCCCATTGGGCTTCGGATCGGACACGGCGGTCTCGATGCGACAAGTCGCCGACCAATTCTTCTTTGGATCGCTCGTTGTAATCGCCCGACAGAATGGATCGTACCTGAGCGACGATCGGTGAATCGCTGTGCTGGGGGTCGGTGATCCGATAGATCCTGCCCTTGCCCAACCCGTTCCAGCCGTCGACCCAGTCACTGACGTACAGCCCGCCGCGAGGCCCGAACGCGACATCGGTCGCCAACACGTTCCAGATCGGTTGGTCGTCACTGGCCAGAGAGTAAAACGCGCCGTCGGCAGCCAACTCGAACGAACGGATGCCACTGTTGCTGGCACCGCCGCGAAAATCACAGATCAAGAACTTGTTTTTCCATCGGTCGCCGAAGCCGGTGCCCGGGTAGTGCACCAGACCACTCGGACCGTCGGTGAAATTGGCGATCGGCGGAACGATGTAAGCCGGCTGTTCCTGGTGAAACGGTTCCCAGATCCGTTCGCGATTGAACGGTCCGCGATCGGGTAAGTATTGGTAATACATTCGCCAGCCGCTGTCGCCGCCTTGCAACAGATGCACGATCCGCGCCTTGTCGCCGCTGTCACTGTTGTTGTCGACGCTGAACAAGTCGCCGATGTCGTTGAAAGCCAGTTCCTGAGGGTTCCGCAGTCCGGTGCAGTAGACCTGCAAACCGCTGCCGTCCATTTCGCAGCGGAACACGGCACCGACATCGGGCGCCGCGATCAGCTCACCCTCGCGGGTCGTCACATGAAATCCGCGATCGCCGATCGAAAAATACAACCGGCCGTCGACGCCCCGGATGATTCCGTGCAAGTCGTGGCCGCGAAACGCGACGCGGACGCCGAAACCGTCGGACAGGGTGATGCGTTCATCCGTCACGCCGTCGCCGTCGGCGTCGACCAGCTTCCAAAGCTTCGGGATGCAGGTGTAATACAGTTCGTTTCCGCGCACCAGGATCCCCGCCCCGGTGCCTTCTTCGATTCGATTGAATCCGTTGACGACGACTTTGCTTTCATCGGCCCGACCGTCCCCGTCGGTGTCGACCAGACGCCGCACACGATCGTCGTGCTGCGCATAAGTGACCGCCGCGTCTCCCAACAAACGGTTGTGATAGTCGATGCGATCTTGGACGGTTTGGGCCGACAAGTCGGCAAGCAACCATTCTTCGTCGTGTCCCCGGTTGTCGGTCACCCCACGGTTTTGGCGAAAGGACTCGCAGACGTACAGTCGACCTTGGTGATCGATGTCGAACGCCACGATGTTGGCAACCTCCGGTTCGGCGGCGAAGACGTCGATCTCCAAACCGGCGGGAACGCGGATTCCGGCGACGACCTCCGAGGGTTCCTCGGAGGCCTCCGCGACGTCGGGTTCCAAAGCCTTGCCGGCCGACGTGTCCGCAGCCCGCGATGACGAAGTCGAACTCGGCAATGAAAACAGGATCGGCAGCGCAAGGACGACAATAATCGAGATCGATCGCGACGGATATCTTGGCATCAGGACAACAAAGCTTGAACGGTTGATGACGGAAAAGGAAAAGGGCCCTCCCTTGAACCGCAAAAACTTTCGCGGCGGTGACGGCGGCGGTCCATCCAGGATAACCCGAAAGACAGTCACAAGGCAGTCGAATCCGACCGCACATCCCCCTCCCCGCAGGACTTTGCCGACAGGTTCCGATAGACTTCGACCGTCAGAGCGCCCCCCCCCCGAGGATTCGTCCGAGAGATTCGCCCCGTGCCCGAAAAGACTTCAACCAAGCCTGACCCCCGCGATGATATTCGAGACGCGGAGACGGAGGTTCGCACCGGGTCGCCGTTCAAAAGCGATCCGCTGACGACGTCGTCTGGATCGATCGCCGGCGGCCGGGACGCCGCCGCGGCAGTCCCCGAAATGTTGGACGTCGGCGCGGGACGCACCACAGCGATCGGCGCCGTTTGGGCGTCGGCGATCATTCTGCTTTTCGCCGCCGCGGCGCTGTGGACGTTTCCCAGCGGTGGCACGATCGTCAGCGGACTGGGCAGCCTGCTGGCGGTGATCGGCTTGGCATCGCCCTACGTCAAATCGTCTCTGGTTTGCCTGGTCGGCCACCTCGGTCTGTTCATCGCCTGCTTCACCGTCGTCAACGGCGGTTAGCGGCGGCCGGACAAATGGCGGCGTCCCGCGATCATGCATTCGCTCGGCCCGGGAGACGAAGAAATCAGCTCCGGCCCGATCTCGTGGTTAACCCGAGCACCCCCTGCCCGATTCGAACGAGCGTTTCCGGGCCGAAAAAAGCCCAGCGTCCTGAGCCGCTAGACGAAGGGGGCGACGTGACGCTACTCCGTCTGACCGATCTTTTGGACCACTTTATCGATCAAACCGTACTCCGCGGCTTCGGCGGCCGACATGAAACGATCGCGATCGGTGTCCTCTTCGATCTTCTCGAGCGAATGCCCGGTGTGCTCGATCATGATCTCGTTCATCCGCTTCTTGATCCGACGCAATTCTTCGACGTGGATCTCGACCTCCCGTGCGGTGCCCTGCATTCCGGCAAGCGGTTGGTGGATCATGATCCGTGCGTTGGGCAGTGCGAAACGTTTGCCCTTGGCGCCGGCGGTCAACAGCACCGCGCCCATTGATGCCGCTTGGCCGATGCAATAAGTCGCCACGTCGCACGACAAGTATTGCATCGTGTCATAAATGGCCATGCCCGCGGTGATGCTTCCACCGGGACTGTTGATGTACAAGTGGATGTCTTCGTTCGGATTGTCGGACTGTAAAAACAACATCTGGGCGACCAACGCGTTGCTGATCTGGTCGTCGACTTGTTGACCCAGAAAAATGATCCGGTCTTTCAGCAGTCGACTGTAGATGTCGTAAGTACGTTCTTCGCGGCCGTTGCTTTCAACGACGTAGGGAATAATGGGCATGGTGTTTGGTGCTTCGGCGGATGTTCGGGTGGCGGAATGAAAACGGGCTGGCGGGATTACGACTTTTCGTCGTCGTCGTCTTCGGGACCGTCCGACGGCGGCTTGGTCAGGATGTCATCGACCAACCCGTACTCTTTGGCTTCCAGCGCTCCCAAGAAGAAATCGCGATCGGTATCGGTCGCGATCTTGTCGACGCTTTGCCCGCTGTGCTCGGACAAGATTTTGTTCAACACGTCGCGGTAACGGAACATCTCGGCCGCTTGGATCTCGATGTCGCTGACCTGACCGCCGACGCCGCCCATCGGTTGGTGCATCATCACGCGGCTGTTGGGCAAGCAGAATCGTTTTCCCTTGGCACCGCCGACCAAAATGACCGCCGCACCGCTGCAGGCTTCGCCGACGCAGTACGTCGCGACCGGGCACGACAGCATCTGCATCGTGTCGTAAATGGCCAGCGTCGCGGTCACACTTCCGCCCGGCGAATTGATGTAAAAGTGGATGTCTTTGCGGCGATTCTCGCTCTGCAGGTACAACAACTTCATCACCAGCTCGTTCGCGTTGCCCGCATGGATCTCGCCCTGCAAAAACAGAATGCGGTTCTCCAACAGCAAATCGCCCAGCGTCATCTGACGTTGGCGTTGGTAATTTTGATACGAATAACTGCTGGCCAATTGTGGCGGCAAGCTGTCATGACCGACGGAGAATTCCATTCTGGTTCTCTTTGCAGGGATTCAAGAGGATGCGTTTCACGCGACGACCACCCGAAGCAAAAGTTTCGTGACCGGACGCTGCGTGTCGTTAGTGTCTCAATTGTGGACGTTGTGGCAAGTGGCTCTTTGGCAAGTCGCCGTGTCAAGGCCGAGCGACCTCATCGGCGACCCGGCGTCATCGGCGACCCGGCGGTTCCGGCGGGCCTTTGGCCTGGGCGGCCTGAAATCGCTGCACCGCTTTGCGGGCCAACCGTGGGATCGACTTTCGGATCGGCGGAAACGCCCCGAAGGCCCCCTTTTTCGGTCGCACGACGAAATCCCAACCGGCGGGCAAGGCGTCCTGCTGCGTCCGAAAGGACTCGCGAATCCAACGCTTCCAACGGTTCCGCGTCACCGCGTTGCCCGTTTTCTTGGGGATCGTGATGCCGATCCGGCTGGCGATGACATCAGCGCCGGGCCCCCGATGGTCGTGCGGCCGGGCGAACAGCACCAGCGTCGAATCGGCCGCGCACGCCCCCCGCCGCATCAGCAACGTGAACTGCCGTCCGCTGACGATTCGCCGCGACTTGGGAAACCCGTGGCATCGGTTCGGCCGGATCGGATCGGTCTCGGTGTTTCTGCTGAACGTCAAAACTGGATCCCGTCGCGGTCGGGGGACTCGTTCC
>CAYVRC010000071.1:0-26758 GCA_964453205.1 uncultured Pirellulaceae bacterium | reverse complement strand
CGTGGGACTCGAACACCGAGACCCCGCTGAACACCGACTTCTCGTTCTTCTTCGTGCCGTTCGAGAACACCCTCAGCCCGGTTTCGCCGCTGACGATCACGCAAGTCGGGACGGACGCGGCGCCGAGCAGCGGTCTGTCCGACAAGGGGCTAGCGATCAGTGTCAATGCCGACGGAACGATCGACTATGCCGGCGGAGCCGCGATTCGGGCCTTGGGCGCCGGCGAAACCGACGTCGACACGTTCACCTACAACGCGACGAACGGGACGGATTCGGCCACCGGCACCGCGACGATCAACTGGCTCGGGGTCAACGACGCCCCCGAAGTGGTCTCCGCCCCGTCGGAACTGACCGTGGAGGAGGATGCCTCTCCGTTCGTCATCGACCTGACGACCGTGTTCCAAGAAGTCGACGCGAATGATTCCCTCAGCTACTCCTTCGACGCCGGACTCGGCGGGCTGATGAGCGGCTCGATCGACGGCGGACAGTTGACGATCACGTTCACCCCCGACCGCTTCGGATCGACCAACGTGGCGATCACCGCGACGGACCTTTCGGGAGAGTCGGCGCAAGTCGTCATTCCGGTCGTGATCAATGCCAACGACACCGACAACGTGGTGGCGGTCGATGACGCGGCGGTTACCGACAAGGTGACGCCGATCAACGTGACGGTTCTCCCGAACGATTTTCATCCCGACACGAGTCCCTTCTCGGTTGCCGCGGCGTTGATCGACGCCGATGCGACGTCGGCTTGGTCGGTCGGTGCGACGACGCCTTCTCCGAACGAGGTCACGATCCAGTCCGGTCCGAACACCGGGGACGTCGGCCTGGGCCGCAACGGCGACGCATTCACCCGCGACCAAGGCGTCTTGCTGGGAACGATTCGTGACGACACCGCGCCGTTCGGGACCGTGAACGCCTGGGACTGGGGCGCCAACGGCAACGCATTCAACGTGACACAAGGCGATGGCGACTCGGAGCGAAACGCGCCCCTTGACCTAGCGATGTTCCCGTTCGCCGAAGGCTGGACCAGCGGCCACGTCGCCGCCGACGGGACGCTGCTCGGTGGCGCGGGCATCAGTCAGATCAACATCACGAAACTGGGGGTTGGGCTGTTCGAGCTTCAGATCCCAGAGGTCGGCATTGCCGCCCAGGACGGCCTGTTGTTCGCGATGGGCGGGAACAACGACGACAACCTCGTCTCGGTGCTCCCTTCGACATCAAACAACACCTGGCAGATCCGCCAGACGGACAACGATTCCAACATCGACGGTTTTGAAGACGACCCGTGGAGCTTCGTTTACATCCCGGGTGCGACCGAAGGCCTGATCGGCGGACGGTTCGGTGGTGACGAGGAGGATCGGTTCCTGGTCCAAAGCTACGGCGGAGTTTCTGCGGCCGAGGACTTCGGCTCGGCCGGAACCATCTTGGTCGACGTCCCCGGCTACACCGCGGCGGACGGTGCCCTGATCGCGATCGCGAGCGGCTCGGTGTTCTCGAGCGTGGGCGGAGTCCCGACGCAAGTTCCGTCGAACCACATGGTGTTCGCCGTGCCCGATCCTGGGTCCAGCGATTTCCGGATCACGGCCCGCCAGTCGGAAGATGAGCTTCAGGCGAGCCTGCCGGGGATTCAGTTCGTCTTCTTGCCTTTCAACAACCCGCTCGAACGGGTTGCCGGGCTGGATTTCGACATTTCATCGGTCGATGCGACGAGCACGCTCGGCGCGACGGTCGAACTGAATCCGGATGGGACGATCCGTTACGACCCGAGCACGGCGGGGCCTGCGATCTCGGGCCTGGGCACCGGCGAGTCGGCCATCGACACGTTCACCTACACGATTCAAGACGGTCGTGGGGGAGTCGACACGGCGACGGTGACGGTCACGGTGCAGGGCGAGAACGTTCCGCCGGTCGCCGGCGACGACGTGGTCAATCTGAACGAATTGAGCGCCCAAGAAGCATCGCTGACGGTGCTCGGCAACGACGTCGATCCCGACTTCACGTCGGTGTTCGGGGTGCCCCAGGGGATCGCCGCGGCGAACCTGGCGGTCGACGCCGGCGGTGTTTGGTCGGTCGCGGGAACCGGCAGCGGGGCGACGGCGGTTTCGGTCGGCATGACCGCGACGGGGAACGTCGAAGTGCTCCGCGACGGGGCGGCGATCGCCCCGAGCGACGGCGTCGTGATCGCGACGGTCCGCGAAAACTTCGCGGGGGATAACACCAACGCCCGGCTCGTCCAGGCGTTCGCCAACGGTACCGGCGGGACCTCGCTGGGTCTGCAGCAGTTCGGCGTCGACGGGGCCGCCGACGCCCCGGTCGCGGTGGCCTATTTTCCGTTCGCTGACAACTGGACCGCCGGGCATGTGGACGCTGCGGGCGGTCTCGTGCACGGAAACGGCGTGACAGCCGGCAACGTGGTCCGCACGGGCACCGGCCGGTACGAGCTGACGATCCCCGGCCTGACGGACGCCAGTCGTGACGGGTTCCTATTCGTGATCGGCAACGAAGACGCCGACAACGTCGCCCAGTCTCGGGCGGTCCCCGGAACCGACCGTTTCGAAATCGCGGTCCGCGACAACCAGCAAGACTTCGGCGACGGCGAAGACGGCGGGTTCTCCTTCGTGTTCGTCCCCCGGGCGACCCAAAACTTGGTCGCCGGCTCGATCGATGCCGGCGTCGACGCCCCGAACTCGGTCTCACTCCCGGTCGGCGAATTCACCGTCGAGCGTTTGGAGGTGTCCGACCAGGGCTTCGAGTGGAAGGTCTCGATCCCCGGCGAGACTCCCGACACCGGAATGTTGGTGCTGACCCACCGGAACCCGACCGGGATCGAGGACAATTTCCTCAGCTACCAAGACGACGGGCAAGGCAACTTCCTGATCCGGTCACACGACATGCCGAGCTTGGGACTGCAGAATCAGCCGTTCGACTTCACGTTCGTGCCGTTCGCCGGTTCGACGCGTCCCGAGTTCCGCCCGGTGGCGAATCCCCTTTTGGTCGGTACCGTCGACGCGACGAGCGTCCTCGGGGCGACGCTGGCGATCAACCCGGACGGAACGATACAGTATTCCCCGGGGACGCTCCTCGACGGATTGTACTTTGACGAATCGGTGATCGACTCGTTCGGCTACACGGTCGACGACGGTTTCGGCGGGACCGACACCGCGACGCTCACGCTGAACATCACCGGATTCGGCGACGCCCCGGCAATCGTGACCTCGGAGGGATCGACGGTCTACGCGATCGGCGATTCGGCGATCGGCGTCGACCCGAATGCGACCTTGATGGAAAACGGCACCCCGATCCTCGACGGGGCGGTCCTCACGGCGGAGATCAGCAGTGGCGGATCGGCGTCGGACACTCTGGGCATCCGCAGCACCGGCATGGGCCTAGGTCAGTTCGCCGTCAGCGGCAGCGAGATCACCTACGAGGGAACCCTGATCGGAACCTTCACCGGCGGCGACGGCCTGACACCCCTGGTGATCACGCTGAACGCGTCGGCCACCGGGACCAGCACCGAAAGACTGCTGCGAAGCATCACGTTCGAAACCGGCGACGCGAGTCCGGTGCAAGGACCCCGCGACGTGACGTTCTCGCTGGTCGACGGCGGAGGCCGATCACAAGCGGCGGCGACCAAACAGGTCAACCTGCAAGTGCTGCGAACGCGTGAACTGCAACAAGGGGTCGACGCCGGTTACGGAGTCTACGATTCGACCCGCGACGCCGGGATCCGGGAGGGCAGCGCGGACTCGGTGTTGAACCCGGCGACCGACGTCCTGATCGACTGGGACGGCGGCACCGTCAACGCCCAGATGTTGCTCGAATTCGGCGACCTGTTCGGCAGCGGCCCGGGACAGATCCCGCTCGGTTCGGTGATCACGTCGGCGACGCTGAACATGTACACCGACCCGAACACCGGCAACGCGCCCGGCGACGGGGCGACGCTGCACCGGATGCTGCAGGATTGGGACGACGCCACGGCGACGTGGAACGCTTTCAACGGAAACGGCACCCCCGGCGTCCAGAACGACGACATCGAAGCGCGGGCCGCGTTCGAATCGCAAATCGGCACCGCGAGCGGGGCGGGTAGCACCGGGACGGGACTGATGAGCTTCAGCGTGCTTCCCGACGTGCGGGCCTGGGCCGCCGGCGAGACGAACCACGGCTGGTTGCTGCAAGGCTGGACCGGGAACAGTGACGGCTGGTTCGTCAGCCCGTCGGAAGATCCGGTCGTCGATTTCCGGCCGCGACTCAGTTTGGAATGGTTACCGCCGAGCGAATTCGAAGTGGCGACGTTCCAGCAGGGCGTCGACGGGTACGAAGGGACGGTCGACACCCGGATCCGCGCGAACGAAGTGGACCTGGACCGCTCGGCCGACGAGACCGTGTTCGTCGACGACCCGACCGACCAGACGTTGCTGCGGTTTGACGACCTGATCGGCGACGCGGCTGGACAGATCCCGGCCGGTTCGACGATCGTCACCGCCCGCTTGGTGCTCGCCAGCACGACGTCGAACGCCCAGGGGGACGGCGGACGGTTCTACCCGATGCTGACGTCTTGGGCCGACACGGACACCTGGACCTCGCTGATCGACGGGGTCTCCGCCGACGGCGTCGAGGCGTCCGACAGCTTCGACGTCTCCGCCGGCAACGCGTCGCGGAACCCGGACGTGCAAGGCGGATTCAACAGCTTCGACGTGACCGGAGACCTGCAACGCTGGGTCAGCGGCCAGATCGAAAACAACGGTTGGGCGATCTTGCCGTGGGATTCAGGCACCAACGGCTGGGGATTCCAATCGTCCGAGGCACCGGTCGAAACCGAACGTCCTCGCCTGGAGGTCTTCTACACCGAAGACACGTTCAGCACGGCGCCGAACGTGGTCGATGTTCAAATCGGGCCGGACGATTCGGGTCAGCGGTCGATGGTCAGCGAAGTCACCGTCGCGTTCGACCAGAACGTCGACGCGCCGTCCGAAGCGTTCGAGGTCGAAAAGCTGGGGACCGGTGGCGGGCAAGTCGCCGTCACCGCCGGGGTGCCGACGTTGAACAACGGCCGCTGGGAAGTCACGCTGAGTTTCGGCAGCTTCATCGAGACCAACGCGACCGGATCCCTGACCGACGGCAACTACCGACTGACCATCAACGGTTCGCTGATCACGGCGGTGGTCGGTGGGCTGAACCTGGACGGCGACGGCGACGGCAGCCCGGGCGGCAACTCGGTCGACGACTTCTTCCGTTTTTACGGTGATCTGGACGGAAATCGGGTCGTCGACCCGACCACGGACCTGACGGCGCTCGCCGCCTCCTTCGGAACCGTCCCGGGCAACGCCGGCTACAACCCGTTGCTGGACTTCGACGGGATCAACGGCATCGACGCCCTGGTCGATCTCCAAGAATTCGCTTCCCGATTCGGATCCTCGCTTCCCTTCACGGGCAATTAACCTTTTTCACGGGTTCCCCCGTGCTTTCGCTTGTATACCCTTTTACCTACGTACCTTTTGATTCCACTACGTGATGAATTCCATGTTGAAATCCAGATTCTCGAAATGGTTGGCCTTCGGGGCCTTGGCCGTCGCCCTCTCCGCGGCGATTCCCGCCCGGCAAGCGTCGGCGGCGCTGGAACTAGCCTTCAGCGATGACGGCAGCGTTCCCACCTTCTTCGCGCCCGAGATCGGGCAAGAAGTGATCGTTCCTCTGTTCGTCCGGCAAACCGGAACGACGGACACCCTTAGTGGCCCCGGAGGCGGTCTCACCGCGTTCGGACTGCAGGGCAGTTTTGATGGCCAGCTGGCGGAAACCGTAGGCTTCACGCCCGGCGCGGGTTTCTTTCCCGGCAACGTCGACTCCAGCACCCCTGGGTTGATTTTGTTCAGTGGCTTCGCGTTCACTCCGGTCACCGCCACCAACGATGCGGTCGCCCTGGGGAACTTGAGCCTGAGGATTCTCGGCGGCGGAGAGTTCGAATTGGGCTTCACCGACCGCAATCCTGGCGTCGACGATTTCACGACGACCGGTCCGACTCCTGGCCTGGACGCCGAACTGTTCATCGCTCCCGACGGCGGTGCGATCATGCCATCGGTGACGATCACGGCCGTCCCCGAGCCCGGCTCGTTTGCCCTGCTCGGCGTGATCGGAACGGGAGTGGCGACCTATCGACGCCGTCTCCGCAAGGTCACGAAGGCTTCGACCGAAGCCTGATCGTCCTGGCACCAACGACTGACAACGCTCCCACGTCGGCGCCCCCTTGGGCGCCGACGTTTTTTGCGCCGGCAGAGCGAAAAGGGGTCAGGAGCCTTTTTTATTGACGGGGCGGCTTTCGAGCGATACTTTTTCGCTTTTCTGACCGCGCGTTGGGAGCCGATCGATGCCGCGACCGCCACGCGCCGGCGTTGCCGGTATGGCGAGGAAGTACAACCTGGAATCGACGTTCCGCAAACGTGGCCGCCCCCGAAAAACACCCCAAACCGCTCGCTAGGCTCCTGACCCTTTTTTGGCAAGTGGCCTCCCCCATTGTTTCGTGATTGGTGGGCGGTGATATTGATCGGTCCGTTGATTTTCTTCGCCCGACTCCCCTGCTCTGCCCCACGACATGACTGCATTTCCCGACGTCCCCAAGATTCAGTACGAAGGCCCTCAAAGCGACAATCCGTTGGCTTTTCGTTGGTACAACCCCGATGAGGTGGTCGAGGGCAAGACGATGAAGGACCACATGCGGTTTAGCGTCGTCTACTGGCACACGTTCCGCGGAACCGGGGCGGATCCGTTCGGTCCCGGGACGATGGTGCGGCCGTGGGACGACGGCAGCGAGTCTGTCGAGAACGCTCAGAATCGTGCCCGCGCGGCGTTCGAACTGTTCGAAAAGTTGCAGGCTCCCTACTACGCATGGCACGACCGCGACGTCGCCCCGGAAGGCGATTCGCTGGCCCAGACGAACAAGAATCTGGACGCCGTCGCGGATGTCTTGGAGGAAGAGCAGAAACGCAGCGGAGTCAAATTGTTGTGGGGCACGGCCAACATGTTCAGCAACCCGCGTTTCATGCACGGTGCCGCGACGACGTGCAACGCCGACGTGTTCGCCTACGCCGCGGCCCAGGTCAAGAAGGCCCTGGAAGTCACGAAACGACTCGGCGGCGAGAACTACGTATTTTGGGGCGGTCGCGAAGGCTACCAGAACCTTTACAACACCGACATGAAGCGAGAACTCGACCACCTGGGCAAGTTCTTTCACATGGCGGTGGACTACGCCAAGGAGATCGGTTTCACCGGCCAGTTTTTGATCGAACCGAAACCCAAAGAGCCGACCAAGCACCAATACGACACCGACGCGGCGGCGTGTCTGAACTTCCTGCGGGCGTACGACTTGATGGACCATTTCAAGTTGAACTTGGAAACCAATCACGCGACGTTGGCCGGGCATACGATGATGCACGAGATCGACTACGCCGGCATGCAGGGCGCGTTGGGCAGCATCGACGCCAACACGGGTGACCTGCTGTTGGGATGGGACACCGATCAATTTCCGACCGATTACTACCTGACCACGCAGACGATGTATTACATCTTGAAGCACGGCGGCCTGGGCACCGGCGGGGTGAACTTTGACGCGAAGGTCCGACGGGAATCGTTCGAACCGATCGACTTGTTTTACGCCCACGTCGGCGGAATGGACGCGTTCGCCAAGGGGCTCAAGATCGCAGCGGCGATTCGCGCCGACAACGCCTTGGAAGGCTTCATCAAGGAACGATACAGCAGTTTCGACGGCGGGATCGGTGCCAAAATCGAATCGGGCGAAGTCGGATTCAAGGAGCTGGAGGCCTACATGCTGGACAAGGGCGAGGCGGCCGCCAACCACAGCGGCCGGCAGGAAATGCTCGAACACGTCGTCAATCGCTACGTCGATCGCTTCTGATTCCGTGTAATCGTCACCACCGGGGGCGGAATCGGCGTCGATCTTGATTTCCCATTGGCTTCGACCGAGCGGTGAATCAAACTGTCCGGTGATGGACGCCACCCTCCCCCGGACCGAGCCGCGAACCGAATTCGCCGACGATTCGCCTGATAACTTGTCGGCGAGTTGGGCGTCGCGGATTCTGTGTGCGCCGCTGGCTCCGACGGTGTGCAGCCTGACTCTGTTGGCCGCGGCAATGTTCAACCCGTTGGACGTCGGCTTTCGCGCGATCGACGAAGAACATTCGGTCGGATTGGACTGGCAAGTCGGACTGAAGCTGATCGTCTCGGCGATCGCCTGTGGCGTCGGGCTGCTCGGCTGGATCGGCAGTCCCAAGGTTCGTCACGCCTTGATGACTTTGCCTGGTACGATTTTTGTGGCTCTCGGGTTTGTGTTCCTGGGGACTTCGGTCTTCGCCCTCGATGAAGTCGCCAACGTGTGTCGAGCCGCGGCGATCATTTATTGTGGCTACGTGTTGTTCGTGCCCACGGCTTTGGCGATGCTGAACCTCCGCACGATCGTCGTGATGATCTTGATCGGTTTGGTCATGCACATGGTTGTGTCCTGGTTCCTGTACCTATTTGTCCCGTCGATCGGGGTTTATGAAGAGGAACTGGCCGGCGCGACACTCGTGCCACGGATGTCCGGAACGGCCCACCCGAACTCCGTGGGTCGCGTCGGCGTGCTGTCGATCGTGATCGCGATCTCGCTGTTGCGTGCGGTCAAATTGCCGCCGCTTTCCGGGCGTGGCCGGCTGTTGATGGGGGTGCTGATTTTCGCGGGTATCGCGACCGCCATCGAAACGATGAGCCGGACGGCGATGGCCGCGGGCATTGCGGCGGCGGCGTTGATGATGTCGGATTTGATCCCGACGCGCCGCGGAATGTTGATCGCCCTGACGTCGATCGTCTTGTTTTGCGGAGGCCTCCTGCTGTTCGGCCTGACCAACGGCACCGATCAGATCTCCGACGTGTTGGTCTCCGCCGGAACGAAGACGGGCGACGCCGACGAATTGACCTCCGCGACGGGTCGAACGCGGATCTGGGCCGAGGCCATCTCCTTGATCGCGCAGCGGCCGCTGACCGGCTGGGGCTTGAACAGTGCCCCGGTGCTGCTGGCGGAGTTCTCCCAGCACACGCACAACTTGTTGCTGCACGCTTTTTTTTCGGGAGGAATCTTGGCCGGCGGATTGGTCATCTTGTTGGTGTTGTGGACGGCCATTGTCGGACTCACTTCGCGGGAGCCGCTGGTTCGCGGGGTCGCGGCGTACGTGTTGGTTTCCGGCTGTTTCGAAGACACGGTGATCGAGACGTTTCCTTTCTCGTCCACCTTGTTATGGCTGACCGTGCTCTTTGCACCGGTCGTCTATCAGAACCGGCCTTGGGAAGTTGCCGCCGATCGCCCGTTGAGGGCCGACTCGAGCGAAGCTTGAGAACAAATCCGACCTTTCCGACGGCCCCGGTGTCTCCCATTTCTGGGCCTGCCGTGAATTACCCGCCCCCCGATTTGAATTAAGCTGGATCGCATGGTGATCGCCGAATCCTTGCCGCCCAGCCCTCAACGGTTGCAGTCGTGTCTCGGCTGCGACGACGTCACGCTTCTGCCCGGCGTTTCGGTCCAGATGTCAGCGTACAACGCGATGCCTTATTTGGTCGACGCGGTCGAATCGATCCTGCGTCAGACGTATCAGGATTTCGATTTCGTGATCGTCGACGACGGATCGACCGATGATTCGCTGGACTACTTGTGTTCGCTGAACGATCCCCGGCTGACGATCGTCTGTCAGCCCAACCGTGGCACCGCGGCGGCCGGCAATCAAGGCCTGCTGCATTGCCGACGCGAGTACTTGGCGAGGATGGACGCCGACGACTGGTCGGATCCGGATCGTCTGCGGTTGCAAATGGCCGCGCTCGATGAGAACCCGGACGTCGCGATCGTGGGCAGTTGCTTTGCTTATTTCGGTGATCGCACCGCCGGGCCGAAAGTGCCGATGCCGTTGGACCATGTGTCGATCGACAGAAGCCTGATCCGAGGGGATCACGGCTTGGTCCACGGGGCCAGTATGATGCGGACCCGCATGATGCGGCAGGTCGGCGGCTACTGGCAACATCGGTTCTTCGAAGACTGGGACCTGTTTCTTCGCATGGGCGAAGTCGGTCGGCTGATGAACTTGCCCGACAGTCTGTATCTCTATCGCGCCCACGCGACGAGCCTTAGCAGCAGTCGCATGAACGAGATGCGAACGCACTACGACTACGCCATCGCGATGGCCGCTCGTCGTCGCAGCGGCCAAAGCTTGTGCAGCCTGGAAGAGTTTACCGCGACCCACGGCCGGTCATCCGGTCTGTCACGAATGCATCAACGAATGGACACCGAATCGCTTCGTCAGTACCGGCAGTCCATGGGCGAGATTTATTCTCGGGCGCCGTGGCGAGGTCGGATGCGATTGGGAGTCGCGTCGTTGTGTAGCCCGCTGCGGACGTTGAAACGGCTTCGCCGGCGTTTCGGACCGACGATGAATTGAACGGTTCGGCGTGCGGATCGAAAATTCGATCGCCTACTTCTTCACCGCTTCGGCGTCGGCCTGAACGGACTGCTTGGCCCAAGCGGCCGCGCCGAGCGCACCGGCGTCGTCCCCGAGCTTCGCGGCGACCACGTCGAAGCGGTCACGATAAACTTCCATGACTTTTTTTCGCGCCGCGCGTTTGACGGTGCCGACGAACAAGTCTTCCATCGCTTCGACCAGCCCGCCGCCCAAGACGATGCAATCGGGTGATAACAAGTGAACGATGTTGACGACGCCCAGGCCGATGGTTTCGGCGGCCGTTTCGACGATCCGTTGGACCACCTTGTCGCCCTTTTGGATCGATTCGGCCAACGCTCCGCTGCGGATTTCGGCCAAGTCGGTTCCGGCGATTTTCATCAACGCCGGAGCGTCCCCGCGATGGGCCGCCTTGGCCGCTTCGGCCGCGATCGTCAGCCGACTGGCCTCTGCTTCCAACGTGCCCGGCAAGTCGTATCCGCTGGCCCGGTCACTGCTGCTGATCCGCGTGTGTCCGATTTCCATGCAGCTGATCCCGGCACCTCGCAGGATCTTGCCCTCGTAAACACAACCGCCACCGACTCCGGTCCCGGGAAAAATTCCCACGACACAACGGGCGTTCTTCGCCGCGCCGAATTTGTATTCGCCGAACACGCCCGCGTCGACGTCGTTCAGGACGATCGCGGGACAATCGAACTTTTTCTCAAGCGTCGACTGCACGTCGAGGTCATCCCAACCCAAATTCGGCGTGCTCAAGATCCTGCCCTTGTCCAAGTCGATCGGGCCGGGACAACCGATGCCGATGCCGGCGATGTTATCGGCCGACAATTCGTTCTCGTTCAGCAACCGCTCGATCGTCGAAATCACGCGGGCCATGCCTTGATCGGAACCCTCGCGACCCTTGGTCTTGCGACGTCGACGGGCGACTTCTTTCCAGTCCTCGTCGTAAGCGATCGCCAACATTTTCGTTCCGCCCAGATCGAAACCGATCCAAAATTTATCGCTGGACGTTTCGGCAGTCGGTTCGGCGGATTTGGCAGTGCTGGACATCGGATGTGATTTCGCTGGATCTGAAGAAGAACTTGACCGGGCCCGCAGCATAGATCAGTCGGCAAAAACAGGCGACCGCAGATCCCGCTACAATCACGGAGTCGGGGCGAATCAAAACCCTCGCTCCGTGCGAGCGCTGCGAATCTCGACCCTGTCCACCGTCGGGCAGGTTCCCTGGCCGGCAAGAATGCGATGAACGAGTCAAGCGAATCTGTCTCCGGATCGACCTCACAGGCCATCCGTCGGTCGGCGGCCACAATCGTCGATGACGATTCGGCCGTTGAATTGCCTCAGCGCCCACTTCCGCGCGTCTCGATCTTATGGCTGATCGGGCTGATCACGGTCAGTGCCTTCTTGTTCACGATGTTCAAGGCGGCGGGCGACGGGTATCGCTGGGCACAACTGCTGACGCTTTTGGTCGGCATGGCTGCCGGGACGCTGGTCGCTTACGCCACGATTTTTTTGCTGGGCATGTTTCTTGACGGCACAGTCGGACGATTGCGACGCCCCCGGTTCGGCCGCGACGGGACGGATCACCGGACGAGCTTGACGGACCGTTCGACGCTGATGATGGCGATCGCTTCGGCGTCGCTGTTCGCGGGCGTGGCCGACGAAACCCGCGCCGCCCAGACCAAGTGGGTCGGTGGCTCCTATCCGGCCGGTCGAGTGATCAGCGACTTTTCGCTGATCGTCGGCGTCGAATCCAGTCCCGGCCCCGGTGGTTACCGAACCTTGCACCTGAGCTTTCGCCCCACCCGTCGGACTTTCTCTCGCGACCATCGCCTGACGGTCAGGGTATCTTCGCACAGTCGATTCAAACCGCGATTGGCCGCCGAGACGTCGCAGAGCTTCACGCTGCCCCAGGGGGCCGCAACGGCCAATCGCCGGATGTTGGTTCCGTTGTTCGGCCAAAGCGAAAGTTTCAAGCTGCATGCCTTCGAAGACGGCAGGCGTGTGGGCGAAGATCCCTTGGTCTTGCCGCTCGGGAGTTCATTGGACGACAAATACGCCGGTCAACAATTGACGATCGCGGTGTTCGACCCGGCAAAGATCGACCCGAGGCTGGTTTTTCCGGACGTCCGCGGCATGGTGACGATCCTGGGCTCCAATCCGACCAGCCGAGCCCCGCTGCCCGAGGCCGTCAAGACGACTCGCTTGACGCATCAAGACGCGATCGCACTGGTCGAACAACAAGTCCAGCCGGCCTGGGTGCAGTTTCGGTTGCTGGACCCGACGACGCCGCCGACCAACTGGCTGTCCTACAGCGACTTGGACGTGATCGTCGTCCATGATCGAGCCTGGCAAGCGATCGAAAAGCGACCCGCCGCATTACGAGCCGTCAAGCAATGGGTGGCCACGGGCGGAAACTTGTGGCTTTACGGAGAAAGCCCTTCGCCCGACGCCCTGGCAGATTCGATCAACCCCGGCGTCGACTTTGAACCGCTGCCGCCGAAGGTTGTCCCCGACCCCGGGGCCTTGAAACGGCGACTCACCTTGCACGAGGACAACGACACGTCGGCGTTGATGGATCAGCATTGGCTGGGTTCGGTCGTCAAGCAGTCCACGACTTATGGCATGGCGAATGCCTTTCGAAAACGGCAAGAGATCTACGACGAATTGACGGAAGTCGGTCATCCGATCTTGGACACCGAGGACGCGGCATCTTTGTCCGCCCGCGTTCAGACCTCGGACTACGGTTTGGGAAAAATCGTCAAAATCGAGGATCCGGATCCCTTTCCCGGATCTCTGCAACTTTGGGCGGCCTTGCAAGATTTCAGCTTCGCCGAAAACGGTATCTCTTGGTTCGATCGGATGGGTTTGAATTACCAAGCCGGCGACACGAACTACTGGCGTTGGCTGATCGAATCGGTCGGCGGCCCGCCGGTCAAGTCCTTTCTGACGCTCAACACGTTGTTCGTGTTGATGGTGGGGCCGATCTCGTATTTTTTTCTCAGGCGACACGATCGTTTGTACATGCTTTATTTCGCCGCCCCGGCGTTGGCATTGATGGTCAGCAGCGGTCTGTTCGGTTTCGCGATGCTATCGGACGGATTGGGAACGAAGCTGCGGCCCCAGCAATGGACTTGGATCGACCACGAGCATGACGTGGTGGTCCGCCAAGATCGATCGACTTTTTATTCGGCGTTCGGCAGCGGCGAATTGCGGTTCGCCGTAGACGCGTTCGTGATGCCCGTGCTGCCACAATCTTCGGTCGAGCGGGGAACGTACGGCGGCGACCGGATCTATCCGGGCGGCCGGATTCGTTGGACCGGGGAGGAGCAAATTTGGAGCGGCGATTTTCTTCCCACACGATCTCAGGTGCAATACCTTGTCACACGCCCGGTCGTCGAAGCGAAGCCGCCGCTGTCATTCGAGCTGCCTGATGATTCGCGATCCCCGGTCCGGATCACCAATCATTCGCTTCAGACGATCGGTCCCCTGATGTACCGCGACAACCAGGGAAACTATCACCGAATCGAAACGGTCTCATCGGGCCAATCGATGCCGATGACGTCGGCCAGCGGAAAAGAACTTGCCACGATCATCGACCAGCGGGTGCTGCCGAAGCTTGATTTCTTGCCGAACGTCCGCAGCGGTTGGAACATGTACTACAACTCGATCGCCCCGGGTGACGAGCGACCGCGGATCGAGGCCTTCGCCGAACAGTGGCGACGCGGGCTACCCACCGGTTCGTTCGTCGGACTCGGCGAACTCGATCCACGGCGGTTCGCGATGGAAGACGTGCAGGTCGGCGAAGGCGTGCAAGTCTTGTTGGGACTCTCGCGATGATCGGCACGTCGACTTCAACTGCTCCGCCGACCGTCCACACTTGGGACGGCCCGGTGATCGAGCTGCTAGAGCTTTCACGATGGTTCGGCAAGACTCGCGCCGTCGACGGCGTCAGCTTTGCCGTTCCCCGCGGCGATGTGTTCGGCTACATCGGCCCCAATGGGGCGGGCAAGACGACCAGCATGCGAATCTTGGCGACGTTGGAGATCCCCACGTTCGGCGACGCGAGGGTCGAGGGCCTGTCGTCGGTCAACGATCCCGATCGCGTCCGCACACGTTTGGGCTTCATGCCCGATTCGTTCGGCACGTACCGCAATACGAATTGCGCGGAGTACCTGGACTTTTATGCGCGGAGCCACGGCTTGGTGGGTCGCCAGCGGACGGCGCGGATGCGTTGGGTGATGGACTTCACGGGCTTGCGTCCGCTGGCCGACAAATCGATTCGCGGGCTCAGCAAAGGGATGCGTCAACGTTTGTGTTTGGGCCGTGCCTTGATCCATGATCCCGGCGTCTTGATCTTGGACGAACCGGCCGCCGGACTGGACCCGAGGGCGCGAATCGAGCTCCGGAAAATCATTCGATCCTTGGCGGCCGAAGGCAAAACGGTGCTGATCAGCAGCCACATCTTGACCGAATTGGCCGAGATGTGTGACCGGGTCGGCATCATCGAACAGGGCCAGTTGCTGGCCACCGGGACGGTCGATGAGATCCGCGGTGTCACCACGCATCGCAACGTCACGGTCGAGGTCGTCGGCAGTCCTGATCAAGTCGTCTCGCGATTGGAAACCGACGAACGGACGACGGTGATCCGAGTCGATCGTTCCCTGGTCTCGTTTTCCTTGAGGGGTGATCGTCAAGACCAAGCGGATCTGCTGAAATCCTTGACCGCCGCGGGGATCGAAATGATCCAGTTCCGCACCGACGATCATTCCCTGGAAGACGTTTTCTTGTCGGTCACCCAAGGACGTGTGCAGTGACCCTTTCCTCTCCCACCGACAATCCGTCGGAGGCCGAAGTCGACGTCGAACCGATCGTCTCGGGCGAAGCGGTTCCGACTGCTGCGCTCGGCCCGACGGAGGTCACTCCGCATCATCCCCTGGCACTCGATCCCAGCGGCAATGGATTTTGGAATCGCATCGATCGCGTCACGTTCGGGGTCACCGATCGTCTGAATCCGATTTTGGTCAAGGAAGCCCGTGAGTCGCTGAAGAGCAGTCAGTTCTTGATCACGTTTTTCCTATTGCTGGCCGCGACTTTGCTGTGGACCGGCATCGGCATCGTCTTCAACGCGCCGCAAGTCTATTACCTGCCCACGGGCGCTTCGTTGCTGGCAGGATACTATTTTTTGATGGCCGTCCCGATCTTCGGACTGGTACCGCTGACGGCCTATCGATCTTTGTCCAGCGAAATCGACAACGACACCTTCGAACTGATGTCGATCACGGGGCTGGGGAGCTTTCAAATCGTGCGGGGAAAGTTTCTCAGCGCGGTTCTGCAGATGTTTTTGCACTTCGCCGCGGTCGTCCCCAGCTTGGCCTTCACGTATCTGCTGCGTGGCGTGGGCTTGTCGGACATTTGCATGGTTCTGTTGGCGGTCTTCATGGCCGGTTTGTTCCTGACGGCGTTTGCGTTGATGATCGCGCCGCTGTTGTCCGGTTTTTTGGGACAGTCGTTTGCCATGGTGGGTCTGGTCGCGGCGATCTTGGTTGTTCAGTTCATCGTAGCGATCATGTGCCTGTCGGGTATCTTGGGCGCGGGTGTCGGCAGCGACTCGGTCGCCTGGATGTTAGCCGGAATCACGGCGGTCATCGTGCTTTCGTTCGTCGTCTTGTTTCTAAAAGCCGCCGCGGCGCAAATCGCACCGGTGACCGAGAACCGAAGCACGTCGTTGCGACGTTGGATGCTGGTGCAGCAATTCCTTTGGGTCGCGGCGATCGCGGGCACCTCGCTTTTCTACGACGATTTCGAGCCGATCAACTTCGGCAGTTTCGTCCTCGCCGCCTACTGGTTGGTGATGGGATCGATGTTCTTATCGGAGTCGACCGAGATCAGCCCGCGGGTGCGGCGAGAATTGCCGTCCACGTTTCTCGGTCGAGTCTTTCTGACGGCGTTCACACCGGGACCTTCGTCGGGCTACTTGTTCGCGCTCTGCAGCGGCGGTGTGGCGATTTTCGCGACGGGCCTGTTCGGCACGCTGATGAACCAGAAAGTCGTCCAGACCGAGTGCACCGTTTATTCGCTCGCGATGATCGGTTATCTGACCGGATACCTCGGACTGGTGCGTTTGCTGTCTTTGCCGCTAGCGTGCCGAGGTTTATTTCCGTTGCCGGCGGCGGTCGTGGTTTTGGGCACGGTGTTGATGTTTTCTTTGCTGGCACCCTCGGTGATTCTGGTCATCGCGACGGGCAACTTGCCGCAGAACTACAGCGACCTACAACTGCTGAATTGGGCCTGGACGTCGATGGAAGGGTTTTCCTCGGGCGGGCTACCCGCTTACCTGTGCGGCATCGCGTTTCTGGGCGGCCTGATCCCGACGGCGATCAATCTGCTGTGGATGCCGGACCTGTACATGTATCGAAAAGTCGCGGTGCCGGCCCGCGTCCGAGCCGACCGGGACAGCCAACAAAACACTTGAGGCGACTGCACCCGTTCCGGCTACGACGGACGGACGAGCGCATAAAAGAAGGGCCATGGTGAAGCCCTCCCTGCCTCACCATGGCCCATCAAATTTGGAACGATGGCACCGATCGTTCCACCCTCCCAATCCATGGTATAAGAGTGATCGGCATCACCAGGCCGATCTCTACAACGGAATTGCCGGGAGAACCCATTTTTTCTCGGCAACGAAAAACACCGCCGCCGCCGGGCATCGGCGACGACGGTGATTCGTGATGGGATTGGTCCTGCGGAAAGCCTTTACCGGCCCACGATTTTTCAATCGCTAGTGCCGCAGGCAATCACACCCGGGCTGGTTGCAACGGTCGCACTGCGGCGAAACCGCTTGGCGATAAAGCGCCGGCGAGGCCCTCTGGAACAAGCACTTCTTGCTCCGATCTTTGAAGCAATCACATTCGCCTCGGACGTGTTTGTAGTAGTGGTCGTCGCGTCGTTGGGCTTCGCGTTCGTAGCCCGCCCAGATGTCCGAATTGGCGTTTCGTGAATGAAAGTACTGACGCATCGTCGACGGCGGCGGCAGTGTGGGACGCATGTGCGGTCGGCATTCGTAGGGGGCATCATCGCAGGCCGCACCGTGTCGATGCTCGGCAAAGCTTGCCTGAGCTCCTGATTCCATCGCCCCGGCTTGCCGACATGCCGAACATCCGCAGCCGTTTCGGTGAGGTGCCGTCATCGCGGCGTCCGTGGGAATCGCCTGCTGCTGCTGAAACATTTCGTTGAAATTGACCTGCGGCGGTGCCGGGACGGGCTGCAGCGGCGATGCGTCCGACGCGCTCGACGAACGCTCGGGCGAAGCCGGAACGGGATCTGCCGGCATGGTCTCTGGCGGCGAAAACGCTTCGGACGTGGCTCGGCCCTCGGGCGCCGACAACAGTTCAGCATCGGCATCGGCATCGGCATCAGCCGCTTGGTCCTGGTCGCTGACCAAGCTGGAATCGCCGAAATTCAATTCGCCGAGCAAACTGTCCAAATCGATTTGAGCGAAAGCGGGCGTTGCACACACGGCCAGCAGAAAAACGGTTCCCAAAGTTGCGATCATACGCATGGGTAGACGTCCTTGTAAAAGTAGGCTTTGAACGGAAGGTTTGGATCGAAACGGTTCACCAGAACGACCAAATCAGAAGTCATCGAGTCCGCGAAAATCGGTGTGCTAGCGGTCACCGAAATTCGCGAATTCTTGACTGTCCTCGCCAACGAGGACGACTTTCCTGTTCCAACGCACCGTCGGATCGAGTGACAGCGATGTTTCCCTGCGTCCGCCTGAGACGATTCGGAAATTCGCCGGCTCGGTCGACCGTTCGCTGCCGATATCGCACCACCGCGACGACCGTCTTGCCCCGTGACGAATTCGTCGCGAACGATGGATAGCGTTCGGAAAGCCCTGTTTGATCACCGCGTCGGATTCACTTCCCGGAAGTCGTGGCAACCTGAACCACATCTACCCGCGGGTTGGTTACCGCGGCGGGGGAATCTACAAACGATGGCGGTCATTGAACCGAACAAGTCTTGCCGCGCCCCAGCGATCGGGCAAACCATTTCAAGAAAATACGGACGCCAATCGGCGAAAGCGACTCGCACGGCCGGATGATTTGCCACGCCTTGACTGACCGGAAAAGTCTTCCTTACGCCCCGCTCAGTCCGCCACAGCGGGTCTCGAATCGATCACGTCCAAGATGCAGCGGCGGATGTTTTCTTGACGTTCCGGGTCGGTGATCAAAGCACCGTCGGCTTCGGTGACGTAGAACACGTCGGCGATCTGGTCCAGGTGCGTGTCGATCTTGGCGAAGTGCAAGACGATGGATTGCTCGGCCATGACGGTTGCCACGCGATACAGCAACCCTTGTTGATCGTAAGCGAACAACGACAGGATCGTGTACTGATCCAACGTATCGTTGTCGAACGTGACTTTGGTCGGCAACACGTTGACCGATTCCGGTTCACGACTGACCGCGGCGGTCCACGTCCGACGATGGGCCGTCAACGGCGCCGACGGGTCGTTCAACAACTGCATGATCCGGGCACAAACCGCGTCGCGTCGATTCGAGGGTGATTCGTCGGGAAAATCCGCATCCAAAACCCAAAAGGCGTCCCACACGATTTCATCGTCACCGAGTTGAATCGTGTCGATGTCCGCCCGCATGATTTGCAACCCCATGCCGCTCAGACCGCCGGTGCCTCGCGCGAACGTCCCGATTCCACGCCGACCCTCGCGATGCAACAACGTGTATCGCATCGCGCGAAACTGGGCGTCGTAGTTGCCCACGCAGTACGACAAGCTGCCGCCGGCGTACCAGTCCCCGATCAGTTTCAACTCGTTCACCAGTTGCTTGCTTTCGATCCGGCGGAGGATGGAAAGCGGCATCGCGGCCAAGATCGCTTGAGACTCCTCACACGCCTCCACGGCTTTCAAGTCCTCGGCGACCTTTTTTCGCAACTCTTCGGTTTGCGGGTCGTGCTCGTCCGGCAACGTTCCGGATTCGAAGTACCGCCGCGTCCGCAGGTACAAGTCTTCGATCAAGTTCATCTTCCAGTCCGTCGCCACGCCGGGCCCGACGGCGATCAGGTCGGCAACGCTGTGAACGATCAACAATTCCAAGCGACGAATCGAAGCGACTTCGGCGGCGAAGGATAACACCACTTGCGAATCGTTCAAATCATGACGGAACGCGGCGACGTTGACGATCAAGTGCTTGTGAATCAACCACTGCAACGTTTCCTTGCTGGCCGCGTCCAGTTCCAAGTAGTCCGCCGTCTCGCCGGCGATTCGTCGCCCGACTTCGCAGTGGTCTTCCTCGTATCCCTTGCCGAGATCATGAATCAGCAAAGCCAAATGTAAGATCGCCTTGTCTTTCAAGCGACCGTAGCGACGGGCCATCGATTCGGAATACTGTTCCAGTTTGGTCGCCGCTTCCACGGCACGAATGCAGTGCGCGTCGACGGTGTACTTGTGATACGCGTTGAACTGCAGCAAGCCGCGACAGCGTTTCATTGCGGGAATCAGTTGTTCCAACACACGAAGTTCGTGCAGACGTCGCAGCAGCGAAGCCAATCGACCGGGCTTGCTGAGCAACGCGAGAAAAGCGTTGATCGAATCGGCGTCCGGCTGGCACGGATTTCGCCTTGCCATCGCACGGCGAATCGATTGCCAAGTCGTGTGCGAAATCCGCCGCGAATGTTGGTTGGCCAAATTCATCAACCGCAACACGTCGGTCAGGTTGGCGGCGAACCGCTCCAGATCCGATTCGACGACCCAAATCTGCGTCGGCCCCATGCGGATATTTTTCGTCAGCTTTTTCGAAACGGCGCGTTCGCTGATCTTGGACAAGCGAGTCTGAGTCAGCGTGTCGTCCGTAAAATAAGCCGCCGCGTATCGAACGTTTTGCGTGTGTTCAAAATAGTCCTGCATGAAATGCTCGACCGCCAGGACGCCTTCGCTGGACTGATACCCCCACCGTTCGGCGATTTCCAACTGCGTCGCCCGGTCCAGAATGTCTTGGCCACGTCCGGCGCGGAAATGCAGCTCGTTGCGTAGCCGGAGCATGAACGCGTAGGCGTGTCGCAGCACCCGCAGATCCTCGGCCGGCAACGCGCCCAAGCGATACAGACGTTCCAAATCGGATTCACCGGTTCGCGCGAATCCGATCCAGCGAACCAGTTGGATATCGCGGAGCGCCCCGCGAGACTTTTTGACGTTGGGACGAAGCAGATAGTTGGTCTCGCCCCATTTCGCCCGCTCGGCTTTTCGCGATTCGACGACCGCACGGGTCAACTTGACGCGTCGCCGCAGGGAGCCTTTCTTCAAACCTTCGAAATACCGTCGATAAACGTTCAGACTGCCGGCCAAGAATCGAGATTCCGCCAACGAGGAAAAAATGACCGGATCGCTCCAGGCTCGATTGCAGGCTTCGCGGGTGCCGCGGATGGAAAATCCCAACTCCAGCCCGGCGTCGACCAAATCCCGGGTGAGGATCCCGGCCATTTCGGCCGCAAGCCCGGCCGAACCGACGGTCGTCAGCAGCATCAGATCGGCGTCGCTGTAGGGCGCCAAATCACGACGACCGAAACCGCCATGAGCGACCAACGCCAAACCGCCCATGCGACGGACGTCACCGAGTTGTGCCGCTGCGGCTTCCCAGATTTCTAAAACGACGTCGTCGTAAAGATCCGCGATTCGGTTGGCGACCTGGAAACCCGGCGATCCCGATTCGTGTTGGCCACGAATTTTTTCGCGGACCACCTGCAGTCGCTCTCGCGCCGCCAGAACGACCGGCTGAAATGACATTCCGCTCTGTCAATCAAGTTGGAAAAAGACGAAGGTCTACAGCGCTTCTTCGCCGCGTTCGCCGGTTCGGATGCGGATCGAATCCTCCAGATTCGTGACGAAAATCTTTCCGTCGCCGATTTGCCCCGTTTGAGCGGTCTGAAGCACCGTGTCGATCACGGTCTGCAAATTCTCGTCGGTGCAGACGACTTCGATCTTTACCTTGGGCACGAAATCGATCGCGTATTCGGTGCCGCGATAGATTTCCGTGTGGCCCTTTTGGCGGCCGAAGCCCCGAACCTCGCTGACGGTCATGCCGTGGATGCCATGGTCGGTCAACGCGTTTTTGACGTCTTCCAACTTGAAATGGCGGACGATGGCTTCGACTTTTTTCACGACCGTTTCCTCTGACAACGACTAGTCAAACGCATGCCTGATCCGAAAAACAGTTTCGGCAGGGCTTCCAAATTCCGGGATTGATCCGCCGCGTGGCCGATGCCCCTGAATTCAGGCATCACCGGCGACAGCGAACGTCGGCATTGTACATCGAGCCGGCCGGCAGGTCACCGGGCGAAGCGGGCAAGCCACGCCGGACACAAGATTCGCCGGCCCGCGGGAAACGTGGGCCCCGAACTAGTCGTCCGATCCCGGCGACGTCATCTCCGAAACGGCCGGCTTGACCCACGGGACGTCCGGCAACCCCGAATCGTGGTTGGATTTCCGAGCCAGCACGAACAGCAAATCGCTCAGTCGATTCAGGTAAATCCCCAAGTCCTGCGACACGAGACTCGCGGAGTCCTCGGCTCGTTCGACCGCCCGCTCGCAAGCCTGCTGCAACGTCACCAAACGGCGTTCGGCTCGTCGACAGACCGATCGGGCCAGGTGCAAATGCGCACACGCTTTCGTCCCGCCCGGCAGGATGAACGTCTTGAGCGGCGGCAGACCCTGCTCGGCGGCATCGATCCAGGATTCCAAGGTCGCAATGTGACGCGGGCCGATGACTCGCAAATCGAACCGATCCGGCTCCGGCGTCGCCAGCTCGGCACCGATCGAAAACAGCTCGTGCTGAATCCGCTCGATGGCTCGGTCCATCTCCGGCGTGATCTCGGTGCTGCGGACCAGCCCCAGCACCGCGCTCAATTCGTCTACCGTCCCGTAGGCTTCGATGCGACAGTCGTCTTTGGTCACGCGCGGGCCACCGAACAAACCGGTACTGCCACCGTCACCGGTGCGGGTATAGATTTTCACGAGAACAGGCTTCAGTCTTTCGAGCAGATCGTTGGGAAATTTTGTGACCACTGGATACGAGTAGCATCATGACAAAACAAGCCCCGCACGGCGGCGTCGTCCACGCCGCCGGCGTGCTGTTGATGACGCCCGATGAAAAACCCGCGGAGTTTTTGTTGATGCGGCACCCCAAACGCTGGGATCTTCCCAAAGGCCATCGCGATCCGGGCGAGAACGATTTACAGACGGCGCTGCGTGAATTGCAGGAGGAAATCGGCGTGGACCCCGGCATCGTTCGGATCGACCCCGAATTTCAGTTCGAGACCCGATACGCGGTCACGTACCGGCGGTGGCCCGGAGAGACTTTTGAAAAATGCGTCCGTTATTTTTTGGGATTCATCGATCACAAACCGGAACTGGTTCTGACCGAGCACGAGGACTGTCGCTGGTGGACTTGGTCACCGCCGCACACGATCCAAGCGCAGACGATCGATCCGCTGCTGGCCAGCGTCGCCGACCATCTGGCGAGGTCAAGCTAGTCCTGAGATTTGGAAAAGCCTTGCACGCGAATTTTCACTTGCTCCATCCACTGAAAGATCGGCACGAAAACGCTTTGATCGATCGGCCCGGTCGTGTCGATCATCTTCAAGATCACGCGATCGGCCGGTGCCATCCCGCCGGTCAAAGGATCCAGCGCGATCCAACGGCCGTCGGCCAACGCCAACGTCCAAGCGGAAAACGCCAGCCGCGGTTCCGGGTCCGGCAAATAAACCAATCCCAAGGCCAAACGCGACGGCACTTTGCGTTCGCGAAGCATGGCCGCCAACAACACGGCATGATCGAACGCCCCGCCTTTGGCGGCCAACAGCACATCGGACGCTTTGGAAAAATCACCCGCGAATGAGGTCTGCTCCAGCAAGGTGTCGGTGGTGCGGGTCAGCTCCAAGGCGATCTCCTGATCCGAAAGTGACGCCCCTTTGAGCGCCGCGCGGCTCATGTCGGTGATGATCTTGGACGTGAAATTCAGCATCGCCGTTTGCCGGGTATCGGCCGCCGACGACTCGGTTTGATAAGCGCGAAATCCCGACGACAGTTTCTCCGGTTTGCGGCTGATCAGCAACTTGATCCGGCCATCGGTCAACTTGTCGACGTACTGGTCCGGAAAAGGGGTCAGCGCCAACGTCACATCACCGTCCGGTTTGATCGGATCGACCACCAACGCCAAACGTTGCAAACGCTCGGGCCGATCGACCTTTTTTCCACCGACGCCGACCCAGGCCGGCGGGACCTGGTCGACGTCATCCAACCACTCCTCGGCGCCCGTCTCGGCCAATCGCGACTGCACCGTTTGCGCATCGACGCGATACGAGACCAAGCCCATCGCCGGGGTGTAGGTCCGCTGGATCTCGCCACGACGATCCACCCAGAGGACCGACGCGGTGGCGACCTGACCGCCGATCGTGACGTCCTCGGTGACTTCCAACAACAAACGCGACGTCCCGTCGATCCAGGGCACCGAGGTTTCACCGACGGCGACCAGGTTGACCGTCGCGATTTGATTCTTGATCGGCAAAAGGTGCTTGATCTTACGAGTCTCTCCGGCCTGAATCGGTCGGTTTTTCAGCGACTGCATCACCGCCAGCGACCCCCTCGCTTCGGCTTCCCAAACGCTGACTTTGGACGATCGTTTCTGGCCCCGAAAGGCCTCGACGGATATCTGTTCGCCGTCGACGACACCGGTGGATTGCGTTTCCGAGGGACCGACCCGCAGCCGCGTCCAGAAAGAGCGTAGTTCTCCGCCGGTCGATTCTCGCGTCACCTGCTGTAACGATTGCAAGAAGGACGCGTCACCCCGTTGGAAACGGATGACGTCTTGCATGTCGTACCAGACCGACGCCGCCCGCGTCTCGGTCCGCGTCAACTCCAGCAACGCCGCCGCGGGCACCTTCAACAACCAGTCGTCTTGTCGCTCGGGGCCGTATCGCGCCGAAATGCGGCTGTAGCCGACAGGCTGTTGGTCTTTGGTGTACAGGAACCAAGCGTCCCAGGGTTCGGTCCAGGCCAAGCCGCTCGTGTCAAACTGTTCTTGCGCGGCATCCAGTTTGGCCGGACGGACCGATTTTTTCTTGGCGATGATCGGGCGTTCGGGCAGATCGCAGCCCACGCCACCGACCAACAGAAACATCAACGAAGTGGCGGCGGTCACCGACAAAAGCCTGCGGTGCGTGAATGAACCCTGTCCGCAGATCGTCCGCCCAAGCCGTGCTGTGCCTGTCATGGAATGGTTTCCGTGTTCTACCGCGTGAAAAAGTGAAAGAAAAGAGCCTCGAATCCCTTCGTCGCCGCACCGAAAAACGAGGCCCCGGCCGCCCGCTTCAGTATACCCGCCGAAGGATCAAAACCCTCGACAACACCCGGCCGCCGGGCGTCTCGCCGGTGCCCCCGCCCCAGAGTCGTGCCGAATGTAGCGAACCGATCGGCTGGTCCCGATGACACCGGTCGCACCGCCTTTGACGCCTCGGGGCATTGTCGGTTCCCCGTTTTAGGTCCTCTGTGCCACTTCGGCGCGCTCCGCATCAGAACTGACGTACCGTTTTGTGTACAGAGTCTTCGACGAGACTCCGGAAAAATCAACGCGGCCCTCGGCTCAAGACGATCGAGGTCGCGTCCCCTTCCTCACGGAACAACAGGTCCGAGATTCCATCATGGGCTTCCTAAAACGAATCCTTCGAACGAACACCAGTGACGACTATTCTCGACAATCCTCGGGAAGCTTTGAGGCGTTGTCAGACGAAGAACTGCAGATCCACATGGGCATCTGCACCTACGATGCTTTCGAGCTGACCGACGCGATTCGGCCGTCTTACGACGTTCAAATCAAGCCGCGACAGGGTTTCCGATACGACGAATACGTCGACGAAGCCGGCAAGACCAGGACCCCCGTGATCATGGCGTCGGCCAGCCGGGGCCGATTGATGGAACTGTTTCTGGATCTGATCGAACCGCTCGGCCAAGTCGTCGACGTCGCCCTGGAATCCAGTCACAGCGTCCGCACGTCTCAAGACGATTTCTATCGCGAACACATCGACATGCCGGTCCTCAAAAGCATGCTTTGGGAATTCGAAGACGTCTTGCTGCACGACGGATGCACCGGCGTCGCGGTGATCAACCCGTCTAAAAAACAGGAAGTCCAACTGGACGAACACAAGTTGCTGATCGCCTACGGCCAGCCCTTGGACCCGTTCCGCGACGTCCTGATCGACGGCGACGTTTATCCGGACCCCGACTTGAAGTTCATCACCGAAGCCGAACACGTCCACAGCAGCAGCGAACGATTCTTCGATCGCTTCAACGTGCTGAAAAACCGCTTGGGCATGGACGGCGAAGACGGCGAAGGCGTTTGGTAACAAGCCGGGAGGCGACAGACTAGACGACACGCCACAATCCGGTTCTGCTTTTCAGTCTCGAATCGCTTTCCCCTGCCAAGATTTCTCCTGCCAAGACCCATGATTCTCGTCCTCAGCACCAGTTTGCACCCGACCAGCCGCAGCCGCATCTTGGCGCGAGCGACGGTCGAGCGACTGGGGAACCTTGGCCGGGACGTCACTCTTTTCGACTTGGCCGAGACCCCGCTGCCCCCGTGCGACGGCGCGACCGCTTACGGTGACGCCCAAGTGATCCGTCTGGGCCAACTGATCGAAGACGCCGACGCCGTCATGATCGCCAGCCCCGTCTATAACTATGACGTCAACGCGGCGGCGAAAAATGCGGTCGAACTGACCGGAAAAGCTTGGACGGGCAAAGTCGTCGGCATGATGCTGGCCGCCGGGGGGCATGGCAGCTACATGTCCGCGATGGGCCTGGCCAACAGCCTGATGCTCGATTTCCGCTGCCACATCGTCCCGCGTTTCATCTACGCCACCGGCGAAAGTTTCGAAGGCGACGCGTTGGCCGACGAGAGCATCGCGTCGCGTGTCGAGCTGTTGATTCGTGAAACGACCAGCCTGTCGGACGCGCTGAAGTCCGCTGCCGAGGGGTGACCCGTTTGCCCGCGAAGTCAACACGGCATTGCCGGACAAAACAATCGCGTTTCGTTCATGAAGCATCGGCGAATGTTCGGTGTGCCCAGGCGACACAACGGTTGCGGCGAGGCGTCCCTGCGACGATCATCGCAACACGACTGATCCATATCCCCAAATCAGGGCTCACCATGATTCGACCAGCCTTCCTGACCGCCCCCCGCCTCGCACGCCCTTGCCTCGCC
>CAYVRC010000070.1:0-27421 GCA_964453205.1 uncultured Pirellulaceae bacterium | reverse complement strand
CCTTGCTCGGTGGCTCGCCGGCCGCTGCGATGATCACCCGGTCGCCCGGCCCGACGCGGTGCGTGCCGACTTCGACGACCGCGTCGCCCGATTCCAGCATGCCCGTCACTTCGCTTGTCGCACCGGTCGTTCGCAACACGCGGACGTCGCGTCGTTCGATCTTGCGTCGGGGATCGCCGTCCGCCCGGTCGTCCTCACGCGACGCGACAAACACCGACCACAATCCACGCGAGCTGCGAACCAACGAGGTCGTGGGTACCCAGAAACGGACATCCGATTCGGGCGACACGTCGTCGACGACGTCGGCGATCAGCAGGGTCACGGTTTGGCCGACCGAGACGGGAGCGCCGAAATCGAACGCGACATCGATGCTGCGTGTCCGTGTCGACAAGTCGATGGTCGGATGGATGCGTTTGACGGTGACTTCGTGCGATCGATCTGCGACTTCGACGTTCAACGTTTGAAGCAGACGAAGCGATGCGGCGACGTCGCCGGGTAAACCGAAGCGGGCTTCCCAAGGCGGCGATTCGATCAAGCGAAGCGGCGTCGCGTCGGAAGCCACGACGGCGCCTTCGTCGATCTGGCGGGCGGCCACCAAGCCGTCGAACGGAGCCACGATTTGGCTGTCCCGGACGTCCACGTCGATTTGCCGCAGGGCGGCGCGGGCGACTTCCAAGGCGGCCCGTCGTGCCGCGATTTGTTCCTCGCGGGTCCCCTCGGTCAGCTCGTCAAGCGTGGCGCGGGCGGCGGCCAGTTGTGCGGTCCGTTGGTCGACGCCGTACTTCGCGTCGTCAAAGGTTTGCCCGCTTCCGGCGCCTCGGGACCGCAACGCGTTTTCGCGTTCCAAACGCGACTTCGCCTGAGCCAGTTCCGCGACCAAACGATCGACTTCGGCGGCGGCTGCCGCGACGGACTGCCGACGCGGCCCGGCGACCGCTTCGTCATACGCGGCACTCGCCGCATCGACTTCTGCTTGCATTCGCTGACGCAACGCGTCCAAGTCGGCCGTGTCCAAACGGGCCAGCACGTCGCCCCGCCGGACCACGTCACCTTCATCGACGGCGACATCGATCACCCGGCCTCCACGACGAAAACCCAAACGGCTGTCTCGACGCGCCGCCACGGTGCCGCGGTATCGGGAGAAACTTTCCGGCGAAGCGAGCGAGCCGGCGGCGAAGACGCGGACGTGCATCGCCTTGTCATCGACGTCGGCGGCGTCCCGGACCGCCGAGGCCCTGTCGCCCGCCAAGGCGGCCAAGTAACCGACACCCCCGATCACCGAACCGACGATCAAGAGGGCCGCCATCGCCCACCGGACGACGCGGTTGCGGGTGCCTTCGACGATCATGTTCCGGCCTCCGGTGATCGAGACGTCGAATCACTCCGGTCCGATTTCAGCTGCTTCGCCTTTTCCGACAGCAGCGGCAGGATCCTTTTGACGAAACGGTTGTAACGCGACGGATCGTAAAGCGGCGTCCACCCCAGCCCGTCCAACATCGCGTTGCAGTTGCGCCGAATCGCTTGGTGCGAATCGGTGATCCCCATGTCGGTGAACGACGGACTGGTCGTTTCCAAAACTTGGCTGCCGTAGACCAACGACCAAAGCCCCAGCACCACGTCGGGGATGCCCCGACCGCGGGGCAACCGGAAATCCTTGTCGTCGATGGCTTGCCCCACGATACGACCGACGACGCTCATGCACTGCGATTCGCAATCGCACAAGACGTCCCGACGACGCGTCGACGTCTTTTGCCAGATGCTGTCGTGACGAATCATGTGCTCGACGGCAAAGTCGTCGGGCAATTGGTCGGCGTAGACTTCACAAGCGATGCCGATCGCCGCGACCCGCTGCCGCGACGCGTCGGCCAGGGACGCGGCGAAATGGAACAACTCGACCCGTCGCCGCACGGCGCGGGCGGCCAGCGACAACACGATGTCTTCTTTGTTGGGAAAGTGGTTGTAGATCGTCCCCCGCGTGTAACGCATTTTTTTGGCGATCGCGTCCATGCTGATCGCCGCCAGACCGCCGGCGCGGATCATCGGCGAAGCGGTCGCCAAAATGCTGTCTTCACGCTGGCGAAGTTCCAGCTGCTTGGGGGTCAGTCGATCCATGCAACCAGTATTCGCCCGCAATTTTTATTGACAAGCCGTCAAAATTGACGAATTGTCAATATTTATCGAAAGCGGGTGTGGGGTCGACCCCGCGGTCCCCGGACGGGGGCCGCGTTACGGGTCGTCCTGGATCCCCAGTTCTCGCAGGGTGTCTTCGTCCAACAGATCCAGCCCCGCCGGCAGATTCTGATCGGCGATCTCGCCGCGACGGACCTCCGTCATCCGGGCCAAGGCTTTCAACGCCACGGGCATGGCCGCCTTGGTCTGATGCCATTGGTCGGCCCACGAACGCAGGACCTCGGCCGACCACGTGTCGCCGCGGAGCCAGCGGGCGACCGCCGCATCGAGTGGCGGGTCGGCCGCCGAGACCAAGCCGAACTCGGCGGCGGTGTCCAAGACGACGACACACGCCGCTTCGGTCCACGGCAGTGACGACAGCACGTCGCCGCTGCGTTGCCGGACGTGGGCCTCGATCGCCATCCGCGTGACCAAGAAAGCGATCCGCAAGACCTCGGGCAACGCCGGGTCCGCGTCGGTCAGCATGGCTTCGATCCAAAACCGTTTTTCGCCGGCGATGTTTCCGTCGCCCCCGCGCATCGGCTGAACCAAATGGCCTTCGACGCGGGCCGGCCACCAGTCGTCGGGCGGATCGCCGCTCCAGATCCGCTTGGAAATCGAGCGCAACATTCCCGGGCCCACGGTTTCCCAGCTCTGCCGCAGCGGACCGGCCCGCAATTGAAGCTGGTCCCTCAGCTTAGGATACCGCGTCGCAAACGCTTCCCGGCATTGGCCCAGCAGGTGAGCGACCGCCCGCGACGTTTGTTCGCTTTGGAATTCGGAGATCCCGGCGGCGATCAAGGCTTGTTCGCAGGACGCTTGGTCGGAGACCTTGCCGCCCGAGCCGTCTTTGTTGCGGGCGACTTCGCGGATCAGGGCGGGCCAAAAGATCGCGACGTCGATGGACTGCGAGATCAGCCGTTGGTTCAGCTGGGCGACCGGGCCGGCGAGTGCCTTTTCCGTCGCCGCATCGATGCAGTTTCCGCTGGCGACGACTCGTGCCGCGTGGATCCCGCTCAATCGTACGTGCGGTTGCCAGCGAATCTGGGTCGGCCTAGCCACCGGTGTTCTCCTCGCAAAGGTTTTCGCTGATCCAACGTTCCAGTTCCTCGAAATCGACCGCCGGTACGACGTTCAGATCGGGCCGCAGGCGGACCGCGTCACGGATGTAAACGTGAGCGACGTCTGACTGAGGCTTGTCCGTGTTCCAGTGCAAAAGGATGCGAATGCACCGGGGAAGCGATCCGGATACCGAAACCTCGTATCCGCACAGCAACGGGACCTCCAGCCAGCCGAGCTGTCGCGCGGCCAACGCGGGAAACTCGCTTTTCAAGTCGCTCGTGACCGTGAAAAACGCGCTGGCCACGTCTTGCGAATCGATCCCGTTGCGACGGATCATCAGGGCCAGCAATTGACGCGTGGCCAGCAAGATTTCCTCACGGCAATCGTTCTCGACGGTGGTGGCTCCTCGAACTCCGCGGCACACAGACATGGTTCAGATTGGACAACTGGGGGGACCGAAAAGGCCGATAGCGGCCCGAAACGACGACACGCTACGATAGGTGAACGTCCGCCGTCTGGGCAGACGTGTTGGCCGAACCGGAGCTTTCGCAAGCAAGCGTTCAGGTTCCCGGCCACGCGTGCCGATAGCCACCTTCGACGAATCGATCGTCGCCGACCGTCCCAGCCTTTTTCCCCCACGGATCCGATTCATGAGCGCTTCCCACAGCCGGCACCAAGAAAAGATCATCAAGAATTACTATCAGAACCGCGACGCCATCGGGTTGCAAAAAGCCCAAGAAGCGATCACCGAGTTGTACCTGAGCGAAGGCAAAAAGCGGGCCACGATTTGGAAACGTCTGGTCAGTCATCTGGAAAAAATCGGCATGAAGCCCGAGCAGATCCGGTCGCTTCAAGCTTCCGACGATCCGGCGAAAGTCGCCGAAGCGATCCAAAAATACACCTAGCCGGCGGCCGTTCCCGGGCCGGCTTGGTGAAGCTTTTCCAAGCAGGTCGCGATCAACGCCGTCCAACCGGTCTGGTGGCTGGCCCCCAGGCCTTCGCCGGTGTCGCCGTGAAAGTACTCGTAGAACAAAATGTTGTCGGTCCAAAGTGACCCGGTTTGGCTCGGTTGCCCGGCCGCCAAGCAGGGCCGGGATCCTTCTTGTTCGCGTTTCAAAAACAATCGGGACAGCCGGCGGTTGATCTCGTCGGCGGCCTGTTTCAAGTCGATGTGCTTGCCGGTACCGGTGGGAAATTCGATTCGAATCTCGTCGCCGTAGAACTCGTGGTACCGTTCGAGCGCCTCGATCAACAGAAAATTGATCGGGAACCAAATCGGTCCCCGCCAGTTCGAATTGCCGCCGAACATCCAACTGTCCGATTCGCCGGGGATGTAGGCCACGCGGTGCTCCTCGCCACGCAGCGTGACTTCGAAAGGGGATCGTTCGTGAAATTTGGAGAGCGAGCGAATCCCGAAATCCGACAAGAATTCGCTTTCGTCCAAGATCACCCGAACGACCGCCGTTAGCCGATCCTTGGACGGAATCGCCAACAGCATTCGCGGTCGATCGCCGTCGGTCGTCGCCACCGTGATGTTCTTGGCCAAATCGTGTCGGTATTTCAAAAACCATTCCAGTTTGTCGCGGAACCCGGGCAACTGGTCGACCAAATCTTGATCCAAGATCTCCACCGCGATCAGCGGCAAGAGTCCGACCAGCGAACGCACCTTCATCGAGACCGGCTGACCGTCGACGTGCAACCGGTCGTAGTAAAACTGCTCGTCTTCGTTCCACAGCCCGGTCCCGTCGATCGTGTTCATCGCGTCGGTGATGCGGATGAAGTGGTCCAGGAATTTCGAAGCCATCTCGGCGTAGGCTTCGTCCCCACGGGCGAGTTCCAAGCTGATCGACAACATGGTGCCGCAGTAAAACGCCATCCAAGCGGTGCCGTCGGCTTGTTCCAGATCGGTGCCGTGCGGCAACCCCTTACTGCGATCAAACACGCCGATGTTGTCCAGTCCCAAAAATCCGCCGGCGAACACGTTGTCGCCGTTGGTGTCGACTTGATTGACCCACCAAGTGAAATTCATCAGCAACCGCTGAAACGTCGTCGCCAGGAACTTGCGGTCCGGTTTTCCGGCCGCGGCGGTGATCTGATAGACACGCAGGCAAGCCCAGGCATGCACCGGCGGATTCACGTCGTCGAAGTAGAATTCGTAAGCCGGGATTTGGCCGTTGGGGTGCATGTACCACTCGCGTAACAAGACCGTCAGCTGTCGTTTGGCGAATTCGGGATCGATCCGTGCCATCGGGATCATGTGAAACGCCAAATCCCATGCGGCGAACCACGGGTATTCCCATTTGTCGGGCATCGACAGGATGTCTCTGGCGTACAAGTGCCGCCAATGTTCGTTGCGACCGCTCTTGCGGCTTTCCGGCGGGCGGTTGATGTCGGCATCGCCTTCCAGCCAGTCGTCCACGATGTAGTGATAGAACTGCTTGGTCCAACACAATCCGGCGTACGCCTGCCGCGAGATGTTGCGTTCTTCGTCCCCGGTCGATGGCGGGATCACGGACTCGTAAAACGAATCCGCTTCGGCAACCCGTTGTACCAACGTGCCGGTGAAATCCTCGCCCAGCGGTTCCTCGATCACCTGATCTTGTTCGGTCAACCGCACGGTGATCTGGCGAGATTCGCCGGCGGGAATTTCCATGCGATACACCGCCGCGACCTTGGTGCCGTGCGTCTTGGGATTGACCGCGTCCGTTTCACCATCGACGACGTAACGATGAAAAGCGTCTTTGGTGTAGGGGGAAAAGTTTTTTCCGCCGAACAGTTTTTCGAAGTTCGTCTCGTTTTCGGTAAACAAGACTTCGACGTCCGTGGCGTCCGGATGCGGACCGAAGTCGCATTGAAACGGCTGCAAGGTCTCGTGACTCGTCTTGACGCGACGGGGGCCCACTTTTTCGATCCGCGGCTTCAGCGAACACCCCTCGTGGCGACAGCCCCACACCCAGGTGTTGCGGAACCACAGCGTCGGCAAGACGGTGATCCGGTGGGCTTGGGGACCGTGGTTGGTCACGGTCACGCGAATCAAGATGTCGTTGGCCGATTTCTTGGCGTACTCCGCCTGCACATCGAAAAATCGATTGTCGGTGAACACACCGGTATCGCTCAGTTCATACTCACGATCGTGCAGCCCGCGACTGGCGTTGACGTCCTTCAACGCTTCGTACGGGTATTCGGCTTGCGGGTAACGATACAGGGCTTTGCAATAACTGTGCGTCGGCGTCGAATCCAAGTAGTAATACACCTCCTTGACGTCTTCGCCGTGGTTGCCTTCCGGGCCGGTCAGCCCGAACAGGCGTTCTTTCAAGATCGGGTCGTTGCCGTTCCAAAGAGCCAACGCGAAACACATCCGGCATTGCCGGTCGCTGAATCCCAGCAGTCCGTCTTCGCCCCAGCGGTAGGCGCGGCTGCGAGCCTGGTCATGCGTAAAATCACTCCACGATCGGCCGCCCGCCGAGTAGTCCTCACGGACGGTCCCCCACTGACGCTCCGACAGATACGGTCCCCAGCGTTTCCAATTGACGGTTCGAGATTCGTTTTCGTCCAGGCGAACATGTTCTGGCGTCACGAGGCATGGTCCGGGTTGATGAAGTTTTGCGAAGCGAGCCAACGAATTTTCCCGTTGCCCTAATCAGGGGCTCGGAAGACGGGCGGTGGCCGGAGTATTCTAGGGATTCGACGTCGCGTGCCACCGGGCATAAGACTTCATCGATTTTCCCCACACTACGTTTTGCGCTCGGAACCTGCCCGTGTTCAGTTTTTTTTCATTTCGTCGACGAGACGACTTTTCCAAGATCCTTGCTCGCTCCGCGATCCTCTCGATCTCCTTCGCGATCGTCGTCATGTCGATCGGCGTCGCCGCGGCCCAGGAAAAGCTGCCGACACCGGAAATCGTTAAGGACCGTGCGGACGGGACACCGTCGTCGGCGGCCGAGTCGAACGACGCGATGCGGGAAATGCAAAGTGAAGCGGTTCGAAACCAAGCCGCCCCGTGGGCGCACTGGGGCGTGATGCCTGACAAATACAGTTCCTGGCTGAACCACAGCAACCGCATGATCCCGCTTTACACGTTCGGGATGACCTTGGACTCGCTACGCGACGAAGGCAGCGTGTACGCCGACGCGGAGAGACTGAAAAAGTTGTACGGCGAGGTGCCCTCCGGGACGGTCAACCCCCAAGCCAACTACTTTGATCAAACCGACGTCTATCGCCTGCAGCGGCAGGCGGCCGAAGCGGGAAAGAAACACATCATCCTGATGGTCTTTGACGGCATGGATTGGCCGACGACTCGGGCCGCCGCGATCTACAAGTCCGGCCGGGACGACTACGACCGGGGCCGCGGGACCGGATTGGCTTTCCAAGACTACCGCGGCGTGGCGACGGACTTCGGATTCATCGTGACCAGCCCGCGACAATCCGGTGCGAAATTCGATGTGAATTCACAAACCGTTGCCGAGGGGCTTCGCGACGTCGGCGGAGGTTACGATCCGACACGGGGCGGCAGCGTGCCGTGGCAAGAACAAAGTCGTCGCAATTATCTGCTGGGTCTGGACCGCGAACGGCCGCACGACGTCACCGATTCGGCCGCCTCGGCGACCAGTCTGGTCGCCGGGATCAAGACCTACAACGGTGCGATCGGGGTCGACGCGGAAGGCAAAGCCGCGGAGTCGATCGCGCGACAATTGCAAGCGGAAAAGGGCTACGCCATCGGCGTCGTCAGCAGCGTTCCGGTCAGTCACGCCACGCCGGCGGCCGCGTACTCGCACAACGTGACACGCAAAGACTACCAGGACCTCAGCCGGGACTTGTTGGGTTTGCCCTCGTCCTTTCACCGTGACGACCCGTTGCCCGGTGTCGACGTTTTGATCGGGGGGGGACATGGCGAGGGCGACGGCGAGGACGCGGCCCAGGGCAACAATTTTCAAGCCGGCAACCCGTACCTGCACCAGTCCGACATGAGACGCGCGAACATCGAAAAGGGCGGCCGTTATGTCGTGGCCGAGCGGACCGAAGGCCGTGAAGGCCGCGAGGTGTTGCACGAGGCCGCCGACGCGGCGATCGACGGCGATCATCGGCTGCTCGGCTTTTTCGGCGTTCGCGGCGGGCACCTGCCGTTCCGAACGGCCGACGGCGGGTACGACCCGACCTTTGACATGAAAGGCACCGAAAAGTACTCGCCGGCGGACATTCGCGAAAATCCGACCTTGTCCGACATGGTGTCCGCCGCACTGAGCGTTTTGGAGCGTGACGAAGACGGTTTTTGGCTGATGGTCGAAGCCGGCGACGTCGACTGGGCCAATCATGCCAACAACCTGGACAACAGCATCGGCGCGGTTCTCAGTGGCGATTCCGCCTTTCAAACCGTCGTCGATTGGGTGCAACGCCGGGGAGCTTGGGACGACACGGTGCTGTTTTTGACCAGCGACCACGGACACTTTCTGGTCTTGGATGACGAGCAAGCGATCGCCGAAGCCGGCCGCCGGAATGCCCCCATTTTGTCAGAATGATTCTGGTGCAATAAAGTGAATGACGATAGATTCAAAGATCTAGTGTCGGTCGCATACCGGTGGCCGGGTGTGTGCATCCGCATCCCCCGTCCCCCGGCGTGTGACAGGGCTGACTTCAAAAGCTTTTGTCAAAAGATATCATGTGAATGCTCCGGATCGCTTCATGGGGTCTGAGTCCACGCAGGTTCACCTTATCGACGATGTCGTCGGTGTGGACGGCGGTGACGCGGAATCCAAACTCGTTCGCTGTCAACAAATCATCGACTATCAGTTTCACGATGATTCCTTGTTGCTCTCGGCGCTCACCCATGCGTCGGGCGCCAACCATCGCCTGGACAGCAACGAACGCTTGGAATTCCTGGGCGACGCCGTCCTGGGCTTGCTGGTGTGTGAGTGGCTGTACCAAGAATACCCCGAGTACAACGAAGGCGATTTGACGAAAATCAAATCGTCCGTCGTCAGCCGACGCTCGTGCGGACGCGTGGCTTGCCAACTGGAACTGGACCGCTGCCTGATCGTCGGTCGCGGCGTGACTCGGAACCGCAGCTTTCCCCGATCGCTGGTCAGCGATGTTTTCGAATCGGTGATCGCCGCGATCTACTTGGACGGCGGCCGCGACGTCGTTTCCCAGCGGATTCGAACTTGGTTGGCCGAGGAAGTCGCCGCCGCGGTTGAAAGTCAGGGGGCCAGCAATTTCAAGTCCGCGCTTCAGCAATACGCCCAACGGGACCTGGCCCACACGCCCGTCTACAAGATGATCCGCGAATCCGGTCCCGATCATCGCAAGTCCTTTCTGATCAGCGCCGTCATCGGTGACAAAGGCTTCACCCCGGCCTGGGGCAACAACAAAAAGGACGCCGAGCAACGTGCCGCCGCCAACGCGCTGGCGGAACTGCGTGACGACCCGCTGCCCTATCCGATCGAAGACTCCGAGGCCTGAAAACCGACGTCTTGCGGAACCGGCGGTCGGGCGAACCAGGCGGCGACCGCCAACGGGATCATCAACAAAAAGAATCCCAGAATCGCCGCATCAAAACGTCCCGTCCAATCGCGTGAAACGCCCATCAGCAACGGCCCACATCCGCTGCCCGCGACCGTCAGACACCACACCGTTCCCCGGATTTTTCCCAGGTGTCGGCGACCGAAGTAACGCACCCAGACCACCGCGCCGACGGCAATCAGCAACCCTTGCCCGCCGCCGAACAGGGCCGCGAACGCGTAGAATGCCCCGGCGCTGTTGCCCCAAACCAGACAGCCCATTCCCGTCGCGAGTGTCACCACTCCGGCGCCCAACATTCGATGCAACGGCAAGAAGTCTGCCAGCACCCCTCCGCTAAGCTGCAACGCCAACATCGACAACCCGAACACCTTGAACAGATCCGGCGGCAAACTTTCGGACATGCCACGGTCGTCGCACAACGTGAACAGGTGAAAAATGACGCCCGTCCCGATCATCGCCCAAACGGTATTGCAGGCGGCCAATATCGGAAACGCGACCGTCCGGCCGGCTTCCGACAGCCTCCACGAAACTTCGATGTCCTGATCGACCGCCGGCCGCGTTTCGGCAAGCGGCGATTCGCCCGTGTCCGGTTGATTTCGACGGCTTGTCTCTGACTTGATCGTGCGGTCGATGCCGTCGACCGATTGCCCGATGTCCTCGGGACGATTGACGAACAAGAACAGCAGCAGCGGTGTCATCACCCCGAGCACCAACATTGAAATCCCGACAAAGGTTTGACGCCATCCGTACAGTTCGATCGCGTCGGTCAACCAACCGGGAACCCAGGCGAACGCGATCGCGGTCCCGATGCTCATGACCGCCGACACGCGCCCCAGTCGTGTCCGAAACCACATCGAAATCGCGTTGCTGCCCAGCAGCGTGAGCGATCCCTGACCCAAAAAACGCAACAGAAAAAACGCCACGAACAGCCCTGCGAACCCGTCGATGCGTGACGCGAAATGACACGTCGCGGCCAACGCCAACACGGCGATCCAAGTGACCCGTCGCAGTCCCCACCTGTCGGCCAAAGGGCCGACCAAGGACAAGGGAAACGCAGCGAACAACGTTCCCAACATGTAAGCCAACGACAATCGGCTGTCGGACATCTGCAGGCCGTCACGAAGCGCCGGCGTAAACGCGCTGATCGCAAAGGTTTGACCCGGACTGGTGCAAACCTGGACCATCATCGCCACGCCCATCATCACATAGCCATAGAAAAACGGCAGACGGCGGGCCAAGCGATCGGACAAGGTGTTCAGGAACCGGACAGACGGGCGGAGGCGGGCAGGTGATTCTTGCCCATTGTCCGGCTTGCCTTGATCCAGCCTAGTGGCCGACCTTTCCACACGACCACCGCGTATCCGATCAGCGGACATGCCACGGCGCGGCCGCTCAAGAACGTTTTCGCGGTCGCGTCGTCCACGTCGAACGTTTGCCGGATTCGGACACCGCGGCCGTGTCGCCGGGCCAACGCGTGGGCGGGTTTCCAAGTTCGGCCGGTGCGATGCGTCAGTTCCGGGCCGAGGACACAGACCGATTCGACCCAGGTCGGTGCGTCGACGGGCCAAGCGATCGCCGTGGCGTCGCCCAGGACGATTCGGAACTCGGCCGCCACGTCCGTCTCCTCGATGCCGACCAGCCACGGCGAGACCTCGAAAGGCAATCGAAGCGGACGAGTGCGGGTCTTTCGCTGGAACCCCTCATCGACCCGCGACGGCGAACCGCTCGGAGATTCAAGGCAAGCGGCGAAACCGCCCGCACACGCGTCGCGATGCGGCCAAAGTCGGTAACTCGCCGGCGCGACGTCCGAAGCGTAGGGCGACAACCGATCCACCGCGCTGGGCCGCAAACCGTCCTGCTCGATCAGCCGGTTGACTTGCGTTTCGTTCTCCTCCGCCGCGAAGGTGCATGTGCTGTAGACCAGCTTGCCGCCGGGACGCAGCAAGCGCGTCGCGGCGTCCAAGATGCGTCGTTGTCTGGCCGCGCTGTGCCGAATCTGTTTTTCCGATAACGCCGATGCACTCTGCTTGCCCCGCGACAGCAACGCCTGGCCGCTGCACGGAGCATCGACCAAGACCGAATCGAACACGCCGCCTAATCGGTCGGCCAACGTTTCCGGATCCGAACTGCTGACGCCCCAACGATCGCTACCGGTTCGCGTCAAGTTAAACGCCAGCGCCGCCAATCGCCCGTGGACCGGCTCGTTGGCCAGAACAAAGCCGCTCGGCCCGACGGCTTCCACCAACGCCGACGCCTTCCCGCCGGGCGCGGCACAGAGATCACAAACCAGCATTCCGCCCAACACGTCTTGATCGGCGCCGCAGGCCGCCAATGCCAGTAGTGACCCGGCATCTTGCAAGAAAAAATCGCCGGCCGCGTAGGCGATCGAATGCGACGGACGACACGGCTGATGGTCGCCGGCCGGGATCACCGCATGCGCCAAATCGTACCAAGGCACCCGGGGGCCGAGCCGAAAACCGATCTCCGGTGCAAGAACCTGTTCTAAGTCGACTCCGACGCGTCGTCGCAAAACGCTGCCGTGACGCCGGCCGAGCGACTCGCCAAACTCCTTCAGCTCGCTTTCCGACAGACGGATCGCTCCGAGGGAAGCCCGAAGTTGATCCTGATCCGTTGAATCGGCTCGTTCGGAATTTCGCGGACGTCGTTTCAACGTCGTCGTCCGAAATAGCGGTAGACGCCGACGCCGGTCGACAGGATGCCCGCCAAGATCAGCGGCGATGTCAGCGTGAACAGGATGAAGACCAAATGCGGCAAGCGACCGGCGTTCCGGTCGCGATCGGGGGTCACTTGACGACCGAACAGCGCGGTCAGTTCGTCTTGGATCGCGTCGACCCGCGAGGCGTACAGCAGGCCCGCGGACATCGACGCAAAGATGACCATGATCAACAGCAGAAAGCCGACGCTGATTTGCGGGGGGCGGCGGGTCGTGGGTTCGGGATTCGCGTCCATCCCGGCCAGTCTAACGACAAGACGGCGATTCAGAGAATCCCGCGGCCGAATCCGTCGTCTTCATCTTCGTCCGGCGGTTCCGGCCGGAAATCGGAGGAAACCGAATCTCGTCCTCCGCGTCGACTCGTTTCGGCCCGTCGGCCGGATCCCCCGCGCTGGCCGGATCGCGGCGGGGGCGGTCCGGGCGGACAAGCCGAATCGATGATGGCGTCCGACGCGTCGCGTTTTTGTTCCCGAGCGGATTCGCGTCGCGGCGAAACCGGATCCGGCCCGCCGGCTTGCAAAGGATGATCCACGTCGTCGCCGAATTCGTCATCGTAGCGAGACCGGTAACCGGGCTGACGCGACCGAGCCAGCTCGGCTTCGAATTCCTCCAACACCGCGTCTTGGATCAGTTCACGACACGCGCTGTTGATCGGATGCGCGACGTCGGCGTACAGCTTTTGCGGCGAATCGACGAAGTCGGAATCCAGGCGAACTTTCACGCCGCATTGGTTGCAGTAGTGGGCACGCAGATGGTTCTTGTAACCGCATCGCTGACAGTGTCCGGCCATTTTCCGGCTGGGCATCGCGACGAAAGGCCCGCTGGTTCCGTCGATGATTTTCAAATCGCGGACGACGAAACAGTCGTCGATCGTGATCGAACAGAAGGCTCGCAAACGATCTTCGCTGGATTCCATCAACTTGATGCGTACTTCAGTGATGTCCACCGCCATCCTCCCTAACTTACAAACACGTCGCCGATTCTTCAAAGCTGTCGTTTCTGGGTCGCTACCGGTACCGGCAGCGACCGGGCTGTCATGACTAAAGCACCCGGAGTCAATCGCGTTCTTAATCGATCAGCCGCCGACCGGGCCTCGTCTTCGCTGCCGGCGATGGCGAAGCTGGCCGAGCCGCTTCCCGTTAATTGAACGGCTTTCAAACCTGATTGCCACATCGTTTCATGAATTTCATCGATCTGCGGCGCAATTTTCTTGGCCGGATCCGACAATCGGTTCAGCATAAATTGCCCCAAGTCACTGACCGTGCAGGTCGCCAGTTGGTCGGCCAGCGTTTGGGAAGACGCCGGCTTTTGCGGCACCGTTGAGGCCCGATAGACATCGGCGGTCGAAAGGGAGACGGCCGGGAACACGATCACGAAGTGCAAGGTTCGAGCCAGCCGAAGCGTTCGGAGTTTTTCGCCACGTCCGCCCGCGTGGGCCAGCGGCGAAGGCTCGGAAGCCGCGTTTTCGTCGCCAGCCCCCAGAAAAAACGGCACGTCGCTGCCCAGATCGGCCGCGATTTTTCGGATCGCAGGCGACCGAATCGGCAAATCAAAAAGTTCCGTGATCGCGATCAACGTCATCGCCGCGTTGCTGCTGGCACCGCCCATCCCGGCGCCGGCGGGAATCCGTTTTCGCAGTCGGACGTCGAAACCGCCGGGCAAGTCGAAATGATCGGCCATCGCTCGCGTCGCGCGATGGATCAAGTTTCGCTCGTCCGTCGGAATCGTCAACATTCCGACCGCGTCGTCATGCAGGCCCAGTCGTTCGATCCAGTCTTGGCGTGACGGCAGCAGGTCGACGTCGATGCGAATGCCGGCTCGCGCGGTGGTGCGAACGGCCAAGTCGTCACAAAGATCGATCGCCACCATCAGGGTGTCGATTTCATGGAAGCCGTCGTCGCGCCGCGCCAACAACTCCAAGAACAAGTTCAGCTTTGCCGGACAGGTCGTCGTGACGATCCGCTGCGTCGAAGGCGTCATGACAGGATCAGGCCGCCTGGCGGTTTCGGATCATGGACGATTCGCGATACGCCACGATCGTCACGCCCAGCTTTGCGGCGCCGGCATAGGTTTCCGCCTGATCGACGACGATGGTTTTGTCGGCTTCGATGGCAATCGCTTTTCCCCCGGCGGCGTGAACCGTCGCGACGGTTCGGGGACCGATCGTGGGAACGTCGAATCGCATGTCTTGTTCGGGCTTGGCGACTTTGACCAACGTCCATCCGCCGCGTGGGCACAGCTCGCCGGTTCTCGCGACGCAAGCGTCGGTGCCCTCGATGGCTTCCACGGCGATCACGGTGCCGTCCTTGATCGTGACCGATTGTCCGATGTCCAAGCCGCCCATCTGTTTGGCGACTTGCCATCCGATGTGGACGTCACGTTGATGCGCCGGCTTGGGCGCGGGTCCGGCCAGGTGTCCTTCGTTCACAAGCAACTCCGGGGCAAAATCGGTGGCGGCCGAAACCGCGATACCGGATCTCAGATAAAGGTTCGTCACCGCCGTCAGCAAACTGTCGTCCCGCGCGTCGCGGTGCCGACCGATCAACAACGGCGCGAAGACCGACAAGCAGGTCAAGTCGGGCAGATGCCGCCAGATCGAACGGGAATACAACAGATCGGATTTGAATAATTTGCCCGCCATCGTCACGTCGGTCACGCCGTGGCGACGAAAAAAACGGACGTGACCGCCCATCCGTCCGACGCCCGACCAACGCAGATGGTCGCAAACCGATTCCAGTTCGCCCGAAGCGTGCCCGTTGATGGCGATGCAGTGGACGCGATGGCCGTGTCGCTTCAACGCCTGGGCGACCAAGACCGGAAAGCGTCCCCAACCGGCGATCAGTCCGATCGAGGTGGGAACCGTCGGGGCAATTTCCGACGGACTCATGCCGCTTTTTGTGGTTTCGAGTCGACGGTCAACAGCGCCCGCAATTCGTCGAGTTCTTTCCGCAACGATTTGACTTCGCGTCGCATCTCGGGCAGCCTTCGTTCGGTCGCCATGATCTGCATCTGTTCCCGCTGCGCGGTGGCCGGCGAACCCAGCAAGACTTGATGGCCTTGGCAGTTCTCCATGACGCCGGCCTGGGCACCCACGATCGTCTGATCGCCCAGGTGGATGTGATCTTTCAAGCCGACTTGTCCGGCCAAGACGACGTAATCGCCGGTGCTGCAACTGCCCGCGATGCCGACTTGGCTGCAGATCAAGTTGTGTTTTCCGATCCGACAGTTGTGCGCGATCATGACTTGGTTATCGATCTTGGTGCCTTCGCCGATGCGAGTCGGTCCGTAAGTCCCGCGATCGACGGTCACGGCGGCCCCCATTTCGACATCGCTTTCGACGTGCACGTACCCGAGCTGTGCCGTCAAAACGTGTCGGCCGCCGTGCTGGCGATAGCCGAAACCGTAAGCACCGATGACGCTGCCGGCGTGGATCACCACGCGCGCCTCCAGACGTGTGTATTCATACAGCGTCACGCCGGAGTGCAACACACAATCGTCGCCGACGACGCAGTGCGGCATGACGACGACGCCGGGCATGATCTTGACGCCCGGACCGATCGTTGCACCGGAGGCGACCGTGGCCGAAGGATGGATCACGGCGGTGGGGTGAACTTTCGCGTCCTGCGCGATCCCCTGGGCCGGGACGCGAGTTCCGATCGGCGGCCGGAAACGGGCCACGATCTTGGAAAAAGCCGGGTGCGGATCGTCGACGAGGATCTGGGCGATCGCGCCGGGCACCGGCGTCGGCGTCACAACGGCCCATGCGTCGCCGGGATCGAAACCGGCCAGATGCCCCGCGTCGTCCAACAGCGTGATGTCGCCGGGCGATGCTTCGGCCGGCGGGTTCGCCCCAAAAATGCTAAGTGAAGCGTCACCGATGAGGCGTCCGCCCACCAATTCGGCCAAATCCGACAATGTAGTTGTCATCCGAATCCTTTCGGAAAATCCCGCTGAACCCCAATCACAAGTCGGTTTAGTCGATTTCACCGCTCCGCGACAAGAGCTGACGGCCGAAAAATGATTGTCGCCGGATCGCGTCACGGAGCGGCCCGGTTTCCTTCACAAGGGTTCGGACACGGAAACGACGCCCGCCCGATTCGCGATCGCGCGAGCCACCGCGTCCACGGGCCCCAAATAGTCACCGACGATGAAATCGATCTCGGGGTACCGCGATCGGGCTTGTTCGACTTGGCCTTCGATCGCTTCGTACAGCCGACCCATGAACAGCAGGTGCGGCTGCACGACGATGGTGCCGAATCGCCCAGTCACGGCGACTCGGTCGATCACTTGCGGCAATTTCGGTTCCGCCATCGCGTAGAAAGCGGTTTCGAACCGCACCGGCGGATGTCGATACGAAACGACTTCGGTCAAAACCCGCATGTCCGCCTTCGCACAAGGATCGTAGCTGCCGCGTCCGACCATGATCACGGCGATCGGGTGGTTCGACGAATTGATATCGGCCGATCCGATCTTCGCCAACGTTTGCCGCAGTCGGTCGTCGACCAGTTCGACCAGTGCGGCCTGTCGGCTGATCGGCCGGCACTGGTCCGACGTGACCGTCGGACCGGGCATCGATCGGGCCGCCTCGGCGACGGCCGTCGGGATGTCTTGTTTGGCGTGCCCGGCGGCGAACAATAGCAGCGGCACCACACGAACGTGCCGCAATCCTTGCCCGGACAGCGACTTCCATGCCTGGGCAATGGTCGGCTCTTGAAACTCCAGCAGGCATTCGGCCAGCGGGATCGGGTGGATGACTCGGCGGAGCAAACCGGCAAGCCGAAAAAATTCAACGGTGCCGCGCTCGTCCCGTGTCCCGTGCCCGACCAGCATCAGGCCGCTGTCCGGCGGAAGCGATTCGGTGTCGGCGATGTTCAAGCGGTCCATGACCGTCACCGTCGCAGGGCGGATCGTCTACTGAACGACGCCGGAATCCGAGAAGCCTTTTTCGGCCAACGTGCCGATCGCCGAGGAAACGTCGAAACCGGGTTCGTAGCTGACGACGACCTGACGATTATCCACGACGCCTTCTTCCTTTTGCTTGTCCAAGACGACTTCTTGGACGCCGGGCATGCCTTCGAGCGTCTCTTTGACCTTCGGGAAGCACGAGAATTCGCAATGCATCGTCGGCACGGCCAAGGTCATCGTGCCGGCATCTTCCATCACTTTGGCGTCCGCCACGACGCTGGTGGCCGAGGCATCGTCGGGGGTGACTTCGGACGAGGGCATGGTCGCGATGGCGATCAAGATGCCCAGTGCGGCGACGGCGGCGACGGCGTAAATGACACTCCGCATGATTCGGATTCCTAAAAAGATAAAAGGTCGGGTGGGCGAAAAAGTTGTCGATGGTCAGCCCTCAGGATGACCACTGGCACCCGGCCGGGCAAGAGTCCCGGCGGGCCGCGGGAGAGTTCCGGCGGGCCGGGCAAGAGTCCCGGCGGGCCGCGGGCCGGGCAAAAAAACGCCGCGGGAGACAGAAAAACGCCGTGGGAACCGGCCGTCGTGCCCGCTTCGCTCTTGACCCGGACGTGCCCGATCAGCGATGGGTCGGCAAATTGGAAACGATTCTTGAATCAATCTGGACGTTTTCTTGCCGCCAGCGGAGCCTGCCTTGATCCCCCGTCCGATTCCAACCCGACCGTCCGTCGCCGCGGCGATGCTGTGTTTCACGGCCATCGTGATCACCTCAGCGGTCGGCCAGCAACCCACGCCCTACGCACCGACCGGTTACGTTCCGGTGGTTTTGAACGATCCCGCGATGGATCCTTACGCGATGGTCGGACCGACCGGTCTGACCGCGTCCCCGCTGGGTCGTTTGCCCGGCGGACTGACCGGTGGCATGTTCATGCCGATGGCCGACAGCGTTTCGGATCGCTTGTGGTTTCGGGCCGAGTACCTGTACTGGTGGACCGAAGGCATGCGGACGCCACCGCTGGTGACGACCGCTCCGGCCGGGACGCCGCAAAGCGAAGCCGCCATTTTGGGCTTCCCGGCGACGCAAACCTTGTTCGGCGGAGACGAAATCAACGACGACGGGACCGGCGGGCTGCGTTTGCGGGGCGGATTTTGGATCAGCCGGCAAGGGACTTTTGCGATCGAGGGCGAAGCGTTCGGCTTGGACGAACAAAGCGACGGATTCGCGCGATCGGGCGGCGGCGGTGACATCCTGGGTCGGCCCTTTTTCGACACGACCAACGATCGCGAGACGGCGCAGTTGGTCGCGTTTCCCGGTCTGGTCGAAGGCACCCTGAACATCCAGTCCGCCAGCAAGCTGAGATCCTACTTGATCAACGGCCGCGCCAGCCTGTGCCCGACTTGCGGTGGCATTTGTGGCTGCGGCAACCAAGACCGCGTCGACTGGATCGTCGGCTATCGACGCTTGGAACTGGATGACCGCCTGTCATGGAACGAAAACTTGAATTCACTGGTCTCCAACGCACCGGGAACGATCGCCCTGACCGAATCGTTTCGCACCAGCAACGAATTCAACGGCCTGCAACTGGGCGTCGTGCATCAGGCCCAATTCCGACGCGCCTGGTTGGAATCCTCGTTGCGAGTCGCGTTGGGAAACAATACCCAAAGCGTCCGCATCGACGGACAATCCTCACTGACGGAACTCGGCGTGACGGAGACTTTTCCGGGCGGCTTGCTGACACAGCGAAGCAACATCGGCACGTACGAGCGTGAACAATTCATGCTGGTCCCCGAGATCGGATTGACCCTGGGCGTTCGCCTGACCGACTGGCTGGACGCGACCGTCGGCTACAGCGTCTTGTACTTCCCCAATGTCGTCCGCGCGGGCGATCAAATCGATACTGACGTCAATCCGAATCTGATTCCCGAACAAGCCGATCCGTTTAGCGGGTCGCTGCGGCCACGATTCCGCTTCATCGAAACGGATTACATCGCCCACGGCTTGAGCATCGGGGGCGAGATTCGGTTCTGACCGCGGTCGCCGGTCCCGGGCGTGATCGGCACGACGGCCCCAAGCAAAATTCGACGTCGAGCGTCTCGGCACCCCCGGTCGAAAGACCGTGGTGCGTTACACTATCTTCCGCCTCGACCGATTCGCCGTCCTTCGATTGTCGACCATGATCGATCAACTTGAACCGATTTCTGAAATCTTGGTGCCCGTGGATTTCAGCGACTGTTCCATCAACGCGTTGGATTTTGCCAAACGCGTCGCGGCGGGCTGCGGGGCAAAGCTGCATCTGTTGTACGTCGACGACGACCCGATTTTGATGCAACAGTCGACGGATCAATCCTTTCGTGATCGCCACGAAGACGAGATGGCGAAAAAATTCGCTCCGCTGATGACCAGCGAACAGCGGGAGCGGTTTCGCGTCGAGACGACAATCCGCAGTGGCACCGCCAGTTACGAGATCGAGATGTTCGCGAGGGAGAAGGACGTCGATTTGATCGTCATCGGCAACATCGGCCGATCCAAAATTTCCAAGGCCCTTCTGGGCAGCGTCACCAGTCATGTGATCCGGCACGCGCCTTGTCCGGTCTTATCGGTCAAGGTGCCCGGCACGGTCTAGGGCCGGAAGCGTCACCGATTGTCACTGAGGTGACCGGCGAAACGGCCGCGTCGACAGACGCGGCCGTCGCCCCATGGTCAAACAGTTCGCCCAGGCGAAAATGCGTCACGTCACGCCGGGCGTGACGGCCAAGATCAGTCTTCTTTGACTTCGGCCTTCTTGTAGGCTTTTGTGAAAGCTTTGTCGCTGAACACCAACTTCATCGCTTCTTCTTCCTCAGCCGATTCGACTTTGGCTTTGCAATTGCCGCAGCAGAAAGCGACTTTCGTTCCGGCGACCTTGATGGCCGTTTCCGGGTCCAGGTCTCCGCCGGACAACGGGCAAGCCTTTTGCTCGTACTGTTTCGTCGAAACCAGTTGCTTGTTGGCCTTCGTCGCAAACGGTTTGGAGTCTTTGGTGAACTTGCCGAGGCAGTTTCCACAACAGAAATAAACCTTGCCGTCCTTGTATTCTGCGGACTTGCTTGCCTGAGCGTCCCGAGGGGCGACGACGCACTTGACGCCTTCCAAGTCGACTTCGCCGGCCAATACGGTGGCACCGGCGATCATCAAGACAGCTAGTGCGGAGATGGATTTCTTCAACATGACTCAGAGTTCCCGAATGTGGTGATCGTAACGATTGCGACAACTCGCCGCAGACCACAGAGTCTACGCAGTCGGCAAACGCGGAGTCAATCTTTTCCGGCGTTTTTCGACAACAGCAGCGTCAGATAGCTCCGCGGTTCGGGCCGTCCCAACCCCAACGACTCCGCCGCGGCCGACACCCGTCGACGCGCGACGGTGACCCCGGACTCGCCGGCCGCCATGCACTCGATTTCGACAAAATCCCCTAATTCGTCGACCGAATCGACCGCAACGCTCAGCGGTTCTCCCGGCCGTTCGACGTCCCAATGATACGTTCGTCGACGTTTACTGACGGTGGCGACGCGACGAAAACTGAGTAGTTCCAACGCTTGTTCGAATTGCCGGCCGTCGGCGTCCGAAAGGCCGATCGGCAATTCGATTTCGCGACGCGCCTTGACGTCACCGGGCAGCTTGTTGCCCTTGTAGGTCATCCAGGCACGCCCATCGATACGCCGGACCCGGAAGGCTTCTTTTGTTTCGGCGAAGTCACGACAGGGGTGATTGTAGTACGTGTCTTCGTGAAACTCCGACGGACCCTCGATCGTCGCGCCGGAGTCTTGCAGCGATGCGATCAAGGAGGACGGATCGGCCAGGTGATACTTCAATTCGACTTCGATCATGCACTCGCTCTCGGTCTTTCAGTCCTGCACTCTTTTCACTTTTTCCGACACCGCCGGCGAACCTTCGCTGGTCACCCAAACGTCCCCACGGCCGTCGCAAACGATCGCTTCGATCTGACGCAGTTTCGGTGCGCGAACCACTTCGATTTTCTGACGAAATTGCTGCCGGAGCGTCGTGACGTGTTCCGAGCCCGCGAAACGAAACAGGCTGAAATAGCTGGCCAGCCAAATGTCACCGGTCCGTCGGTCCACGTCCATGCCGGTGACCATCGACAAGGGCAACGTCGTGATCGGCGTCGTGGTCAAGATTTTTCCGCCGCGCCGAATTTCGGACAGCGGAACCGAGGCGACGACCGCAAGGGGCAGCCGACTTTTGCCGACCAACAACAGCAGACGTTCTTGCGAATCCACCGCCACCGCTTCGCAGTCCATCGGTCCGCCGGCGTGCCGCACTCGGACGCTGACGATTCGCTCGGCGGCGATCCGACTGTCCGCATCGATGTCGGGTTCATCGAAGACGTGAATCAAAAAATGATCGCGCCGACTTTGGTTATCGCCACAGTCCGCAACGATCAGTTTCGACGTTCCCTGCTCGTCGACGAAGGATGCCATGGCTTCCCAGTCGGTCGCCACGACGTCCGAAAGCTCACAAATCGCGGTGCGTTTTCCCGTCCTGACGTCAAACGCGAACAACCGGGCTCGGCCGCCGGAATCGTTATGAGTCCAAAGGTGATGTTCCGAATGGGCCGACCAAGCCAGCCCGCTACTTTCGGTCAGTTCCGGTTCGTCCAGCTCGACGGCTGCCGAGTTTCGCGAGAGCATCACGATCGACACGATCGCCAAGGCGGCTCGGAAAAGCACGCCCGATCCAAGGGTTCGTCGACGACGGATCATTTCATCCCGGCCCGGTTAGCTTCGGAAAACATTCAAGCGACGTGGAAAACGCCGATCGATTGGTACGGCGAACTTCAACTTGACGGCGAGCGTCGTTTTCGTGTCGCCAACACGGCCAGCCCCGCGAAAGTCAAGGCGATGCCCGACAAGAGCGGCACGGTGATTTCTTCGCGAAAAAACAACACGCCCGCGATCGCCGCCAGTGCGACCTGCGACGCATTGATCAGGTTCACCGCGACAACGGGCAAGGCTTTCAGGGCCAGCGCGAGTGCGACGAACGCGGTGAAGTTAAAAACGCCTCCGATCACCATCGTCTGCCACTGACCGCCGGTCAACTCGGCCCATTGGGAGGCTCGGACGGTCAAAAAAGCAGTCAACCACAAGGACAACGTTCCCACCATGCCGCTGATCCACATCGTCAACGGCGCGGACAAACCGTGCGACATCGATTGACGCATGACCGCCCCGAACAAGGCGTAAGCCGCACCTGATGCCGCCGCGCACAACGCCCCCATCCACGTCGGGATCGGCGCCGTGGAATCGGTCGGTGCCCGAGAAGCCCCCGGCGACGACAGCACGATCACCGCAACGATCAGAACCGCGATCGCGATCATCGAGCGGACGCGAACCGGTTCCCCCAACAGCACTCGGCCCAGGATCGCGCCGCCGATCAACAAGGTTCCCAACGTGATGGGAACCGAAGCGGCCAAGCCGATGCTGCCCAGCGCCCACTGGAACGCCGCGTTGCCAACGAATTGACCGATCAGTGCCACCAGCATGAAACGCGGTGCCATTTTCAGACTGGTGTAAAGCGGCTCGCCGCGTAACAACATCCAAGCCATGAAAGGCGTCAAGCAAATCACCGTCGGTGCGGCTTTGACCGCCGACACCAGAAACGGATTGATGCCGACCGAATCACGCAGGGCGATGTTCGAAAGCGTGTACAAGACGGCCGCCGCCATGCCGCAACCGATCCCGGCGATCAAACCGACCGGAGGCGTCAGTTCACGACCGACGGGCCGGGACGCGTCAGGTTTGTCCGTCGCGAAACCGTCACCGCCATCGCCACCGCCGACCCGCGGTCGATCCGCCTGGTCCGCCTGGTCCGCCTGGTCCGCCGGCCTCGCGCTATGCTGCAGGCTTTGTTTCATCCGGGAAGCGTGTCGTCGGTGTCGTCTTCGGCGACGGCGTCCCGGCCGACTTTGCCGAGGCCACGCGTGTCTCGGCGATCGTTCGGCAAAGTCACTTGCTCATCAGACTTCGTCGGCGACGGCTTGGCCACGATGACCGTGATGTTGTCGTCGCCGCCGGCTTCGTTCGCCGCGTCGATCAAACGTCGACAGATCGTGGGCAAATCGGCCGACGAATTCACCGCGGCAGCCAAACTCGGACAATCCAGGTATCGATAAAGCCCGTCGCTGCACAGCAATAGGGCATCGCCTTCTTGCAGATCGGCGCGTCGCACCTCGGCGATCAATTCGCCGTCTTCGTTCTGGCCGCCCAAGACGTTCCAAAGCACGTTGCTCCAGCGACTGGTCGCCTCATCTTCCGGTCGCAGCCCGCCCGATTCGACCAACTTTCGCGCCAAGGTGTGATCGGTCGTCAACTGTTGACACTCGCCGTTGCGAATCAGATAGCAACGACTGTCACCGGCATGAACGACGTACAACCGCGGCCAGACCACATGGGCCATGGTCAGCGTCGTGCCCATGCCGTGCTGTTCGATGTTGGACGAGGACTCCGACAAGATTCGGCGGTGCGTGTTTCGCAACAAGTCCTTCAGGTCATCGATGAAGTCATCTTCGCAATCGTGTTCGATCTGGAAGAACCAATGCACACTGTTGAGGAGCTGAGAGACCAAATCGTCGACCGCCAACGAGCTCGCCTTTTCGCCGGCGGCGTGTCCGCCCATCCCGTCGGCGACCAAGAATAATTGTCCCTGCCCGCTGCCGAACAGCCGCGATTGCTGATGAAGCGGCAAACTGGTCGACGACACCAGCATCGACTTGTTCAGCTCGGCTATCAGAAATTGATCCTGGTTGATCTCTCGCTTTCGCCCGACATCGGTCAAGCCGAAAGCATGGGTGTTGGCCAAACGAATGGCGGAATCATCAGATCTCATGGGTTGTCCTGCGATTTTGCCGCAACGTTTGATGGTGCCCAGCAAACAAGCCGTCCAATGGTAGCGGACAATCCGCCGTTTGCAGACGTGCCTTGCGGGAGCCGGTCCTTGGGGGGAATCAATCGAGTGACCGCAGAAGGCGTTTCAGTCGATCGGCCGCCGCCGCCGGATCGTCGGCGTCTCGGATCGCTCCGGTCACGGCGACGCGGTGGCAGCCGACGGCCAAGACTTGTTCCACGTTGTTCAGGCCGACGCCTCCGATCGCGAAAACCGGAATGCCCGGCTCGGCCGCCATCACCTCACCGATCATTTCGGGCCCGACGTACCGGCTGAACGTTTTCGTCTGCCCCGCGAACACGGGTCCGCAGCCGATGCAGTCGGCTCCGTCACGGACCGCCTCGGTGGCCTGCGTCAAATCGTGCGTCGAGATTCCCAGCAGCCGATCCGGCCCGATGACCTTTCGCGCCGCGGCGGCCGGCAATTCTTCTTGCCCGACATGAACCCCGTCGGCATCGGCGGCCGCCGCGATGTCCGCCCGATCGTTGACGATGAATAGCGTGTCGGTGTCGCGGCACACACGACCGGCGACGAGGGACCGCTGAAACAAAATTCGATCTTCGACGCCGCGATCACGAAGCTGAAACAGATCGACTCCCGCCGCGGCCAAAGCACGAATTCGGGCGGCCAGTGCCTCGTCGCTTTCCATCGCGTCGATCAGAACGTACAGGAAACCTCGGTCCATGCGACGTCGGCGGCGGACGCCTTGCCCGCCGGCCCCGGACCGGGCGACTCGTTCCAAATCGGCCGCCAAGGTGTAAAACCGGTAACGGAGCTTTTCGATCTCCGCGGCGAAGTCGGTATCGATGGTCTTGCCGTATTCCTCCAGGCACCGCATCGATTGGCCCGTTCGCCCGATCGCCGCGGCCAAGACGTCGATCATGTCGTTCCGCCGTGACTCGCCGGGCGTCGATAGCGACACGCCCACGTCACCGCCGGTGTCGCGGGCGGAAATCAGGTCAAATCGCGAAAGCAACGCCGCCGTCGCCGTGACGTCGTGCCGCAGTCGTTTGGTCCTCGCCGAAAAGGAGGCGTGATCGATCACAAAACGCGCGTACTCCTCGATCGTCCGCAGGCCTTCGCCGACGCGATTCAGCGAAGCGTCTAAAATCCGGTAAACTGACTGCGTCACCGACGTGACCTGAAAATAAAAAGAAAAGCCCGAGCCCACCCGACACCCGACACCCGCCACCGTTGATCCAAGGAACCACCATCCGTGATCCCCCGCTCCCGCAGTCTAACCGTCATCGTTGTTTTGTTCAGCCTCGCTTGTCTCGTCATCGCCGGACACCCGTCCGCCATGGCGCAGTCGGTTCGCGAACTGGCAAAGCCAACCGAGATCGACGCCAAACTTCCCCACGTCCTGCTGATCGGCGATTCGATCTCGATCGGTTACACCGCGGCGGTGCGTGACGAATTGGCCGGCGTCGCCAACGTCTTTCGCCCGCCGACGAATTGTGGACCGACGACCAACGGCGTCGAAAATCTGAAAGACTGGCTCGGCGATCGACGCTGGGCGGTGATCCATTTCAACTTCGGATTGCACGATTTGAAATACATGTCGCCGGACGGAAAGAACTTGGCCGACCCCGATGATCCGGCGAATAGCAAACAGGTGCCGCCGGCGGAATACGTCCAGAACCTGACACGGATTGTCGACGAATTGAAAAAGACCGACGCGAAACTGATTTGGCGTCAAACCACGCCGGTACCGCCGGGCAGCAAAGGCCGGATCGCCGACGATGCGGTGTTCTACAACCAACTGGCCGCCGAGGTCATCGACGCGGCCGGCGACATCACGACCGACCCGATGCACGATTACGCCGGCAAGCCGCCGATCGCGGGCCTGCAACGTGCGGCCAACGTCCACTACACTCCCGAGGGCAGCAAGAAACTGGCACAACGCGTCGCCGCGGCGATTCGCCAAAGTCTTCCCTGAGTGACGTGGCCGCCGTTGGTCGTTGCGAAACCGACCGCGGGCGGTTTGCCCCAGTAGCTCAGTTGGATAGAGCAACGCTTTCCTAAAGCGTAGGTCGTGGGTTCGAATCCCGCCTGGGGTACTGCTCGGAAAGCAGGGGCAACAGAATGAACGGCGAACCGCCAAGCCGGGATCGCCCCGGATGGCCCTCAAGACTTGCGACGGAGATTCACGAATGCCGCGATACGCATTGCCGACGGCGCTTTTTCTGGGCCTGATCCTGTCGGTGCCTCTGAATTTCGCGAACGCCGCTGAGGTAATCTTCTGGGAAGATCTGACGCTGCGTGACCCGGACGGCCGGATCATCGAAGTCGGCACGGGGAGCTGGACCGTTGTCTGTTTTCTCGGCACCGAGTGTCCGTTGGCGAAACTGTACGGGGCCAGATTACAGCGATTGGCCGACAAATATGCATCCGCCGGTATCTCCTTCGTCGGCGTCAACAGCAACACACAGGATTCACCCGGCGACATCGCCCGTTACGCCAAAGACCATCAGGTGAGATTCCCGATCGCCAAAGACGCCGACCAATCGATCGTGGCGGCCTTCGACGCGACGCGAATCACCGAGGTTTTCATCGTCGACCCGCTGGGATCGGTTCGTTATCGAGGGCGAATCGACGATCAGTATCAACCGGGAATCGCGAGAGCCACGCCGACCCGGCATGATCTGCGGGATTCGATCGACGCGTTGCTGTCGGGGAAACCGGCGCCCCAATCTCGCACCGAAGCGGTCGGTTGTTTGATCACCCGTGTTCCGCGCCGAGACAAATCGTCCGGCCCGTTGCCGGACCAATTTTCGGTGACCTTTCATCGCGACATCGCTCCACTGTTGAACGAGCACTGCGTCGAATGCCATCGTCCGGGAGAAATCGGGCCGTTCGAATTGAGCGACTACGACGAAGTCGTCGGTTGGGGCGATATGATGTTGGAAGTGATCGACCAAGGACGCATGCCCCCGTGGCACGCCGACCCCGAATTCGGTCACTTCGTCGGCGAACGCCGCCTGCCCGGTGAGGCTCGTGATTTAATCGCCCGCTGGATCGACGACGGCATGCCCGAGGGAGACGCGGCGGATCGGCCACCGCCACCCAGTTGGAACAAGGGTTGG
>CAYVRC010000069.1:0-27576 GCA_964453205.1 uncultured Pirellulaceae bacterium | reverse complement strand
CAACCCCTGGGGTCGGTTGGGCGGGACCACGTTTGGCGAAGTCACCAATCAGGATGGCTACTATCGAATCCGAATTCTCGCCGGCTGGCACACGAACGCTGCCGGTGCGACGTGCGGCATGGGTCAAGACGCGACTGTTCGGGGATCCGCCGGGCAACCCGCCGCCCAACGCGGGTGAGATTCAACCCAACACGATGGGAAACCGGCTGACCGTGCGGCAACGATTGGAACTGCATCGCAGCGAGTGCCCGCGGTGCTGTGCGGCGGACGCGGCATCGGCGTCAAGCATCAAGGCCACATCATCCGGAACGATGATTACCTCGGCAACCTTTGGCAAAGTCTGTTCGGTTTCATGAACGTCCCCGTGCCCCCTGATTTCCAAGGCGGCGAGGCCGATGGCGTGATCAATGCAATTGTCTAGCGTGAAGCGAGGTGCTTGACGAAGAACCGCTGCCATTCCGCGATGTGATCATTCATCGCCTTGCGTGCCGCCCGTTCGTCGCGTTCCCGCAACGCCTTGAGAATCCGTTCGTGTTCCTCGTACGCTTGATCCAAAACGCTGGGGTCATCATGCGTTCGATTAAAGACCCGGTGCATCAAACGGTAACGCTCGATGTCAGCCTCCAGACGTGAACTCCCGCAGGCGGCGGCGATGGCGGTGTGGAATTGGTCGTCGAATTCGACCCAGCGACGAATGGTCGCCTGCTTCCCCTTGGCCGACGTGAATTTTTTCGCCGCGTCGTCCAGCCGCGATAAAGTAAATTTGTCGATCCGCGACGCCGCCTTCGCCGCAGCTTCGGTTTCCAGGATACGCCTCATTTCGTACACGTCAAAAATGTCATCGGTGCTGAACGAGGCGACCACCGGCCGGCGGTTTCGCTCTTGGATGACCAATCCGTCTTTGACCAGTTGCCCGACCGCTTCGTGGATCGGCGTGCGACTCACTTCGAGTCGGCGAGACAGCTCGGATTCGCTAACCGCCTGGCCCGATTCCAACTCTCCGCTAACGATCATCTGCGTAATCTGTTCATAAACCGACTCGCTCAAACGCTTACTTTTGATGCTCGGATGAACGATGGGCACGCGGAACGGATCCTGAAAGAGAAAGGGACTTTTGCCAGATCCTAGAAAACTATCGTCCGAATTGACAGGGTAACACGGCCCGCCTATTCGATTCGGTCACGAAACGACGGCGGGCGTCGGCCTGCAAGATCACACGACGTCAACCGTTGGCCGATACCGCGCCCTGAACGGACAGTTCCCCAGCGGGCCTCGGTTCTTTAGCTGAATACAACGAGATGCGTCTACCCAATCTCGCCGCCTTTGGGCGTGAGGTTCCACAATGAACGCCGGAACGGCGGATCGCGTTGATGATCCGCTTAGGCCAACCAAGACGGGAAAAAGATCATCGTGACACCCAGCAACAGGATGACGATGCCGCTGATCAATTTCAGCCAGCGGCCCTCGCGTTCTTGCAATTTACGATGCGAAAGCGTCACCACCACGATGGACAGCAAGATGGCGTCGTCCAACATGTACGCGGCGATGTAAAGCGCCAAATAAACATAATTCTGCCAAGTCGGCAACTGCTGAAGCGTCAGAACTTGCGTGTACAACGCCGGCAACCCCGCGGTGCATAATAATTCGACCAAGTTCACGACAATGGCCAACATGATCGCGCCGCCCAGGGCAACGCCCAGATATTTCGCTTCGACAATTTTTCTCACTCGCCGGTACAGTCCCGGTTTCTGACTTTCCGGAATCGAAAGCGAGATGCCTTTTTTGAAAGCGAAGAAGTCTTTCACGTTCACGACGCCGATGAACAGTGCGACCAAACCCAGAATGATTTGGACCGGCCTGGCAATGCCGATCAACAAGAAAAGATTTAACCACGCAGCCATGAAGGCAAAGTAAGCCAACCCGCTGACGACGACAAAAGTGCCCGCGATCAAGACAATCTTGCGACGGTCTTTGACATTGACCAACACCGACAGCAGAAACACCAACACCCACATCGCACAAGGGTTGAATCCGTCGACCAAGCCTACGGCGAGCGTGAAAAGCGGCAACCCGAGTTCGTCCACCCGCAGCCTGCCAAAAACGGGCACTTTGATGCTCTCAACCGCCTCGGTGCCTGACTGTGTTTCCGCGGGAATCGTCGCGACTCCCATTTCTTCCTCGCCGGCTTCCTCGGGCAATTCGAGATCAAAGTCCTCGCTTTGCATGGAAGCACCCAGGAAGCGGAGCATCGTGCCGGGCGGAGCGCTGTTCGCCTTCGAACGGCACTCGCAACGTTCCAGCAATTGTTCGATTTGTCGTCCGGTGATTTCATCGCCCTGGTAACCGATGATGACGTGCCCGGCGAAGTCGAACGTCGGCAGACCGGGGACGCTGCCACCGCCACGACACAACGCTTCCCACCGCGCCCGCGCGGCCGGATCATCGTCCACGTCGTGCATTCGAAATCGAATCGCGGGCCATCGCTGTTGAAGTCGCCACAAGAACTTTTTCGCGTCATGGCACCGTGGGCAGGTCGACCGCGTGTACACATCGACCGTCCACAACGCTTCGATCTTTGGGCCGGTCTCCGCGCCGCTCGTAAAACCGAAATACAGACGATCGCAACAGTGAAACGCCGGAATACTGGGCTTGTCGCGACCTGATTTTTTGCTGAGCTCATAAAGCCGTGCGAGTTGGTCACGCTGCTTGACGACATCATGAACCACGACTTTCAGGCCGGCGGTGCGTTTGGTCAAGTCTTGAACATAACGCTCGACCGTTTCCGCCGAAGCTCGATCGCTGCGGACAAAGACCTCCATGCATACCTCATGGGTGTCCTCCTTCGGCCCCTGATGTTCCTCGGCAACACCAGGTCGGCATGTCGCCGAAACAATCGCGTAGAAAAAAAAATGAGTAAGAAATCGGTGCACGGGAGTGATCGTGTGCTGGTGGTCCGATCGATGCAAGTCACTCCACCGAAGTTTGCAACGATCATGCCAACGGAGGGCAGTCGGCGCGGCCAAAGGGTCGCAGCGGAAAGCAATCGGTACCTCGGGAGTCGTCGTCACCGGACGGGCGAGACGGACTCGTTACCCGTCCTGATGCCCATAGCTGTCACCGCTTTTGTTCGCGGTGGTCGGCGTCGGATCGTAGTAATGGTGGGAACACGTCAGCGGATCGACGTACTCCATCCGCATCAAACGCTCCGGCCCCAGTTCGACCGACGGTCTTGCTTGCTGGAACCCGCGAAGAGAATCGTAGTGACCGGTGTCCAGAAACAGAGAAATCCCCTGGACGATGTTCTGGATGGCTTCGGGGCCCGTGCGATAGACTTCCGAAGTCACCATCACGACGTCGGCCCCGGCGATCATCGACTTGATCGCGTCCTCGGCGGTGCGCACTCCACCGCTGGCGGCGATCGATATCCCCAAACCGTTGGTGCGAGCCCGCACGATGCCTTCCAGGATCCCGCCCAGCGAATCGATCGGCGAGAGTTCCCATCGGACCGTCCAATGCATGCGGTCGATGCTGACGTCCCATCGGGGAACGTGAGTGAACAGAACGATGCCTTTGGCTCCCGCATCCTTCAGTTGGTGGGCGATGCTGGCAAGGTTGGTGAAACGATGATTCAGCTTCACCGCGACTGGGATTGACACATTCGCACATAAACCGTGCACGAGTTCGCACAGTCGCAGTTCGATGTGAGCGGCCGGTTCATCGGGATCGGTGATCACGGGTTGCCAATTCAGCTCCAAAGCATCGGCTCCGCTGGCTTCGATTTGCTTGGCGTACTCCAACAGCTCGCCGCTCGAACCGCCGTTGATGCTGGCAATGATCGGAATCGACTCTTGCTGTTTCAACTCGCAAATGCTGGTCAAGTAACCATCAGCGCCGCCGTTGTAGGTGTCTTGTCGGGGCTGGTAGCCGCTTCGCTCGATCGCGTCGATCGGATCCCGGGACTTGAGTTGCCGGTGAACGATTTGTTCTTGCAAAATCGACGGCAATGCGACAGCGCCGGCACCGGCGGCCACAAACTGACGAACCGGTTCGGGAGAAATTGTCAGCGGACAAGAGCCGACGATGACCGGTGAAGACAGCTTCAGGCCAAGGTAGTCGACTGACAATTCAGTAGCCATGTGGAGTCCGCATTCGGGAGATTAACGGGGCACGGCGGGGACGCCGCAATCCGCGTTCCAAGTGCAGCCCGTTCACGCGCGTCCCGATCAACGAGTCGCTCCCCTTCGGCGTCGCAAAAACGGACCGATCAGCGGGACGATCGAACGTCACCGGCCAGCCGCTTGCAAGACGGAACACCACTTGCACCACCAGACGTCGTTTGGGAATCCGTCCGCCCGATCAAGCCGAACGCCGCTCGGCCGTGGAAGCCATGGAAACAGATCAACTCAAATTCGTGCTCTCGGAACTGCGGTTCTCCGTTTGGCTGTCCGACGAAATGCTGAGACAAATAGCCGCGGTTTCATCGCTTCAATTTTTCGCCGGCGGTTCCATCGTGTTTCGTGAAGGTCAGCGGGGCGACGATTTGTTGCTTGTCAGGCGTGGCCGTTTGGCGTTGGAGATGAATGTTCCCCGTCGCGGCGCGGTAAGGATCATGACCGTCGGGCCGGGTGAGATGGCCGGTTGGTCGGCGCTTCTGGGGGAGGGACGGATGACCGCCAGTGCGATCGCCGTTGACGACGTGGAGGTCGTCCGCGCCCCGGCCGAAAAGCTTCAAGAACTGAGCGAAACGGATCACGAATTCGGATATCGGTTGATGCGTTCCGTGGCGGACGGACTCTCCAAGCGGTTGGTTGCGACACGATTGCAATTGCTGGATCTTTTTGCAGAGACTCCACCGAGCGCGTCTCGGCTGGATCGTGATCCCATCGGTGATGTATGACGACAGTCCATGACACACGCCACGAACCAAGATTCGTGAACAAAGAAAAGTTTGGGGAAATCTTCGCGCTGCTCCGACAACGCGGATACACGGTCATCGGTCCAACGATCCAACAAAACGCGATCGTCTATGCCGAATTACGATCCGTCGAGGAATTGCCCCGCGGCTGGGCCGACGAACAAACGCCGGGAAAGTATCGGGTCGAGCGGCGATCCTGCGACGTGTGGTTCGGTTTCAATGTCGGATCGCATTCGTGGAAGGCGTTCCTGTTCCCGCCCCACACGGTTCTTGAGAAAGCCGAAAGCACGGACGAAGGTTGGCAATTCACCACCGTCCCGGACGACCCGCCCAAGTACGCTTTCCTCGGCGTGCGGGCGTGTGAGTTGGCGGCGATGCGTGTGCAAGACCGCGTGTTCATGTCGGGAGCCTACGTCGATCCGATCTATCATGCCCGACGCGGTTCGGCGCTGATCATCGCGGTCAACTGTACGCAAGCCGCGTCGACGTGTTTTTGCACGTCGATGGAATCCGGGCCTGAATGCACCAGCGGGTTTGATTTGGCGCTCACGGAACTGTCCGACGGTTTCGTGTTGGAATCGGCGACCGCTGAGGGTGCCGAGATCACCGCGGCGCTTACCACCGAAGAGGTCACGATCGAACAACTGCAATCGGCGCAACACGCCCGACAGCAAGCGGTCACGCAAATCACTCGCAAACTCGATACGACCGACATTCGCGACACTCTCCTGACCAACCTGACGCATCCCCACTGGGAAACGGTCGCCGAGCGATGCTTGTCGTGTGCGAACTGCACCATGGTTTGCCCGACCTGTTTTTGCAGCAGCGTGACCGAGGTCAGTGATCTACGAGGTGAGCACGTCCGACGGGAGCGCCGTTGGGATTCCTGTTTCAATGTCGACTTCAGCTACATCAACGGTGGAAACGTGCGGGACAGCGTTCGCTCCCGCTATCGACAATGGCTGACGCACAAGCTTGCCTCATGGATCGATCAGTTTGACACGTCAGGCTGTGTCGGTTGTGGCCGCTGCATCACGTGGTGCCCGGTCGGCATTGATTTGACCGAGGAAGTCGCGGCCATTCGTGGAGAGTCCCCATGAATTCGCTTGCCTCGCCGTTGTCACAAGATCGCCGCGTCGCCGATCCTTGGCAAACTCATCCTGTTGTCATCCGTGACATCCGGCGTGAAATCGACTCGGTGGCCACCTACGATTTGGCGTTTCGTGATGCGGCATTGCAGCGGTCCTTTCGGTTCGCGCCGGGGCAATTCAACATGCTGTATTTGCCGGGCCACGGCGAGATCGCGATTTCGATCAGCGACGATCCGAGGCGGACCGACGGGATGACGCACACCGTTCGCACCGTGGGCAACGTGACTCGGAAGCTGTCGGGCATGAGTGTCGGGCAAACGCTGGGTTTGCGAGGCCCGTTCGGGACGAGTTGGCCGATGACGCCGTGTGTCGGTCGCGACGTCGTCATCGTCGCCGGAGGGATCGGCCTGGCTCCGCTACGACCCGTGATCTACGCCCTGCTGAACGATCGATGCCAGTTCGGTCGACTGAACTTGCTTTACGGGGCACGCTCTCCCGACACGGTTTTGTACCACGAAGAGTTCGAGGATTGGACTTCCCGCGGTCTGATCGTCCACACCACCGTCGATCGTTCCCGCCCCGGCTGGTTGGGCAACGTCGGCGTGGTCACGACGCTGATGGAACGACTCCGCACGTTCGATCCCCGCAACGCGATCCTGTTGTGTTGTGGCCCCGAAGTGATGATGCGGTTCACGATTTTGACCGCGATTTCGCGTGGGCTTTCGCCGCGACAGATCTGGATTTCGATGGAACGCAACATGCAATGCGGCGTCGGGTTGTGTGGGCATTGTCAACTCGGACCGGTCTTCGTTTGCAAAGAGGGGCCTGTCTTTCGTTATGATCAAGTCTCGTCCTTTATCGACATCGAGGCGTTGTGATGCACGGCCAACCGAGTCTCGGTGTTTTCAAATTCGCGTCCTGTGATGGCTGCCAGCTTTCCTTGTTGGCTGCGGAGGACCATTTGCTCGAGCTGGCCGGAGCCGTCGACATCGCCTACTTTTTGGAAGCGACCAGCAAGATTTCGCCCGGACCCTACGACATCGCGTTGGTCGAAGGTTCGATCTCCACGCCGCGGGACGTCGATCGCATTCGTCAAATTCGACGTGATTCGAAGTTTCTGATCACGATCGGTGCTTGTGCGACCGCCGGCGGGATCCAGGCGCTCCGCAATTGGGCCGACTGCGACGAATTCGTGCAAGCCGTCTACGCTTCGCCGCAGATGATCGAGACGCTCGCGACGTCGACCGCGATCGCGGATCATGTGAGTGTCGATTTTGAATTGCGTGGTTGCCCGATTAATCAGTATCAACTGGTCGAAGTCATCGGATCACTGTTGGCCGATCGGCGACCGCGAACTCCGGTACATTGCGTTTGTCTGGACTGCAAACGACGCGGGACGGTGTGTGTGATGGTCGCCCACGGGACACCCTGCCTGGGGCCCGTGACCCAAGCGGGATGCGACGCGATTTGCCCTTCGTTCCATCGCGGCTGCTACGGATGTTACGGACCGTCGGCGCAACCGAATTTGGTCAGCATCACGAACCGGCTTGCCGACGACGGAATGCCGCGTGAACAGATCATCCAACGGCTACGCAGTTTCAACGGCTACGCACCGGAGTTTCGTGTCGAAAGCGACCGCCTGGGAGCGTCATTGGGGACCGAGGAATGACCGAACGGACGATCCGCATCGACGCGATGACGCGAGTCGAGGGCGAAGGCGGTTTGTACGTCAGACTGCGCGACCGGGCCGTCGAGGAACTTCGGCTGGAGATTTACGAACCGCCGCGAATGTTCGAAGGCCTGCTGCGCGGCCGCCCTCTCGAAGACGCCCCCGACATCACGGCTCGGATTTGCGGCATCTGTCCGGTGGCTTATCAGATGAGCAGCATTCACGCGCTCGAAGCGGCACTCGATATCCGCGTTGCTCCCGAGATCCGTGCCATGCGACGTTTGCTGTACTGCGGGGAATGGATTCAAAGTCACGCCCTGCATGTCTTCTTGCTCAACTCGCCCGATTTTCTCGGCTATGACAACGGCCTGGACATGGTTACCGAGTACCCGGAGGAAGTGAACCGCGGCTTGCGAATGAAGAAGCACGGCAACCAGCTTTTGGAAGCCATCGGCGGTCGAGCGATCCATCCGATCAACGTCACCGTCGGCGGTTTTTTTCGTTGCCCGGAACGTGAAACGATGCAGCGACTGATTCCGGATTTCGAATGGTGTTTGCAAGCGGCGATCGAAACGACTCGGTGGGTCGCCGGGTTCGAATTCCCCGAATTCTCGGCCGACTACCAGCTCGTCGCCCTATCGCACGACGACGAGTATCCGATGAACGAGGGACGCATCGTGACTAGCGACGGGGAGTCGATCGACGTGACCGATTTCGAGAGCGAGTTCGAGGAACGCCAGGTTCCCCACTCGACCGCCTTGCACTGCCATCGCAAAAAAACCGGACAGCCCTATTTTCTCGGTCCACTCGCCCGCGTCGGATTGAACACCGATCGCTTATCGCCGCAAGCCAAGCGACTGGCGGACGACGTCGGCATCACTTGGCCGTGCTTCAACCCGTTCCAGGGGATCGTGGCAAGAAGTCTGGAATTGGTCCACGCGTTCGAGGAAGCCCTGGCGATCTTACGCGGGTATCAGCCCGCCAAGCCCAACCGGATCGATTACGTACGTCAAAGCGGGCAAGGATGCGCGGCGACCGAAGCTCCACGCGGTTTGCTTTACCATCGCTATCGCATCGACGATGACGGAAAGATTCTCCAGGCGAAAATCATCCCACCGACATCCCAGAACCAAGCTCAAATCGAAGCCGACTTGCGCCGTTGGGTCTCGCAAATCTTGACAGACGACGACGCGACCACCGCGCGACAATGCGAAAACTTGGTGCGATGTTACGATCCGTGCATCAGCTGCTCGACACACTTCTTGAAGCTGAAGATCGACCGAACATGAGTTCAACCGAGACCTTGTTCGTCGGTATCGGCAGCCCGCACGGCGACGACGTGGTCGGCTGGAAGGTGGCCGATCAGCTTCGCGGGCATGTGCGAGCCCGTGGGGCTGGCTCGCTTGACGTGCGGATCGAAAAAGCCAAGTCGCCGATTCAGACGCTGGACTGGATCAACGGAATCCGACGATTGGTTCTGTGCGACGGCTGCCGAGGCATGGGACGTCCCGGGCAGACGCGACGTTGGGAGTGGCCGATGGCCGAACTGGACAGGGCGACTTGGTCAGGGACGCACGACTTTTCGCTTTCGGCATCGCTTCAACTGGCCGAGCGTCTGGGGCGTCTGCCACCGCTGGTCGTCCTGTGGTCGATGGAAATCACCACCGGCGACGCGGGCGACAAGGTCTCACGGGCGGTCGCCGAGGCCTTGCCCCGTTTTGTGCAGAGGGTCCAAGCCGAACTGCTGAACCAGGCTGCCAGGCCGACAACGAGGGTGACCAGAGCACCGACAAGCCGAAACGGCTCCTGACCCCTTTTTTTCTCTGACCCCTTTTTTGTCGCTCGGTTCAATCGGGACGCGTTGTAGTTTGGGAAAGAGTTTGCCGAGAAATATTGAGCTTCGCGATCGGCGTCCTGAATCTTGCGTTTTCCGGGCGGATCCCCCGGATAACGCTACAGGAGCATCCGGGGTGAAACCTGCCGCGGCAGGTTGGCCGGCCAAAAACTGTTTATACTTCATTGTCTTTGGTCAGCCTCCCTGCCGACATCCCCGCAATCCGGTCCTCACGCGAACCGTCGCCGATGCCGCATCTCATCCCTTCGCGCAAGGATCCTCCGACGGCGCAGCGCGCCCGACCTTGGTGGGCGCGCTGCGCCGTCGAAATGCTGGCGATCTTCTTGTTTTCCGCGGTTGCGCAAATGCCCGCGGTCGCTCGGTCCGACGAACGATGCGGCGACGAATCCTGGGTCACGGTGGGCCACCCGGGAAACGCGTCTGACGTGACGGGTTTCGGCGCGGTCGATGATGAGTTTCAGATCATGAAGTTCGAAGTCACGGTGGCCGAGTACACGGACTTCTTGAACGCGGTGGCGTCACGGGACGATCCTCACCAGCTCTGGCAACGTGCCATGGGAGAGCACGTGATCACCGATCTTGGCCAGGGCGGAATTCGAAAGGACGTGCCGCAGTGCATTCTCCGCGAGGGATCCTCAGGGAAGTGGATTTATTCGGCTGTCCCAGACTGGGAAAACCGGCCGGTCATTTTTGTCAGCTGTTACAGCGCGATGCGATACGCGAATTGGATTCACAACGGCCGCGGCGATGGCAACACCGAAGACGGCGTCTATCGAATGAGCGACGGATTGCACGCCAAACGATCGCCTGACGCCAGCGTCTGGCTACCCAGCGAAAACGAATGGTACAAAGCCGCTTACCATCAACCCGAATCCGAGGGTGGGCCGCCGGGCGACTATTGGCGTTACCCCATGTCGACGATGGAGCGGCCGACCGAAACGACCCCAGGATCGTTGTTTCCAAACGCGGCCGCATTTTCGCGCAAGTTCAGTGGCATTGTTCCTGTGGGTTCCTATCCAGGCGCCCGTAGCCCATGCGGCGCGATGGACATGGGCGGCAACGTCTGGGAATGGACCGAAGATTTGATCTACGACACAAAACGTGTGATTCGCGGCGGGGCGGCTGCCCACACCTGGCAAAAACTGCAGTCGACGGTCCGTTCCAACGCCAGTCCCGATCGCTGGTACCCCGACACGGGTTTTCGACTCGCGCGAAAGGTCTCGCCATGACGACTCGCGGCACCGTATTGCACCGGAGTCTGCTTCGCTGCATCGCCCTGTCGTTGTGCCTTGTGACGTCAGCCCTGGCAAACGACCACCCAACGAAGCTTGCAGGTTTCTTCGAGACTCACTGCGTCGACTGCCACGATAGCGACACCAGCGAAGGCGGCCTCGATCTGGTGTCACTGAAATGGTCTCCCCACGATTCGGACAACTTTCGCCGGTGGGTTCGCATCCTGGACAAAGTCGATCGCGGCGAGATGCCACCGAGCAGCGAGGATCGTCCCGACGAGGAATCGCAAGCACGCTTCCATCGCGTTCTCGGTCAACGACTTCAAGACGTTTCGCTGGACCGACAGAACCAGCGCGGACGTGTGGTCTATCGTCGGCTCAATCGCGTCGAATATGCCAACACGCTCCACGACTTATTGGGGGTGGATACGGCGCTGCGGGAGTTGCTACCGGCAGACGGAACCGAGCACGGTTTTGACAACGTCGGCGAAGCCCTGAACCTCTCCGTCGCTCATTTGGAACGCTATCTGGAAGCCGCGGACATCGCATTACGGGAAGCGACCGCTACGACTCTGGAGGCTCCGACGACCAAGATCCGAACCGACTTCGAGGAAACTTGGCATGATTACAACCATGGATTTCAAAACAGTCAGTGGGTCAACGCACCCGACGGAAACCTCGCCATCGTTTCCGGTGGCGGGGCGATCGCGCACGGAACGCTGCGAGCGTGGACGCCACCCCTGGTAGACGCCCGCTACAAGTTCCGAGTCCGCGCTCGCGCAATGATGCAACGCAAAGGCAAGTCGAAGGAGGAGATCCTGGCCCATGATCGCCACATCATCTCCCGTGTCGGTGTGGCCTCGCAATTAAAAGACGGTCGGGCCGGAAATCCCGCTTTTTTCGAGCTTTCCGCTGATCAGTACCGTGAGTTCGTTTACGAAGCTCGGGTGCCTCGGGGTCACACTTTCTCGATCGCGCCTCATCGGGTGATTCCGACGAGTCCCGACGAACGTGGGATGCAGTCCGGAATGTGCGTCGTGGTCGACTGGATCGAGATTGAAGGACCACTTTACGAGGGCGACTGGCCACCCAAGGGGCATCGATTGTTGTACGGTGACCTGCCCCTTGCGCCGAGCGATCCGGCGCGACCGACGACGGACATGCGTGTCGTATCCGACGAACCCGTCGGGGATGCGAAACGATTACTCACCAAAGTGTTGCCTATCATTTTTCGCCGGCCCGTTACGGATGCCGAAATCGACTCACACCTACAACTCTTCATCGAGCAACTTGACCGGGGCAGGGCGTTCGACCAAGCGCTGCGTGCGGCGTACAAAATGGCGCTCGCTTCCCCCAGCTTTCTATTTCTGCAGGAGTCGCCGGGGCGGCTGAGCGACCACGCATTGGCGGCGCGGTTGAGCTATGGACTGTGGGCCAGTCTTCCCGATGCGGAACTGAATGGACTGGCCGAACGTGGTCAACTTCACGAACCTCAAGTCTTGCGAGCTCAAACCGAACGGATGCTGCGGTCGCCCAAGGCCAAGCGATTTCATCGACAGTTTCTCGACAGTTGGCTCAATCTGCGTGACATCGATTTCACGCAACCCGACCTAAAACTCTATCCCGAGTTCGACAGTTATTTGCAAGCCAGCATGGTCGCCGAGTCGGAGGCGTTCTTTGCCGAGATGCTCAGCAAAAATCTCTCCGTCGCCAACGTGATCGATAGCGATTTTGCGATCCTGAACGATCGCTTGGCGGAGCACTACGGGCTGACCGAGGCATTCAGGAAGACGTTGTCCGGCCACCTGACGGACGACGGCCGATTGAGATCAGAAGAGGAGCGTTTGATCAAGGTTCCGCTGCCGGCCGACTCCCGCCGAGGCGGGTTCATCACACAGGGAGCCGTATTGAAGGTCAGCGCCAACGGCACCAACACTTCTCCGATCGTTCGCGGAGCCTACTTCCTTGAACGGATACTGGGCACACCGCCGGATCCACCGCCCAGTAACGTTCCGGCGGTAGAGCCCGACATTCGTGGCGCCACCACCATCCGCGAACAGCTTGACAAGCATCGCAACCAATCCGCGTGTGCCGGATGTCATGCCAAACTGGATCCACCCGGTTTCGCCTTGGAGAATTACGACGTGACCGGACGCTGGCGCAGCCACTATCGGGCGATCCCCGAGAGTGCCGCCGACAAAGTCGTCAAGAATGCGGGCAGCGACGTGCGGTACTATATCGATGGACCGTCCGTCGAATCGCATTACACGCTGGCTGATGGGCGTCGTTTTGAGGACATTGACGAATTCAAAGGGCTGATGCTCGAGGACACCCGGCAGCTCGCCAGCTGCATGGTGGAAAAGCTCGTCACGCATTTGACCGGCGCGACCCCTCAATTTGCCGATCGCGAAGTCATCCAACAGATTCTCTCGACGAGCGAGGCGAGCGAATATGGACTTCGTGATTTGGTGCACGCGGTGATCCAAAGTCGAATCTTTCAAATGAAATGACCAAGAGGCTTCCATGAAATCGATTCTCAAGCGTCGAGTCCGTCGCCGAACGTTACTCCGCGGTTCCGGGGTATCCATCGCATTACCTTGGCTCGACTGCATGCAACCCGCTTTGGCAGCGGAGATCTCTCAGCCCAAACGCTTCCTTGGGGTGCTGAATTACTTCAGTTTCCACACGCCGTTGCTGTTTCCCAGTGACGAGGGTTTCGACTACACGCCGTCGCCCTATCTGGAACTGCTTCAGCGGCATCGGCAAGACTTCACGATTATCTCGGGACTCAACCATCCCGACGTTCGCGACGGACATGCTTCGGACAAGTCGTTCTTCACCGGCGCGGCACATCCCAATTCGTCGTCGTTCCGCAACACGATCTCGATCGATCAATTGGCGGCCGAATCGATCGGACACGCGACGCGTTATCCGGCGTTGAACTTCTCCACCAGCCCCGCGTACAGTTGCAGTTACAACCGCCACGGCGTGGCACTTCCGCCGGAAACCAGTCCGGAGCGGGCGTTTGCGAAATTGTTCATCAACGGCACCGAAGCCGAGATTGCCGACGAGATCACGCGAATCCAAGAAGGGCAGTCGATACTCGATCGGATTGCCGGCCAAGCGACGAAGCTGCGTCGCTCCGTCGGTCCGGTCGATCGAGACAAATTGGACCAGTACTTCACCAGCGTGCGCGAATTGGAGCAGCGGATGGTCCGCATCGAGGGCTACGTCAGCGAGCCAAAGCCCGAGGTCGACGTCTCCGTCATCCACGATCCGGCTCCCGGCGAAGACATTGTTCGATTCGGTCTGTTGTTAGAAGTCGCCCGATTGGCCATGCAAGCCGACCTGACCCGGATCGTAACGCTCTACTATGTGGGCAGTAGCAAGGCGCCCTCGCAACCGGGGGCGAGTTTCGCCTATCACAATCTCAGCCATCACGGCCAGGATTCCGAAAAGATTGAGCATTTGGCCGTTCTGGAGCGTGATCTGCTGCGTCAGTGGGGAGGCTATCTTTCCCGCATGAACGAAACCGACGCAGGGGGCTCGCGTCTTCTAGACGACACGTTTTCCGTGATGGGTGCCGCGATGGGTAACGCGTCCAGTCACAGTGCTACGAATTTGCCGCTGCTGGTCGCCGGTGGAGGACTCAGACACGGTCAGCATCTCGCCTACGATCCTGACGATCCACCACCGCTGTGCAATCTGTGGGTCACCGCGCTGCAACACATGGGGCTGGAGACCGATCAATTCGGTAGCGGCCGCAGCACGTTATCTGGACTTGTTTGAGTACTCGCCGGTACACCGTTGAGTGAAAGATGCCGATCGTGTAGGCCGAACACCCGCCGCTGTACGACGGCCGCGTGGACGGCATCGAACGCTTCGGGTCGGCGCACCCGGCCGGTTTGAACGTGGTCATGTGCGGCGGATCGATGCAGACGATCGACCACGCCGTCGACAGCAAAGTCTTCGCCGACACGAGAAGCCGCCGAAAGACGGCGCAGCGATGAGTGAGCCGCCGGAGGAGCCTTCCCACGACTCGGGCTTTCGTCGTTTTCGCTGTTTCGTCATCTCGAGAGTCTCCGAGGCCACCATCGGCCGATCAACTCTCATATCGCATGGACCAATTTTTGGGGAGCACGCCAGTCTTCGATGTGCATCCAATCAAGCGATAAACGGCTGCTCAACACAGAATCGACCGAATCTTTCGCGATCGTTGTCGGTGGAACGGGGGAGTCTATCGGGAGCTCCGCGAATTCCGTGTGTTCGACCCTCGAATCCGCCCGCAACTTTGACGAATCGGCGTCTGCGGGCGGATCGATTGTCCGGTCATCGTTTCGGGTCGGCCACTCAGTAAGCGCCCCGTCGATGTTCGCCAGGGGAATTTGCGAAGACTCTCCTTCCGCGACGACCGTCTCGACTTCGAGACTGTTGATGACCCGAAGCGCATCGAGAGCCGAAATTCGCCCGTCGCCATTCTGGTCATAGTAATTGCCCGGCCAACTAGCGACTTCCAATGGAGCGATGATCTGATGGGTATCAGGATCCGAAAAGGAACGCCGTCCCAATTCGTTGATGATCAAAATTGCGTCGCGGGCCGAGACGTCGCCACTGTTGTCAACATCACTTGCCTGGATCAAGTTCTGCCATGGACTCGGAACGTCGGCTTCGATTCTTTCGCCACTGAGCAGATTGGTGGCCTGTTGAAAAAAAACACCGTCGCGGACGCTCGGATCCGTCATCCGCCAATCCGATTCATCGGTGAATACCAAATTGTCGTTGTTCGTCGTGCCGGCTTCGTGCCCCACGACCAGCAACTTCGCATTCGCCGGCGCGAGTGCTCGAACCGCGGCAGCATCGATGGTCACCGTCGCGGCTCCCGGATCAGACAGATCCAACGTCTCGAACCGTGTCGCGGCGTCGCCGCCGCTTGAACTGAAATCAAGGATCGCCTGGGCTCCCGAAACACGCAATGTGTTTCGGCCGTCTCCTCCATCGATCAAAAGTCCGCCCGGCGGGACAATGGCTCCTCCGCCAAAATCGAGCGTCAAAATGCTGTCCCCGGCCTTGCCGTTGATGCTCAATTGGTGAGCATCCCCGGCGGGAAGTCGAAAAATATCTGAGCCGTTGGTTTGGACCACTAAAGCGTCAGCGATTCGCAGCAGAGACGATTCACTTGCTGCGGCGATTGAAATTCTCGGATTGGAGCTCGCGTCTTCGATCGTCACGAGGTGATCTTCCACTTCGCCATTCGCCGCTTCGCCGGTCGGTAAGGCGATCCCATCGGTCGTCAAACGGAATCGAGCAAAGGTGTCGCCAGCGCCGGCAGAAACAGGCACGCTGTAACTCAGCAAGTTGATCCCCTCACTGACGACTTCACCGGAGAAAATGCGTTCGCCTTCGTCGTTCCAATCACCGTCGAAATTGAAGTCCATCCAAGCGTCGAGCACGCCGGCACCCGAGGAAGTCATCTCAAAGCTCGCCGTCTGGGGTGAGCTTGTCTTTGTCAGAACGCTCGTGATCGCCAGGACGCCATCTTCGTCGTCGTCGGCATGAAGGTCGTCGCCCGTCGCATCGTCATTCGGCGATGCATGAAGTTCCTCGTCAACCACGGATCCCAATCGGAGTTCCCCGATGACGTGACGTGCCCCGTTGTTTGCTAAGCTCGTGGGATAATCCGACGCCCTGCCGGATTGCGCGGACGTCGGGGCATCCCCAAAGTCAAAACGGGACAAGCCGTCCAAAAATGCGTTCAAATCGTCCAGATCGTTCTGGGAGACAAACCCGTCACCGTTGACGTCAAAAAAGGTCGTGACGGTGGACTGCGGATCATCTGGGAGTTTGCCGGTGACCGGATCGCTGACGTTTCGTTCGGCAAGTTCTCGGGTCAGTTCGTTCAAGTCATTCAAACCGGCCAGCGAACTGTCGGAACCGTCCTCGTTGTCGCCGTTGACGTCGAACCGATTCACAGGATTCTGATACGGGGGCGGCGACGCATCACCAAAGTCACCGATCACCAAAGCGAATCGATCATCACCCGCGATGTTCGGATCATCATCCGTATCGAACAGAATTTCGTCGACACTCAAAAGTTCAAAAACAGACGGATAAAGATTGATGAACGCATCCTCGGATGGATCCACCGGGGCTGCGGTGAAACGAATGTTTGATTCAACCTCGAGGGCTTCCATTCGTATGCTAAACGCATGAATATCGTTGCCGGTGAATGTCTTTCCTTGAGCGGCGAACCGTCGGTCGAGTGGGATTCCAACGCGATCGATACCACCCACGTCCTTGAACACGGATGAATCCATGGGATTGTACCGAAGGCTGGTAAACCATCCGTACAATTCCTGATCGTCCAGCGATGAACTTCTCGCATCGAAGGCGGTGACCGCCGCCTGAGGATTGATCCCCCGGGCCGGATCCTTGTCGACGAATGCCGGGATCTCGACACGATCGACGACGACGTTTGCGCCGGTCAAACCGGACGCGTCGAACGTCAGGTTGGCGATATCTTCAAAAGCCAGTGAGTCGTCTCGAAAATCGAAGCCAAAGCCGAATTGTGAACCCACAAGCTGGCGGACTCGAAAAAGATCTTCGCTCAGGCCGAGCAGTTCCGCGGCGGCGTCCGAGATCGCTGGACTGATACCGGCGACGAGCGTCTCGAACGGGATCGTCACGGTGGCATCGCTGTTTTCGAGACCGACCACCAGTTCGCCGCCATCCGTGTTCACCAAGTCCTCGGAAAACACGACCGTCTGCTGTTCGTGGACGACCGGTCGAAACGCGTCGGGAAGGTTCGTGATGATGTCGGTGAACACGGCCCGGGCACCCAATTTATCCGGGCCGAATCGCAAGTCGTCGTAGCGGACCTCCAGTTCAAATCGATCACCGACGTCGACCCGAAACCGGCGATCCTCATCGACAATGGATTGTCCGTCTTGCGAGACGTCCAGTTCGATCGCAATCAGTTCCCCGGCAAGTAAGTTGCGAACCTCGAGCCGCTCAAAGCCTCGCAGGAGTTTGCGATTTCTGGGAGTTTGCATCTCTCGATCACTTTGCTTGAGGATGAATGGGGCAAGCCCTGCCGCGATGCCGATTCGCGAGAACACGTGAACGCCCCCAGGGGGGTAACGATACTAACCCTCAGGGAGGGCTCGGTCAATAATCAAGAGGCGATCAGATTGGTGCCTTGTCGAGCGCCTGGGATGAAAAAGGGACGCTTCGCATCGGGCTCGGACAGCGAACAGGACGCCGAAGCATCATCCGGACCGAAAGATATCACTGGTGAGGACTTCGATGACCATCGTTCGCAGGCCATGGTCATCCGCTTGCACCCTGGCAAGGATGTCATCGATCTCGAAACGATCGCTCGGTTCCATGTGCCGTCCCGTCGTGTAACTGAGCAGTTTTTCGATCAGACTGCGGGTGAAAACTTCACGACGACTGGACAATAAAACCTGCTTGAAGCCCGCGAAGTCCTCGAACATTTCTCCCGAAGACAGTTCGCCGGAAGCATCGATGTTTGTCGCCGCACCTTTGCCCTTGGGTTTGGGATATTGCTGACGCCAACGGCCGATCGGGTCAAACGTTTCCAGGGCGAAGCCGAGCGGATCGATGTTTCGATGACAGACGTAGCAGGTTTTGTCCTCGCGATGCTTTGCCAGCTTTTCACGAATCGTCTGGGCTCCGCTGACGTCCGCTTCGATCGCCGGCACTTCGTCCGGCGGTGGCGGAGGCGTGATGCCCAACAAGTTCTCCGACACCCAGACTCCTCGCGTGACCGGCGAGGTTTCCACGCCGTTCGCGCTGACCGTCAGGACGCCGGCCATTCCCAGCACACCGCCGCGCTGCGGGTTACCAGCCACACTGACCCTGCGGAAGCCGTCGGCCAACCGCAGGGTTTCGCGTTCGGGCAACTCGTACAGTGTCGCCAGGTGCTTGTCGACGAAGGTGTAGTCGGCATCCAGGAAATCGGTGACCGGCCCGTTCCGATCAAGCAAGTTACGGAAAAAACGTTGGGTCTCCTGTTTCATCGACTCGGGCAGGTTTTCCGCGTAATACTCGACCGCGGCCTTCCGCGGGGGCGGCAGGTTTCCGATGCTGCTCAGGTGCAACCAGTTGTCCAAAAAGCCGCGGACGAACTCTTCGGACCGTGGGTCATTGAGCAACCGCAAGGCCTGTGTCTTCAACTTGTCCGGCTGGGTCAATTTACCCGAGGCTGCGACGGCGAAGAGTTCTTCGTCAGGAGGTGCCGCCCAGAGAGCATAAGACAGCCGCGACGCCAGGTCGTAAGGTCGAAGCAGCGCATCGTCTTTTCCTGTGATTTCGCTGAGGTAGATGAACGACGGCGAGCAAAGAATCATCTTTAAAGTGTCCAGCGCGGCCTGACGTGGTGTCGCCACGTCGGCCAATCGCTCTCGGTAGATCGCTTCGATCCGCCGGCGATCGGGATCCTCCAAAGGACGGCGGTAGGCGAGTTTTCCGAAAGCGAACAATTGCTCGAGCGCGCGATCGGGCTGAAAGCCTTCCTTTCCGAAGACGGCGACTTCCTCTTTTCCGCCATGCGGCTCCGACAGGGGGCCGTGAATTTTGATTTCACCGATGCGGATGTGCGGCAGCGCGCCTTCACGAAGGATATGGGCTCGCGGGACACCACGCCGATACGTCTTCGGGTCGAATTCGTCCTCGTAACGTTTGTTGACTTCGATCACCGACGCCCGTGATTCGTAAGGGCCGTTGGGGAAAATGAATCGGGGAGTCTGTCCGGCCTCCAACCAGACTTGGAACCGCAACCATTCGGGTTGATCGTCGGGGACCACGGCAAGTCCCAAGACGGGTTCGATCGCCTGTGGGTAATGGATGTGTCCTTTGGTCACGTCACCGGGGACGACGGCAAGCTGGAAGGGCTCCGAGAAATCGATCCGAAAAATTTCGGGATCGTAGTGGGTGTCGCGGTGCATCGCCTGGGCGTGAACTTCGATGTCATACAAGCCCGATACCGGCACGCCTTGCAAAAAATCTTCGATGTGTGCGTAACCGCCCTGTCGAGTATCCGTGTCGGGCTGTTCGTAAAGCGCGAGGTACTCATAGTTGAATACGCTTTTGTGCGCCCCGGTGAGTTCTTCGTATTGCCGAAAATTGTCGGTGAAGTGCCATTCCTGTGGCTCGAGCTCCGGTTGACCGAGACGGGTCTCGATCAGTCGACTGGCGGCCCGGAAGTATTGATCGAGCAGAAAACCGGACGTCACCAGCGAGGCACCGATATTGTCCGCGTGGCCATCGATACTGTCTCTGGGAAAGTCCGCGGTCAGCCCGAGCGTGTCGATCCGGCGGCCGAACAGCGTCGCCAGGGTGTTTTCGTACTCACGCTTGGACAACCGTCGCAGCACCGTCCGTCCGCCCGAGCTTTCGAACTTATCGCGGCTTGCACGAATGCTCGTTCGCAATGCTTCAAGCACCGCCAATCGCTTCCGGTCGGTCGGCTGGTCCGCATCCGTGGGCGGCATTTGGAGCAGTGTCACCTGATCGACAATTTCGTCAGCGATGATCAGCTGCTGAGCGGTTCGAATTGGCAACGCAAACGTTTCGAATTCGCGCTCCCCCTCGGCCGTGGCGGCATCGTGACAGTCCATGCAGTACTGACCGAGGAAGTCGGCCACGACGGTCAAGTGCGACGACTGCGACCGGGAATCCGGATCCCCATCGTCGGCGGTCACGACGCTCGGGCACGCAAACAACAGCAGTGCCAAGACCGAGGCCCGAAGGAGCGGTCTTTCGAGAAAGGATGCCAAGAAAAACATGTCCGATTGCTGTTAGCTGAAGGTGCCGGTGCTGGTTCCGAAAGACTCCGCCTCGACTCCCATGCGTCGAGCGATGTCGACGAAGAGATTGCAGAGCGGGACCTTGCCCAACCCCGTATCGGTGACCTTTTTGAATTCGCCCCGACCGTAACCCCCGCCGGCCAAGACAACCGGGAGGTCGGAATTGGTGTGCGAATTCCCGTTGCCCATCCCGCTGCCGAACAGCACTGTCGTCGAGTCGAGCAACGTTTGGTCGCCATCCTCGATGGAACCGAGGCGGGTCAAGAACTTGCCAAACTGCTCCAACTGGTAGGTTTCCAGCGTGAGCAAGTCGTCGATCGCCTGCTCGTCGTTTCCGTGGTGCGAAAGACTGTGATAGGACTTGTCGATGCCCAGGTCTTGTGGCAAAAAGCTGCCACCGATCTCCAGCGTGGACACGCGGGTCGAATCGGTCTGAAGCGCAAGCGAGATCAGTTCGTATAGCAGCGGCAGGTCCTCGACCGTATTGGTGTCGGCCGGCTTTTCGAAAGGCGGTTCGGGCTTCGAGTGATCGGCCCAGCGTTGACGGGCTTGCAAACGTTTTTCGACGTCGCGAATCGAACTGAAATATTCGTCGAGCTTGGCTTTGTCTTCTCGATTGACCCGTTCGGACAGGTCCCCCGCTTCTTCGACGACGGAATCCAAAATCGAGGCTTGCAACGCGTTCTCTTGGACCCGTCGCGCACGGTTCTCTTTCGAGTCGGTGACGAATAGTTTTTCGAACAGTTCGGCCGGTCCGGTGATCGGCGGCACGCGGATGCCCGATTTGGTCCAGGAAAGTTGACAGCCGCCATGGATGCCCCCCTCGGAACCGACGGTTAGTGAAGGAAAACGAGTCTGAGTCCCGATTTCGTCGGCGATGAACTGGTCGATGGTGACGTTGCCATCGGGCCGTTGTTTCGACTCGTGGTGCAGCACCCCGGAAAGAAACGTGTGGACCGCGAAATGACCGCCGCGAAGACCGTGATCCAGCCCACGGTAGACGGTCAACTGATCACGATTGTCGGCCAACGGTTTCAGCAACCGCGTTTCTTCGAACTCGGGGCCGGGAGTCTCAGGAAAAAAATGCTGCTGCTGAAAACCCAGCAGGTTCGCCACCGCAACGAAACGGCGAGCCCCGGTGCCCGCACCGCGAGTCGATCGGACGGGGAGCGGGTTTCCAGCCGCCTGCGCCATCAAAGAGGGCAATCCCGGCAGGGCCAGGGAACCGGCAAGAGACTGAAGCACAAAACGACGGCGGGGGAGTGGCTGATTCATTATCGTAGTATAACCGTTCGTAATCGATGCGTTCCGTGAATTTCCCATCCAACAGCAGCAACCCGCAGTGTACCCGATTCAAGAAAAGAGCAAAACGACAACCGTGTTTCGACGAATGATTTTGGTCGGCATGGTTCTTATCGCTTGGCAAGCGGACCTTTCGCGTGCGGTGTCCCAATCGACCGACTCGCCCCCGGAGACATCCGGTCGTCTGGATCAAATGCTCGTTGTCGACGGCAGCGAACCGGGATGGACGCGATTGGGCGAAAGTGACTTTGTACGAGTCAACGGCGATGACCTGACGTTGATTTGGCACGGCGATGTCGCGATCGGTTCGGGAACACCGATCGGCGTGACACGTAGCAAGAAGTCTTACAAGAATTTTGAACTGTTGATCGAGTGGCGACACGAGAAACCCGCCGGCAATTCGGGCGTGTTTGCTTGGGTGCCGATGTCGGCGTTGGAAGGTTTGCCGCCCGGAAAGCTTCCCGGCGGCGGCATCGAAATCCAAATGTTGGATCACGATTTCACGCGACAGTGGAAGGAGAAGACCGGCAAGTCCGAAGTCTTTTTCTCGACCAACGGCGACGTGTTTCCGGTCGGAAAGTCCACGATGACTCCGTTTCCACCGTTGTCGCCCAACGGTCAACGATCCTTTCCGTCAAAGGACTTGTCCCGTGGGTCGGGTCAGTGGAATCATTATTACGTCCGCGGAATCAACGGCGAAATCCGGTTGTGGGTCAACGGCGAAGAGGTCTCCGGTGGAACGAACTGTTCGCCGGCGGAGGGCTACCTGTGCCTGGAATCCGAAGGCAGCCCGATCACGTTCCGAAACATTCGGATTCGCGAATTACCTTGACGCCGTCTAGGCAATGATCTTGTCGACCACTCGCGCCGGTTCGACGCCGGTCAGGCGTTGGTCCAGTCCTTGGAAGCGACGCGTGAAACGCTCGTGATCGATGCCCAGTTGATGCAAAATCGTGGCTTGCAAGTCATGGACTTCGACCGGGTCGACGGCAACGTTGAATCCGAACTCATCGGATTCGCCAAAGTTGATTCCGGGCTTGATGCCACCGCCGGCCATCCAAATCGAAAACGCATAGGGATGATGGTCCCGCCCGCGTGGCTGATTGGGACGTTGCTGCTGGAAAGGAGTCCGGCCGAACTCACCGCCCCAGATCACCAACGTGTCGTCCAGCAAGCCGCGTTGCTCCAGGTCTTTGACCAACGCGGCGGAGGGAGCGTCCGTGTCCTGGCACTGAATCTTGAGCTGCGTATCCAAGTTGGCGTGTTGATCCCAACCGGCGTGCATCAATTGAATGAATCGGCAACCGCGTTCGGCCAAGCGTCTCGCCATCAGGCAGTTGTACGCAAAGCTGCCCTTCTCGCTGACCTGGGGTCCGTACATGTCCAGCACGTGTTGCGGTTCATCGGCCAAGTCGGTCAATTCGGGCACCGAGGCTTGCATCTTGTACGCCATTTCGTACTGGGCGATTCTTGCGGCGATTTCCGGATCGCCCAGTCGGTCCATGTTCATCTGATTCAGCATCGCCAAGTCGTCCAACTGGTCCCGCCGCATCTGCCGACTGATGCCTGACGGGTTGGATAAATACAGCACCGGGTCGCCGGCGCCGCGGAATTTCACGCCCTGATACTTGCTGGGAAGGAACCCGTTGCCCCAGTAGAAATCGTAGAAGATCTGACCACAGGAGGCTTCACGATCGCGACTGGTCATCACCGTGAACGCGGGCAGGTCCTCGGTCTCGCTGCCCAGCCCGTACGTCAGCCACGATCCCATGCTGGGTTTGCCCGGTAATTCCGAACCGGTCATGAAATACGTGATCGCCGGCGCGTGGTTGACTTGCGTCGTTCGCATCGACGAGACGAAACACAGCTTGTCGACAATCTGGGCGGTGTGCGGCAGGAAATCTTCCGCGATCCATTTTCCGCAATCGCCGTGTCGGGCGAACCGAGTGATCTCGGGGGCGAAGTTTTTCGTTTGCGTCGCCGTCATCGTGCTGAACCGTTTCCCGTCGGTCAGTTCGGCGGGAAGCCCTTTTCCTTCAAGCTCCCGCAGCTTCGGCTTGTAGTCGAACAAGTCCACGTGCGAAGGGCCGCCGTTTTGGAACAGATAGATGACCCGCTTCGCCCGGGCGGCGAAGTGCGGCAGCGACGGCGCGGCGGGGTCCGGTGACGACGCAGACGCGGACCGGGGCGTCGGCGACAAGGCGAGCAGGGCGGCGGCGCCGATCCCCAGTCCGGCATCGCCCAGCAGTTGTCGGCGGGTCAGCACACGAGATTGTTCTTGCAATGGATTCATGGCTTCACCAGAAACTCGTCCAGATTCATCAAAGTATTGATCAAGGTCGTCAGAGCGGCGTGCCGGACATACCCGATCGACTCGTCGCGCGGCGCCCGTCCGACGGCCAACAGGGATCGAGCGTCCTCGGGTGCCTTGCGGAACTGACGCCGAAGCGACGCCAAACGATTCTTCAAAAGGGCTTGCTCGTCGGTCTCGGGGTAACGAGACGTTAACGTGAAGAAAGCGTCGATGATCTGATCCTCGTCGGAATCGTGTTTTTGTATCATTCGCTCCGCCATCACCCGCGCGGCTTCGACGAACGTCACGTCGTTGAGTGTGGTCAGCGCGTGCAGCGGCGTGTTGGTCAAGTTCGGTTTGACTTCGCAGGTTTGCCGTTTGGCGGAATCAAACAAAACGGTCGGACCGACGATCCTGCGCCAAAACGAATAAATCGAACGCCGATAAAGTGCGTCACCGGAATCCGCTTGATAGGTGATCTTTCCGAACGTCGCTTCGGCCCAGATGCCTTGGGGTTGATAAGACTTCACCGGGGAACCGCCGAACTCGGTGCCGAGCAGACCGCCGGCGGCAAGCGACGCGTCACGAATCATCCACGCGGGCATCCGGTACCTGGACGCACGAGCCAACAGCAAGTTCTGCGGATCACGCTCCATCGATTCCGGGCCGACGCGGGCCGATTGACGATACGTCTGACTGGTCACGATCAAGCGATGAAGATGCTTCACGTTCCAACCGGACTGCATGAATTCGACCGCCAGCCAATCCAGCAAATCGGGATGCGTCGGCTGATCGCCTTGCAGGCCGAAATCCGATGGCGTCGAAACGATGCCGCGGCCGAAAAACGTCTGCCAGTACCGATTGACGGTCACCCGGGCGGTGAGCGGGTTGTCAGGCGAGACGACCCAACGTGCCAGATCCAGCCGCGTGAAAGGCTGCCCGTTCGACTTCGCAGGCAAAGGCGGCAGCATGCCGGGCACATTCGCGGTGACCCGTTGATCGGTCTGGTTGTTGTAGATCCCTTTCAACAAGACCAACGTCTCGCGAGGCTCGTCCGCCGTGTCCATGACCATCACTTTGACGGGTTTACCCGCGTCGTCTTGATGCGGCGACGTGTAATCCATCGCAGGCGGAACGGCCAGGCCCCGAGTCCCCTTCCCCGACTCCGACGTCTGGTTGAAGAAATCGAAGAACGCGAAGTAGTCCAGGTTCGACGTCGGATCGAACTTGTGATCGTGACATCGGGCGCACTGAAAGGTCAGGCCGAGCCAGACCGTGCCCGTGGTCTCGGTGCGATCGAATACGTTTTCGATGCGGGTTTCTTCGGCGATCCGACCGCCTTCGCCGTTGTGCATGTGGTTGCGGTTGAAACCGGTGGCCAGTCGCTGGTCCGGCGTCGGGTTTTCCAGCAGGTCACCGGCGAGTTGTTCGATCGTGAATCGGTCAAAAGGCATGTTGTGATTGAACGCGTCGATCACCCAGTCGCGCCACGGCCACATCGAACGCTCGGGATCACCCTGAAAGCCGCTGGTATCCGCGTAGCGGGCCGCGTCGAGCCATGGCCACGCCATTCGTTCGCCATAGTGTGGCGACGCGAGCAGCCGATCGACAAGCTTGTCGTACGCGTCGGGCGATTCATCCGCCACAAACGCTCGGACGTCTTCGGGCGTCGGCGGCAGGCCGATCAGATCCAAAGTGACGCGACGGATCAGCGTCCCGCGGTCGGCCTCCGGTGACGGGTCGAGGCCTGCTTGTCGAAGCCTGTTGTGAACGAACGCGTCGATCGGGTGGAGCGTCGCATCGGGAACGCGAGGCCGGACCGGTTTTTCGAATGCCCAGTGCTTACCCCAGGGGGCCCCGTCGGCGATCCACCGCCGGACGAGTTCCATTTCGGCCCGATCGAGGGGCGCACGATGGGAATCCGGTGGCGGCATCTGTAAGTCGGGGTCGTCGGACGTCATCCGCAACAACAGTTCGCTCTCGTCGGGATCCCCCGGCACGATCGCGGCGACGTCCTCGACGGCCGATTCGCGTTGATCCAGCCGCAGGCCGGCCTCACGATGCTCCGCGTCCGGTCCGTGGCAATGAAAGCAACGATCGGAAAGGATCGGCAATACGTCCCGGCTGAATCGAATCGGCGCGTGTCCGCCGGAATCGTCGGCCGCGGAAACCATCGACGATCCCGACTGGAGCGTCGGCAGCAGGAACATCAAGCAAAGGAAGCGTTTCATGGAGTCCAGTCTAACCGAAGGAGCTTTGCATCGCCGGGCCGTTTGATCCTGTCGCCTGAGTCATTGGAGTCGCCTGAGTCCTTCAGGTCGCCTGAATCGTTGTCGGCTCGAACGCCGATCAAACCGTGATCTCGTAGCCGTTTCGCTGCGGCCGTTCGATGAACGAGTTGGCCAACGCGTCGTCGCCGAAGGTCTGGTTTTCCGGATAGTACGTCACCGGACGGTTCAGCCGCATTGCCACATTGATCGCATGACAGACGTTCAGCATGGCGTTGTGAGACTGAATGTCGGATGCCGGCGTCTGGCGAGTCTTGACGCAGTGCATGAAGTTCTTCATGTGATAGCCCTCTTCACCGACGCCGCCGAGTGTCGGCGCGGTGGGTTCGACGTACAGTTTTCCGAAGGCGTCCTCGGGCAGCGGATCGGTTGCCAATTGTTCCACCGGAGCACCCACGATCTTTCCCCGATTGACCAAGTAACGGCCCTTGGAACCGAAGAACATCACGCCGCGGTCAAAGCCCAGATCCGGAGCGTGGCTTTGCACATTCATGACGGTGCCGTCGGCGAACGTGCATCGGACTTGAAATTCGATCGCACAGTTGAACTGATCATCGCGGGTCGGCATGCCTTTGTCGTCGAAATCGATCGGGTGCTTGACGGCGACGGGGTCGATCTTGATCGGGCCGACGTCTTTGCCCAGCTTATCCAGCGACCACATCGCGACATCGACGTGATGGGCGCCCCAGTCGGTCAGCTTTCCGCCACTGTATTCATAGAACCAGCGGTAGTACCGATGGGCGCGACTGAACGGGAATCCGGCGCCCCAGCCCTTGTCGTCCACGACGTTGTCGGCGGCACGATAAGGCCGCAGCTCGGTTTGGCCTTGCCACAATTCCCAGTTCAAGGACTTCGGCGGGTCGACTTTGGGCAGCACGCCGCTTTCGCGTGATCCACCGAGACAGACGGTCACACTGCTGATGTCGCCGGCGCGCCCGTCGCGGCACATCGCGGCCGCCTTGATGAAATTCTGGTCATACTCGGTTCGCTGTTGCGTGCCGACTTGGATGACTTTGCCGGTCTTCTTCTGCGCTTCCTCGATTTGCTGGCCTTCGCGGATCGTCAGCGTCACCGGTTTTTCGCAATACACGTCTTTCCCGGCGT
>CAYVRC010000068.1:11651-28038 GCA_964453205.1 uncultured Pirellulaceae bacterium | reverse complement strand
AGCTCGCCTTGATCGTTGAGCATGATTTCGTCGTCGCCGTTGCGAATCGTATGAACCGTCGCCCAGCGGAGAACGGGGACCACCGACAGGTCTTCCCAGACACGATCGCCCGATTCCAAATCCAAGCACCGCAGTTCGCCGTAGCTGTCGAAACCATAGATGGCGTCACCCTTGATGATCGGTCCGGAGATCATGCAGTGCAGCGCGTCGGTATTTCTTTCATCGATGCCGACGCGGTGCCACAACATTTTCGCCTCGGGCATTTTCCGATCGAACTGGATCAGCATCGATCCGTCGTAAAATGAGGACACGAAGATCTTGTCGTCATGGACGACGGGGGTGGGGACGCCGATGGGCATGTTCCGGGGCAGCATTTCGACGGACCAAAACACCTGTCCGGTTCGCGGGTTCAGCCCGCTGACGCTTTCGCCCGTCCAGCAGACGACGACGTCTTGGTCGCCTTGGCGGATGAGGATCGGCGCGCTGTAGCCGGCCCGTTCGTCGAGCGATCGCCAACGTTCTTCGCCCGTCGCGGTGTCCAACGCGACGATGCAGGCTTCTTCACCGGCGGCCACTTGGATCACCAAATCTTGATAGATCAGCGGCGCGGCGGTGATGCCCCACATCGGCAGTCGCATGTCGTACGTGTCGGCCAGATTTTTCTTCCAGATCACATCACCGGTTTCGGCGTCCAGGCAGTGGAACATGCCCATGCCGCCGACCGCATACGCTTTGCCGTCGTCGACGGTCACCGAAGCCCGCGGGCCGGCGGCGCGGTAGCCGAGCGTTCCGTAGTCGACCGGGTAACCGACTTGCCACAGCGGTTGTCCGTCGGCGGCACTGACACAGAGGATTCGCTCTCGGACGTCGGGCGATTCGCCTTGTCGGTCGGTCAAATAGACTTTGCCATCGGCGACGGTCGGCCCGCTGTAGCCCGCCCCGACCGGCACGCTCCACCGCCGCGGGATCTGGCCCTCGGGCAGATCCGTACCGATGCGTGGATCATCGATCGTGGCGTCGCGACCGTTGCCGCGCCACTGCGGCCAATCCTCGGCGGAAACGAGGGACGGAGCCAAGCACAACAACAGCAAAGCGAAAGGACGCATCGACAATACCTCGGAGGACGAAACGGTACGAGCAAAACCACTGTCGACGATCCGACGGGACGAGCGACAGGACTATCGGAAAATCAGCCCACGTCGTTGACGGGCTGCTCCAAGCCGTCGGGCAGAATTCCCGCGGCGACTTCTTCTTCCCATTGGTCCATCAACGGCCACGCGTCGGCAAGGGTTCCGAAGTCCGCCATTTTCAGGTAGCCCTTCACGCGTTCGATCGTGTGGTTCAGCATCTTTTTGTCGTTGGCAAAGATCGGGCCGTGACTGGGCGCGAGCCACGTCACGTCGCTGTCCCGAATCCGCTGCAGCGAAGCGACGAAAGCTTTGATGTCGCTGCCGTGATGGGCGTCGATCGCACCGATGCAGCCGTCGCGGTAGATGTTGTCACCGCTCAGCAAAACGTCGTCGATGCGAAAGGCCAGTTGGCTGTCGGTGTGACCGGGCGTGTGCCAGACTTCGACTTTCAGATTGCCGACTTCGATGACGTCGCCGTCGTTCACTCGGACTTCGATTTGCACCGGCGGCATGTCCAGCTTCAAGTTCTGGGCCTCGATTTCGGCCAGCGTCTTCAAGCGGTCCCCAGACTCCAACGGCGCGACGGCGTTGGGATGCGCCGTGATGGTGGTGCGGAGCGTTTGTTTGGCTTTGCTCAACCCCTGGATGTGATCGACGTCCGCGTGAGTCGCGACGATCGTTTTGCACTGGCTGAGCGGGAAGTCCAGTTGCCGAATGATCTCGATGAAATCGTCGACCGTTTCCTCGTACCCGATGTCGATCAGGATCCATTCGTCACCGTCGTAAATCAAGTAAACGTTGCAACCGAGCACTTCGCCGGCTTGAAAGTTCAGCTCGATGACGCCTGGGAAAAGGGGTTTTCGCAACAGCATTTTGAAACAACGGACAAGAGAAGAAGAACAGGACGACAGGGTTGAGTCTACGAATTGACGCGTCCGCGGGGAACGCCCGGCCCGGGCGGAGTTTCCGGCCTTCCGGCGTCCACGGCGTCGGCCAAGCCTTCGCGGAACGTCGGAAAGGCCAAGCGGGGGCACAGCTGATGTTTCATCCGACGGTTCCAGACTCGCTTGTTGCTGTCGCTGCGGACTGACAAGAACGCGTCGCGGGCGGCGTCGGTGTAAGTCGGCGGCGGCGCCCCGACGCGTCGGGCGAGCTCTCCATAAAAGTCGCCCCGGATCACGGGCCGGTCGTCGGCGACGGCGAACAGCCGGCGGCACGTCCGCCCCCGGCCCGTCGCCATCCGGGATTCCATTCGTCGCCAAGCCGCCATCGTCGCGGCCGCGGCATCGGCGACGTGAATCAGGTTCAGGTAGCCGCCCGCCGGGGACGCGACCGGCCGACCCGACGCCACGGCATCGATCCGCGGGATGCGACCCGGGCCATAGATGCCGGCCAGACGCAGGATCGTCCACGGTTGGTCCCCGCCACGCCGCCGCACCCGGCTTTCGGCTTGCAGATGAACCGCTCCGCCCTGACGACGGGGGTGCGTCGGCGAGCTTTCGTCGACCCAGCTGCCGTCGGTCTGGTGGTAGACACCGGTCGTGCTGATGTAAACCAGGTTGACGGCCGGGGGCAGCCGATCGATCAGGCGGCCGAGCCCCAGGACTTGGGACTCATACCGATCGGCCGGCCCGCCGGCGTCATAGCTGACCGCGATCAACACGCGGTCGATGGCATCCGGCAGACCGCTCAGGCCGCCCGGTCGGCTCCAATCGGCGATGACCGGATGCAAGCCGGCGGCGGCAAGCTTCTGGGCTTTGGCCCGATGACGCGTCGTCGCCCAGACCGAATGTCCGGCGTCCCGAGCCAACCGGGCGACCCGCAAGCCGACGTAGCCGCAACCAAAGATCAGCACGTTCCGCGGCTCGCGGATGGAGGTCGGATCGGAAAAATCGGCAGCGTTTGTCGGCATCGGAAAACGGAAAACCATTAAAAACGGGTCATCTCGGCAAAACGACCGTATTCTAGACGCGCGGTCAGGCCCGCCGCTCCGGCAGCCCGGGATTGTCGGGATTCACAAATCCTTGCGGTGCCGCAAGCTGATTTTCGGGGTTCCAGAGAGTGTCCGTCGGCTACAATGGCGGGACAAGGCGAAACGTCGACGACTAGGGAAATCGACGATTCGGCCCGACCGTCGTTCTTATCACTCTTTAAATCACTGCAGGATCCTGATTTCTTGATGCCGCGAATGATGACTTTGTCGAATCGGTTCCGATGGAGCACCGGGTTTCTTTGGATCCTTGGGGCGTGCCTGTTTGTCTGCTCGGGTTTCGCCGCCGAGGCCGCGTCCGCTCAGTCGATCGTGCTCAACCCGATGGCGACCAGCGGCGGCGTGTCCGCGTCGGTCGGGCGTGTCGACGGTGCGGCGGAAACCACCAGCGGCGAAGATTTCGACGGGAATACGAAAGTCGCCGTGCCGGACGAGCTTCGTGATCTGCTCCGCCTCGGCGGAGTTCCCGAATCATTGGACCAATTGCGACTCCTGGAAAAACAGCAACAAGCCGTCGCACACCTGGGCGAAGCCTGCACCGTGGGCGTCAAGATCGGCGCGGCCCAAGGCTGCGGCGTGATCATCACCCGAACCGGGTTGGTGTTGACCGCGGCCCACGTGGCGATGCGTCCGGGCAAGACCGCCGAGATCCTGCTGCCCGACGGGCGGACCGTTTTGGCGACCACTCTGGGCATGAATCGCGGCGTCGACGCGGGCGTGCTTCGCATTCGACCCGATCAAAATAACGGCAAGCCTTGGCCCTGCGCGTCGCCGGGTACCAGTCAGCACTTGGAACCGGGCATGTGGTGCATCGCGACCGGTCACCCCGGCGGCTACGATCAGCCCCGCGGTGCGGTGACCCGGATCGGTCGGATTTTGGTGGTCCAACCGGGGTCGATCGTCACCGATTGCGCCCTGATCGGTGGCGACAGCGGCGGTCCGTTGTTCGACCTGGAAGGTCGCCTGATCGCCATCCACAGTCGAATCGGCAACGACGTCGCCGACAATTTGCACGTCCCGGTCGATCACTACAAAGACGGCTGGGACCGGTTGATGTCCGGCGAATCCTGGGGCGTGCTGCCAGGATTCAAGCCCATCATCGGTGTCAGCGGAAACAGTTCGCTCGGCGTGGCCAAGGTCATCAGTGTCCGCGCGGGATCACCGGCCGACGAAGCCGGCATTCGCGCCGACGACGTGATCAAACAATTCGGTGACGTTCGCATCACCGACTTTTCCTCCTTGACCTCCGCGGTCTCCGATACGATGCCCGGTGAACGAGTCGTCGTCTGGCTCGAACGCGGCGGCACGGAATTCAGAGCCCTGTTGGTCATCGGCCGCGCCGGGGACGACTGACTGAATTCGTCAGGGGCTCGCTTTTCAAACTTTTCATTCGCTTCCCTCAAAACCCTGTCATGACCATGACCATGCTTCACCGGATGGCGTTCCTCGTCGCTGTGTTATTGATCAACGGCGTTCCCCTCGGGGGCGGCGTGGCGCGGGCCCAAAACGCCTTTGACGACACCCCGGAATGGCTGCGTGAAAGGCTGGGCATGCAAACCTCCCAGCGACGTGACAACGCAGCGATGAAACGCCTGGTCGCACCGATCGCCGAGTCCTCGCGCGGGGCGATCGTCAAGATTTACAGCGGTGACGATGCCGTGGCGATGGGCACCATTGTCGCCGCCGACGGCTACCTCGTTACGAAACGCAGCGAACTGACCGGCGACCCGATCCGCGTGCGGATGTCCGACGGACGCATGTTGCCCGGCCGGGTGGCCAGCGTCCGCCGCACCAGCGATCTCGCGTTGATCAAAATCGAAAGCGACGAAACCTTTGAAGCGGTCCGCTTGGAAGATCGCACGCCGCCGGAAGGAAGCTTTCTGATCAGTCCCGGCCGCACCGGTCGCACGATCGGCATCGGCGTGGTCGGTTCCGGACGCATCGCCGTCGAACACCAGGGCCGTCTGGGCGTCGTGCTGGTGTCCACCGAACAACAAGGCGCAGCGGTCAATGTGGTCCAAGCGGGGAGCGGCGCGGAGTTGGCCGGCATCGAACGAGGCGACCGTATCGTCGCGGTCAACGGCCGAACGACGAGCGACAAGTCCCAGGTCGTCGGCACGCTCAGTCAGATGTACCCCGGGGACACGGTCCAACTGACGATCGTTCGCGGTGCCGCTCGTCTGGAAATGGACGCGCGATTGCGTGACTTGCGGGTGTTGGAAGAAACCGAGAACGACGCGCGGGTCAACGGGCCGCGGAACGACCGTTTGTCCGGCTTCGCCGACGTCATTCAGCACGACACCGTGCTGAACCCGGACGAGTGTGGCGGGCCGATCATGGACATCCAAGGCCGCGTCGTCGGGATCAACATCGCCCGCGCCGGTCGCGTGGTCAGCTACGCCCTGCCCGCCTCGGTGGTGATGACGGAAACGTCCGGCATGCTGAACGAAGCCCGCGACGAAAGCCGGCTATGACCGATCGGGCTTACCAAGTCCGCGCGGCTTCGTAGGCCGTGATTTTTTCTTCGTGCTTAAGCGTCTGCGCGATGTCGTCCAAGCCGTGCAACAAGTTGTGGCGGCGGCTCTCGTCGATTTCGAACGAGCGATCAAAACCGCGGCCGTCGCTGACCGTTTGGTCTTCCAGGTTCACCGTCAGTTGATACGGCGAGTGAGCCGCGGTGTGTGTGAAGAGTTCTTCGATGTCGGCCGCCGGCAAGACGATCGGCAACAAACCGTTCTTGAAACAGTTATTGAAGAAAATGTCGGCGAAAGACGGAGCGATCACGCAGCGGATGCCGAAATCGTCCAACGCCCAGACCGCGTGTTCACGACTGCTGCCGCTGCCGAAGTTCGGACCGGCGACCAGGATCGACGCGCCTTTGACATCGATTCGGTTCAGTTCGAATTCGGGATTGGGGGTTTCGCCGTCCTCCAGATAACGCCAATCGAAGAACAGGAATTGACCGAAACCGGTCCGTTCGATCCGTTTCAGGAATTGTTTGGGGATGATCTGGTCGGTATCCACGTTGGCGCGGTCCAACGTGGCGACGACGCCGGTGTGGATGGTGAAATCTTGCATGGGAGCGAGGGCGAGAAGGAGTGAAGGTTCCAGAGTGGAGTGAAAACAGACTTCGTCGGCTTGGTCAGCTTTTGTAGTGCCAGTCGCGGATGTCGACGAAGTGGCCTTTGATCGCCGCGGCGGCGGCCATCGCGGGGCTGACCAGATGGGTTCGCCCGCCCTTGCCTTGCCGGCCTTCGAAATTTCGGTTGCTGGTGCTGGCGCAGCGTTCCCCGGGCGCCAATTTGTCCGGATTCATCGCCAGGCACATGCTGCAACCGGCTTCACGCCAATCGAACCCGGCTGCGGTGAAGACTTTGTCCAAGCCTTCTTTCTCGGCCTGCACTTTGACGCGGCCACTGCCCGGCACGACCATCGCATCGACATGGTCGCTGCACCGGTGGCCTTGAACGACGGCCGCCGCGGCACGAAGGTCCTCGATCCGCGCGTTCGTGCAGGAACCGATGAAGACACGGTCCAGCTTCACGTCGTGAATCGGCGTCTTGGCTTTCAGACCCATGTATTCGAGTGCCGAGGCCGTCGACCTTTGTTCGACCGGATCGTCGAAGTCCGACGGATCGGGCACGGCGTCGCCGATGCTGCGGACTTGTCCGGGGTTGGTCCCCCAAGTCACTTGCGGCTGGATTTCGTCGCCGGCGTAAACATCGGATCGGTCGTAGCGGGCGCCCGGGTCGGTGGTCAGGTGCCGCCAACGTTCCACCGCCGCGTCGAAATCCTGTGGGACCTCCGGCAAGCCCCGCAAGTAATCGAACGTGGTTTGGTCCGGTGCGATCATGCCGGCGCGGGCCCCCGCTTCGATCGACATGTTGCAAACCGTCATGCGTTCTTCCATGGACATCGCCGCGACGCAATCGCCGGTGTATTCCAACACGTAACCGGTGCCTCCGGCGGTGCCGATTCGGCCGATCAGATACAAGATCATGTCCTTGGCCGTCACGCCGCGGGCCAGTCGGCCGTCGACCCTCAGTTCGTACGTCTTGGGCTTGAACTGAAGCAGCGTCTGCGTGGCCAAAACGTGTTCGACTTCGCTGGTCCCGATTCCGAAAGCCAACGCGCCGAAGGCGCCGTGGGTGGCGGTGTGACTGTCGCCGCAAACGATCGTCATGCCGGGCTGCGTGTAACCGTTCTCCGGGCCGATGACATGGACGATGCCTTGTCGGACGTCACCGATGTCGAACAGGGTGACGCCGAACTCCTTGCAGTTGTCCCGCAGGGTTTCGATTTGCTTTTTGCTGATCGGATCCGCGATCGGCAGACTGCGGTCACTGGTCGGCACGTTGTGATCGGGCGTCGCCAGCGTTCGCTCGGGTCGACGCACGGTCCGTCCGTTGATTCGCAAACCTTCGAAGGCTTGCGGGCTGGTCACTTCGTGAACCAAGTGCAAATCGATGTACAAGATCGACGGCCCCGACGCGGGGGCGTGAACAACGTGTTGGTCCCAGATTTTATCCAGGAGGGTCCGCGGGGCGGACGAGGAGCCATCGGCCATGGTGGTTGAAAATAGTCCAAACGGGTCGGGGATTTTGACCCTCGCACTGTCAACTGTGACAGCCCGAATGTCAACAACCGAATCAGTCGCACGGTCGCCTTGCCGGGCCATCGCTGCGGCCACGATCCGCGGCGGTGGCCCCGAACAGGACACGACCGCTTTCGCGACCCGGATGAGATGCACGTAGACCCCCTATTTTGACACGCGTCGCCTTGCCGAATCTATTTCATCGAAAAAACTTGCCGCCCGGTCGACGCTCGTAAGTCGTTCGGGCGGCGGGATTATTGGCCCGGGAGCGACGCGGGGGGAAGGCGATCCCATTGCTTTGGGACTTGTGACCGTCGGCGAATTCCCGATCTTCCGCCGGCATCGCTCCGTTCAGGCCTGCACCGCGATGGTCATCGTCGAAACGATTGCCGACGCGGAAACGTCAGCCGGCCAGGCACGGTGGCGTCCCTTTTCGACTTTTCCGATTCACTGGAGGAAATGCTATGAAGATGTCCTTTCTGAAGCTCCGTCCCCGCGTCGTCGCCTCGTCGGCCGCCCTGACCGCCGCGTTTTGGCTCGCCGGCCTGTGCGGCGGGAGCTGCCAGGCTCAGTTCGTCAGCGGCGGGTCGCCGATCCTGGGCGGTTCGACGGTGATGGGAGCCGCGGTCGCGACGCCGTCCTCGTCGGCGGTTTGCCCCAAATGTGGAAAGATCCACTCGAATGCTCCGTCGCCCGCAATGTCGTCGCCCGGCCGCCCGGCGGTGGCCCCCGGTTCGGCCGATAGCGTCCCCGTGGGCCGTCGCGGCGGCGGCGTCAGCAATGTCTTGTCGGCGCTCAACGCACAACGGTCTCGACAAGGCTTGTCCGGTTTGGGATACGATCCTGCGTTGCAAGCCGTCGCCGAGCGACGTGCCCAAAGGATGGCGTCGACGGGCAACAAGAACCACCCGCCGGGATCCTTCTCGCCGGGAACCCACGAAGGCGTGGGCTGGTCCAGTTCGTATTCACCGTCGGGAGTGTCGGCTTGTTTCACCAGCGATCCGAACATGCGAGCCGCCGGTGCCGCGATGGCGACCGGACGCGATGGAGTATATTTCTGCGTCGTGTATCGCTGAGCTGGCTTTTTTTCCAGGTGATTCCGGCGGCGGCGGAGCCGCCGCCGGACGCCCGGCCTGCCGGGGATTCGGCTCCAAACGTCCAGGTCAGCGACCAACAGATCCAAGAATCGATCCAATGGCTGAGCGACATGGCGTTGTCCGAATTGCCGCCGACCTACAGCGGCGACAAGGACTGGGGCCGGAAAAAGCGATTGTGGGCCGGCGTGGAGATCAAACGCGAGGGGTTGAAGCTGAGAACGCATCGCAAATGGCGTGAGGTCAACCACGGACACTGGTTTCGTTATGAAATTTTGCCGCGTGGGCATCGTCCCGCACAACCCTCGCCGCGGAACGCTCCGTTACCGGTCACATTAAAAATTAATAACGTGCGAAGAGAGGGTGATCGCTGGCTGGTCGATGCCACGGCGACCGCGCCGGTCGACTTCACCACCCAACTGCAACGTTGGAATTTGGGCGTCAAATGGTACAGCGTCTCCACGCAAGGCGACATGCGAGTCCGTATCGACGCCACCATTGGAATCCGTTTTACCGCGGATTACAGTGAGGTCCCTCCGGCGTTGGTGATCGCCCCCGCGGTGATCGAATCCGAGCTCACGCTGGAAAGTTTTGACATCCGGCGGGTCAGCAAAGTTGGTGGAGAAGTGGCCGAAGAGATCGGTGTGATCGTCGAACGCAACTTGAATCGTTACTGGTTGGATAAGCTGAACGACAAGTTGGTCGACAAGTTGAATCATTCGATCGACAAATACCGTGACGATCTGCGTTTTAGTTTGACTGCTTACCTGACGGGTTGGAATCGATGAAGTTCTGTTGTTCGTTGGTCGTGGTGCTATCGGTTATGTTGGACGCTTCGACGGCGGCATCGGCAACATCGCCGCTGATCGTCGCCCATCGTGGAGCGTCCGCCGACGCCCCCGAAAACACGCTCGCGGCTTTCCGACTGGCGTTCCAGCAGAATGCCGACGGGATCGAAGGCGATTTTTATCTGACCGCCGACGGCAAGATCGTCTGTCATCACGATAAAGACGCGAAACGCACGGCGGGAAAGGCACTCAACATCGAGCGGGCGACGCTGGAACAACTTCGAGAATTGGATTTCGGCACATGGAAGTCGGCCGACTTCGCCGGCGAAAAAATCCCGACCTTTGAAGAAGTCTTGCGAACGGTCCCCGACGGCAAAACGTTCGTCATCGAATTGAAATCGGGACCCGAAATCGTGCCCGTCTTGAAAGCCGAACTGGATCGTTTGGATCATGCCAAAATCGACTTGATGATCATCAGTTTCGACGCGACGACGATTCGGTCCTGTAAAGATTTGATGCCCGAAATCAAGGCTCATTGGCTGACCGGTTTCGACCGCGAGGCGTCAAACGGCGACTACGAACCGTCGGCCGAGGGCGTTGTGGAAACGTTGCGTCAATGTGGTGCCGATGGTCTCGGATTCAACGGCAACGCCGACATCGATTACGCGGATTTTTTGAAGGCGTTGCGCGGCGGCGGCTACGACGAATTCCACGTTTGGACGGTCGACCGAGGCGATTCGGCCGAGACGTTTTCCGGACTCGGTGTCTACGGGATCACGACGAACACCCCCGACAAAATCCGCTCGGTCGTTTTTCCCCCGAAACCATAAACCGAGGGGCCGCTTGCCGCGCCGCCGTGGGCAAGCAACACGCGGAGAATAACTGACGTAGCGGGATTCGCCAGAATTCGGATCCGGTAGCACGGAGTCGGAAGTCTGGCGACCTCCGCTACGGCAAATCCGACACTTATTGATCGCGTGTTGCCAAGATGGTTTGAGGTTCATCGCATCGCATCCGTGACGCAGCGAAAGGCGAATGTCGACCGACCGCTAGGCTTGGCTGCGACGTCGTGCGACCGGGACCAAGCGATTGACGGTCGACGTCGCTTGATCCAGCTTCATGATTCTCGCGTAGCGATCTCGCAGCGTCGCCAGGGAGGCTTCGTGCAGCTCCGGTGTCACCGTCGCGCAGCAGTCTTCCACCACCGTGACCAGGTAACCCAAGTCACAGGCGTCACGGACGGTCGTTTCGACACATTCGTTGGTGTAAACGCCGACGACGAACAGCGATTCGATGCCCAGATTGTTCAACACGTAGTGCAAGTTGGTCGACGAAAAGACTCCGCTGGCGGTCTTGTTGATCACGATTTCGTCACGACCGACGTCGGGGGCGACGGATTCCAGAAAATCCGCTTCGCGTGACCCCGGGGCCGCCAACAGATTCAACCGCCGGTGTCCCTTGCTGCGGTCGCGTCCGTCGCGCGTGAGCGCTTGGATCCGCGTGTGGATGACTTCCAGACCGTGCGACCGAAACACGTCTTGCAGCCGGCGGACATTCGGCAGCACGGTCGTGGCGAGGCGGTCGAAGTAATACGCCTGGGCTTCGTCGCTGACCCCGCTGTCGGCGGCGTCGGCAAAGACACCGTGCCCGGGCGCGGCGTCCAAGTACTGCAGGTCGATGCACAACAGCGCCGTCTGGCCCTCGGCCAAAAAATCTTGGTGAGCCGGATTGTCCACGAACGATTCGTGGTAGACCTCTCGGAGCGGATCGATGTGCCGGATCGACGGATCTTCGGGCGTCGAGTCGGGATCAAGTGACGGGCCGAGGTTCATAAGGGTCTTGGGGTTTTCGATTCGGAATGATCGCCGGCGAGTTTCAAAATCGCGTGCAGCATCAGGTTCGCGCCGGCTTCGATGTCGGTCCAGGCCGTCCATTCGGCCGGCGAATGGCTTTGGCCGTTTTTACTGGGTACAAATATCATGCCGACGGGAACCAGGCTGCCCATGACTTGGGCGTCGTGCGCGGCGCCGCTGGGCATCGTTTGGTGTTCCAAGCCTAGCCGCGAAGCTTCCTGAAGCAAACAGCGGACGATATTTTCGTGACAGGCCACCGGGGCGAGGCGGCTTTTCTGTTCGAATTCAAAGATCAAACTGCGTCGCCTGGCGATCGCCGAAAGGGCTTTGCGAAACGCGATGCCGAGATCGTCCAGGGTGTCCTCCGAGGTGTCGCGGACGTCCAACGAGAATTCGACCAAACCGGGGACCGTGTTGACCGCGCCGGGTAGGATCTGGGCTTTGCCGATCGTCGCCCGACTCCGCTCGCTGCCGTTTTCGGCCAAGATCCGGGGGACCTCGTGGGCGAAGTCCGCCAAGCCCATGAAGGCATCGTTCCGCATTTCCATCGGCGTCGTACCGGCGTGATTGGCTTCGCCGCGGAACCAAACCGACCAAGTGAACAGTCCGGTGATTTCATCCACCACCCCGACCGTTTTGTGTAGCCGGTCCAGAACCGGGCCTTGTTCGATGTGCAGTTCCAAGTAGCTGTCGATCGACTCCGGGGCACGGGCGGCATCGAGTGCCGCCCAGGGGTCGTAGCCGCACTGCCGCATGGCGTCTTTCAGATGCACGCCGTCATGGTCGGTGCGTGTGGCGATGTCCTTGGGGTTGATCTGGCCGCAGACGGCTTGCGAACCGAACATCCCGCCGAAACGCCCTTCTTCGTCACTGAACGCGATCAGTTCCAACGGCTTGGCCAGGTCGATGTCGTGTTGCCGAATCGTCCTCATGACTTCCAATCCGACGACGACGCCGAGCGCGCCGTCGAGCGCACCTGCGCAAGGCACCGTGTCGATATGGCTGCCGACCAGGATCCGCGGCCGCTCGGGGTGCCGGCCCGGCAAGACGCCGCAGACGTTCGCCGCGCCGTCGACCCGGCGATCCAAACCGGCCGCGTCGATCCGCTCCCCGAGCCAGCGTTTGCCTTCCAAGTCCGCATCGGTGAACGCCATCCGGTAGATGCCACGGTCGTTCTCGTGACGACCGATTTCGGCGAGCGTCAAAACGTCCGACTTGATCCGGTCGAGATCGATCCGCAAATCGCTCAAGGGCCCCGGCTGGGAGATTCCCGTTTTCGAAGTCATCGCTCAATCCACCGCCGGTAGCGGCAGCCCCTCGACGTATTGGCCGTGCAGCATGTGAAGTTGCAGCGCATGATTGATCACAATGTCGTTGCGACGCGCCGTCGTGCCGTCGCTTTCCTTCCAAGCGTCCGCGATGAAAGTCTTTAACGTCGCCGGATCCAAAAAGTCGACTTCGCCGACACGCTGGTCGGTCAACCAGTGATCGGCCATTTCCTGAACCGCGTCGCGTTTGATCGGATCGGTGTGGGCCGGCGGGGCCATGAAGGCGAACTTCTTTCGTTCATAAAGTTCGCGGGGCAGCACATTCACCATCGCCTCACGCAGCACCCATTTTTCGATGCCGTCGCGGATGCGGATATCCGGCGGAATCGTGACCGCGTACTCGGCGACGTGGTGGTCCAGGAAAGCCGGCCGGGCTTCCATGCTGTTGGCCATGTCCATCCGGTCGCCGCCCCAGGTCAAGATCTGGCCTTCCAGCATCGTCTTGCTCCAGGTGTACTGCGAGATATCCAGGCGGTTCCGTCCGCGGACTTGGTCCGGGTCGATCGCCTGGGCGACGGCCGCGACGGGGTCGTACTCGGACAACAAGTCCCGCATCGATTCAGACAACACAGGTTTGACGCGATCGAGCGTCAGCATCCAAGGTTGAATCCAAGAGGGTGTGAATCCACACAAGTCTTGCCACGCCGGATGGGTCAATTCCTTTTCCGACAGAATCGCGCCGGACAGGATTTGATCGCGGTCTTCGACGCCCAGGTAATCGCGACGAAAGAACGCGTAGCCGCCGAACAGTTCATCGCTGCCTTCGCCCGTGATCACGGCTTTGTAGTTGCAGGCGCGGACGCGTCTCGACATGTGCCACTTGGCCACCGCCAAGGTGTTGTAAAAAGTCCGCTCGGCGTGCCACGTGGCGCGTTCGAACGCCGGGCCGTAAAGTTCTTTCTCGGTCAGACGCAGTAATTCTTGTTCCGCACCGGTCCGCTTCGCCATCAGCCCCGCGATGTCGGATTCGTCATAATCGTCGCTGTCAAAAGCGATCGTGAACGCTTTGACCGGCGACTGCTGCAACGTCGTCGCCAAACCGAGAATCGAACAACTGTCGATGCCGCCGGACAGATAGCATCCCACCGGGACGTCGGCTTCCAAGCGAGTCGCGACGGCGTCGATCAGTCGATCCTGGACGCCTTGCACATAGGGGGCGGGGTCCGCACCGGTTTCGTGCGACGTCGGAAACGTGAAATCCCACCAGCGGTGCGTGCGGGTTTCCAGTCGCCCGCCTTTCAAATCGACGATCAACACGTGGCCGGGCATCAGGGCCTCGACGCCTTCGAACGAAGTCGATCCGGGCACCATCACTTGCATCATTTGATGAAGCGCCGCGCGGCGACAAAGTTGGGGCTGAATGTCGGGATGACGCAAAATCGATTTGACTTCCGATCCCCAAACGATGCCGCTGTCACGCACGGCGTAGTACAACGGTTTGACCCCGAATCGATCGCGGACCAGCACCAATCGTTTGTTGCGATCGTCGTACAGCACGATCGCGAATTCGCCCCGCAACTGGTGGACAAAGTCCAAGCCGTGTTTCAGGTACAGCGGCAACACGATCGCGCTGTCGCTTTTGCCGTCGCAGGTCAACTTTTCACACGCCAGCGCCGTGCGAATGCGTTTGTAGCCGTAAAGTTCGCCGTTGACGGTCGCCGCCAGGTCGCCGCCGTCGGCCTCGATCGGCTGGTGTCCGCAATCGAGACCGATGATCGACAGCCGGGTGTGCCCCATCGCCAAACCTTGATCGACGTACAGTCGGCTGCCGCGTTCGTCGGGACCACGGTGATCCAAGACGTCCAGCATCGGGTCGAGCGCCGCGCGGACTTCCCGCTCGCTGGTTCGTGAAGGGTTCCAAAATCCGGTGATGCCACACATGAAAAGGGGACAGGGGGGTTAGGGGAGCAGTGGATGGTGTCGGTTCCGGCTCATCAGCCGGCGCCTCGTTCAACTTTCGATCCGCCCGATCAACTCTTGTCGATCCAGCAACACGACCTTGTGCAAGCGATCCAGCACCGTCGTCAACAGGGCTTGTCGGATGTAAACCGCGCCGGCGGCTTGGGCGAAGTACAAGTTGTGATCGCTTTCGTCCAAGTCGACCGACAATTCGTCGTTGCGGGCCAACGGGTGCATGATCGCCGAGCCGGGCTTCAGGTCACTGGACCGCTGCAGCTTGTAGCGGCTGTCCATTTTGCGGTAGTCGTCACCCAAGAACGCGATCGAATTGACGTACACGACGTCCAGTTCGGGCAAGACCTTTTGGACGTCGTTGACGATCACGATCGGGATCGGCGATTCTTCGATCGGTTCGGTCAACTCCAATCCCACCGGGTCGGCCAGTTCCGAGATCACCGTGATTTTGGACACCGCACCGGTGAACATCAGCGACAAACGCAGAAAACTTTTCACCGCCCGCATCGATCCCGGCGTTCCGATGATGCCGATGTGGACCCGTCGGTCCTCGGGGCAGTCGGGTCGGCACAACTCGGGACGCCATTTCAACAACGCGTACCAATCGATCAACGCTTGGGAGGGGTGATGACCGCTACCATTTCCCGCGTTGATCAGCGGACGTTGCAGGTTACGGCCGATGCGTTCCAGGCTGTCGGTGTCGGGGTGCCGGATGATCACGACATCGCCGTAGGTGTTGAACATTTCACCGATGTCGGCCAGCGATTCGCCTTTGGCGATGCCGGTGACTTGGCCGTCGGGCACGGACAAGATTTTTCCGTCCAGACGCAGCATCGCGCTTTCGAACGACAAGCGTGTCCGCGTGCTGGCTTCGAAGAACGCGGTGATGGCGATTTTTCCGTCCAGGGGCTTGTCGATCTCGACGTTGCTGGTTTCCAGCAACGCCGCCAACTGGGCCATGGCGATGACGCTGCGGCGGTTGAACTGTCGCGGGTGCAAGATCGACTGGCCGACCAAAGGCTGCAAGCCTTCGCGATCGACGCGACCGCCGGATTCGCGCAGCAACCGATTGGGATCCAGACGTAAGCCTTTTGAATTGGAGAGCATGATTCGATCGATCCTTGCTGAAAGCGGCTAGGAAAAGTTGGCACGGCATGGATTGCCGTCAAGGGAAGCCTTGTCGTGACGGGACGTCCCTACCAAATCTTCTTGCCTTTCAGATCAAGCACTAGAAAAACGATCAACGCCGCCGCGCCGATGCCACAAAGCACCAAGCCGCCGATCACGAGAGTCTGTAAAAGCCAAAGCGGAAACATCACGACGCGGTGTCTCCCGATTCGGCCAAGCGAGAAAAGGAAAAGTCATCCGGCGCGGCCAAGGTGGCCACGACGAACACGATCCCGGAGACCGTCGCCCCGACCAGTGAGGCGACGAACCAACCGATCGTAAAGTAAGCCAGCAGTCCGAAACCGCTGCCGGCGATCATCGACAAAAAGGCCGCCATCGGACCGGGCGAACGGTAATACAGGCCGCCCAAAATCGGCCAGATGCAACTGGCGACCAGCGGTCCGGCAAAGAACAACACCTCGGCCAGCGTCCCCTTGTTCGGCCAAGCGACGCGCCAGGCGGTCACGCCGAGCAAGAGGATCACGACCGTCGCGGCGCGTCGTTTCTGCGGATCGCTCATCCCCCCCCC
>CAYVRC010000068.1:0-11641 GCA_964453205.1 uncultured Pirellulaceae bacterium | reverse complement strand
GAGACCAGCCTTGCCCCCGGATCGACGATATCACCGACGATCAAATCACTGGTCGCCGCCAGCAAACTGTCGATGCTCGATGCCAACGAACAAAACACGACCACGAACACCAGCAGCGCGCCGCCGGTGCCCAGCAGACTGGCCGCGACCAGGGGGCCGACCGTGTCCGGTTGGCTGATGCCGATGCCCAGAGCCGGTGCGGCCAGCCCCAAAAAACCGGCGACGATCGGAATCGGCAACCACAACAGTCCCGACAACGCGTACGCCTTGGGCCCGATCCCTTCACGCATCGCGAACGCGCGGCTCCACCACACGTTGCTGTGAAAGATCTCGCCGAAGCCGAACAGCATGTTGTTGAACAGCGACATCAACGCCGCGGGAAACAACACCGATAACAACATCGGGCGTCGATCTTGCAACGTTTCATGCACGTCGGCGATATCGATCTGAACCAGCACGGCCACCGCGACGATCACCAAGCCGATCAGAATGATCAAGCTTTGAATGAAATCCGTGCCGATGACCGCGTACATGCCGCCGAACAGCGTGTAGAGAACACAGACCAGCACGACGACCGACATGCCGACTTGATACGGAATGCCAGACAAGACCTCCAACAGTTTGCCGCCGGCCATCGACATGCTGATCAACCAAGTCATCGCGTAGAACAGACTGATGATCAAAAAGGGGACCGAGCCGAGCATGCCGTAACGCTTGCGAATGAATTCGACCGCGGTGTAGCCGTGCGGCATCAATTGTCGGATACGTCCGCTCATCGGCGCGAACGCGAACAAGCCGAAGCTGGCCGTGGCGTAACCCAGGGCCCCCCAGACGCCGAGCTGCAAGGCGAACTGGGGTGCCAACATGGTCGTGTTCGATGTGATCCAAGTCGCCACCGCCGTCGCCGTCCCCAACGCCAGGCCGACGTTGCGACCGGCCACCGCGAAACCTTCGTACGATTTCGCGCGGCGTCCCCACCACAACCCCAGGCCGACCCAAGCGACGCTGAAAACGGCCAGCAGTGCGTACCCGGATTGCGGCGACAGGATGCTGCCCGCAGCCCCCAACCAGGCGGGACCGAGCGTCATCGAAGTTACCCCGTTCATGCGACGGCCACCCCATCGACGTCACGACGGACCGAGCGGTGACCGCGGACGATCACCGCGACGACGAAGATCATCACGATCAGGCCGACCGAAAACGCCGTCAGCGCGTAAGCGAGCGGCCAATGCCGCACCGAAACGACCGCGGGCCGAACCGATCGAGCGATTTCGTTGCCCGCGGAATCGAATGCGACCACGTCGAAGGCGTGGTCGCCGTCGCTCAGCCCCGAAATGAAAAATTCCGGAAGCGACCCGGAATACAAAACTTGACCGGCGGGGTCGACGATTCGGTACGAAGCGGCCCCGCGAACCTCATTCCAGGACAACGACGCGTAGCCTTCGCGTGACAGGTCCGGCGTCGCTTTGAAAGCAAGCCGTTCGGATCCGCGGGCGTTTCCATCGTGCGGATCTTGCCCGAAAACAGGCAGGGCCTGAACCAACAACAAGGCGAATCCGGCCGCGAAGCGACGCAGAATCGGGTTCGCCGACGAAATGCCATGACGGCCGAAACGCACATTTCCTCCCAGGACCAGACAAGTCGAATCGCCCGGCCACGCCGCTCGTGGGGACTGAAAAATCGTCTTTATCTGTCAGCCAGGGCACTGTAACAGACACATGGCGATCGTGGCAGCCACCTGTCGGGCTTCTACAATGCTGGTCGTCGTCCTAGCCTGACGGTTTGCGACGTCGCTTGGTCGAAACTTTTCGTTCGTCTTTTTTCTTTTTCAGTCGATTTCACGTGCTGTCACCGCCCGTCCGTCAGAGTCCTTGGGCGCCGCTGCGGACACCGCTGTTTCGCGCTTTTTGGTTCGCTTCGATCGCATCCAACTTGGGGACGTGGGTTCACGAAGTCGGCGCGGGTTGGCTGATGACCGGTTTGGCACCGGAACCTCAAATGGTCGCGGCGGTGCGGACGGCGATGTCGTTGCCGATCGTATTTCTGGCGATTCCCGCCGGGGCGTTGGCCGACCGCGTCGACCGGAGGCGGCTGTTGTTGCTGACGCAACTTTCGCTGCTGGTCATCACGTCGTCGCTGTCACTGTTGACGGCGTTGGGGATGATCACCGCCTGGGGTTTGCTCGCGCTGACGTTTCTGATCGGACTGTGCATGGTGTTGCACATCCCGACTTGGCAAGCGTCGGTGCCCGAGTTGGTGCCGCGAGACCAGTTGTCCCGCGCCGTCGCGCTGGGCAGCATCAGTTTCAACCTGGCCCGGGCGGTCGGTCCGGCGGTCGGCGGGTTGCTGATCGCGATGCTGGGCGTCTGGGTGGCGTTTGCGGTCAACGCGATGTCCTTTGCCGGGGTCATCGGGGTGCTGTTTTTTTGGCAACGGGTCGGGCAGGAATCGACCAGGGGGATGTCCTTTTCCAAGTCGGTGCGACACGGTCTGCGTTATGTCTCACGAAGCCGTGACATGCGGAGCGTCATGATCGGCGTGTTTTTGTTCGTTTTTCCCGCCAGCGTGATGTGGTCGTTATTGCCCTTGGTGGTCAGCGAACAACTGAACTGGGGCGCCGACGGTTTCGGCTTGCTGTACGGATGCGTCGGCGTCGGCGCGGTCGCGGCGGCTTACGTGTTGCCAAAGGCGGAGCTTCGCTTCGGTCGCGATCGGACGGTGGCCGCCGCGATGACAGGCTATGCCGTCGGGCTGGGCGGGCTGTGCGTGGCCGATTCTGTTTACAGCGTCGTGCCGGTGATGCTGTTCTTGGGCGCGTGCTGGATGATGTCGCTGACGACACTGAACACGACCGCCCAGATGACCTTGCCCAAACGCATGCGGGCCCGCGGCATGGGGACGTACTTGACCACGATGGCCGCGTCGATGGCGTCGGGTTCACTGGTCTGGGGATTCGTGGCGGAGCAAACCGGTTTGACCGCCACCTTGACGATCGCGGCCGTGACGATGATCGCCACGGCCGCGTGCAGTTTGAAATTCCGCTTGGACCGATGACTCGGTTTCGGTCATCCCGCGTTTTCAACCGAAGCGGTCGAACGTTAAGCGAACGTGTAGCCTTCTTCGCCGTGGTCGCTGATGTCCAAGCCGCGTTGCTCGGATTCGGACGACACACGCAGCCCGATCGCGACGTCGATGATCTTCAACAAGATCCAACTGCCGACCCCGGCGAACACGAACGTGACCAACACGGCGACGATCTGGCCGATGACCAAACTGAAACTGCCGCCCGATTCGATCAGCCCGATCGGCCGACCTTCGCTGACGTCCCACGCGGCGCGTGTGGCGAAGACGCCCGTCAAGATCGCGCCCAAAGTCCCGCCGACGCCGTGAACGCCGAACGCGTCCAAGGCGTCGTCGTAGCCCAGCCAGTGCTTCAGCTTCGAACAAGCCCAGTAGCAAACCAAGCCGGCCGAGCCGCCCATCAGCAACGCGGGCATCGGCTGGACGAATCCGGCCGCCGGCGTGATGCAGACCAGACCCGCGACCGCGCCGCTGCTGGCGCCCAGGACCGTCGGTTTACCCAACACGAGCCACTCGGCGAGCGCCCAAGTCAACGCGCCCGCGGCGGCGGAGAAATGCGTGACCGCGAAAGCGCTGCTGGTCAGTTCGTCCGAAAGCAGTTCGCTGCCCGCGTTGAAACCGAACCAGCCGACCCACAGCATCGACGCACCCAGCGCCGTGTAGGTCAAATTGTGCGGCTGCAAGGGTTCGCGGGGATAACCCATCCGCGGCCCGATCAACATCGCGGCGACCAAAGCGCTCACGCCGCTGCTGATGTGGACGACCGTGCCGCCGGCAAAGTCCAACGCGCCGCCGGCCAAGGCGTAGTCCGATCCGAAAGCCAACAGCCCCCCGTCCCAGACGGCGTGACAAAGCGGACAGTAAATCAACAGCCCCCACAGCACGGAGTACACCACCATCGCGCTGAATTTCATCCGCTCGGCGAACGCCCCGCAAATCAACGCCGGCGTGATGATAAAGAACATGCCTTGAAACAACATGTGCGTCAGCATCGGCAACTCCGGCGTGAACATCGGCGTCTCGGGAGCATTGGCTTCTTCGTTCCAGAAGCGCTGCACGCCTTCCATGAAGACGTGATCAAAGTTGCCCAAGTAAGCGCCGTCGCCCCCGAACGCCAACGAGTAGCCGACCAGCGCCCACAAGACCGTCATCAAGCCCATCAAGAAAATGCACTGCATCATGACGCTCAAGACATTCTTGCGACGAACCAAACCGCCGTAAAACATGGCCAGGCCCGGCGCGGTCATGAACAGGACCAACGCGCAACTGGTCAACATCCAGGCGTTGTGACCGGCCAAGGCGGCGGCATCGATCTGGGATTGCAAGTCGGCCAAGGTGTCGCCTTGAATCTCGCCGGCCGCCGACGCCGTGATGGGATCACCGTCTTGTGCCAAAGCGACCGTCGGCGACAGCGACGGCAACGCCAATCCGACGGCGAAAAGGAGACTCCTCAAGAAACGATCCATTCGATCACGCCTTTGTGTGGGGGGAAAATTAGGTCGCCGACCGATCCGCCTCAATCGGTCGACTCGGGTGCCGGGTGGGCCAAAGGATACCCAGTGTTCGCCCCGAGGTGTAAGGTCGGGGCCGTAGGGCGCGATCGGCTCGTGCCGGCGATGCTAGACTGGAAAGCCGTTTCCGTTTCCCACCGGACTGCAGCGCGTGTCCGATCCTTCGCCCCCCAACCCCGCCCGTGCCATGAAACCATTGCCGCACCGCTTCTCCATGCCCGTCGTGACCACCCTGGTCGCCGCGTGCCTGATCGTCTTGTCCTGCCCGGGTTCCCGTGCCGCCGACGCCGCCGCGGAAAACACGTCGCCCAACGTCGTGGTGATCTTCATCGACGACATGGGCTACGCCGACATCGGCCCGTTCGGGGCCACCGACTATCCCACCCCGAACTTGGATCGGATGGCCGCCGAGGGCCGCAAGTTCACCGATTTCGTCGTCTCGTCGGCCGTCTGTTCCGCGTCACGATCCGCCCTGATGACCGGTTGTTTGCACCAACGCATCGGCATCTCGGGCGCCCTGGGACCGAAGTCCGATCACGGCATCAGCTCGGGAGAAACCACGCTGGCTGAGATTTGCAAGTCCGTCGGCTACGACACGGCGTGCTTCGGCAAGTGGCATCTCGGACATCATCACAAGTTTTTGCCGACCGCCCATGGCTTTGACGAGTATTACGGCATCCCGTACAGCAACGACATGTGGCCGCTGCATCCGGCCGTCGTCACGGCGCGAGAAAAGAACCCCGACGCGCCGAGTCCTTGGCCGCCGCTGCCCTTGTTGCAAGGCACCGCAGCGGATGGCGTCGAGGTGATCAATGCCGACGTGACCGCCGACGACCAAAAAAACTTTACCAAGACGTTCACCGAGAAAGCCGTCGAGTTCATCAAGCGTGATCGCGATCAAGGTTTCTTTGTCTACTTGCCCCACCCGATGGTTCACGTGCCGCTGTATGTCAGCAAGGACTTCGAAGGCAAAAGCGGGGCCGGATTGTTCGGCGACACCGTCATGGAAGTCGACTGGTCGGTCGGACAAATCATGAAAGCGGTCGAGGACATCGGGCAAACCGATAACACCTTGATCGTGTTCACCTGCGACAACGGGCCCTGGCTGTCCTACGGGACGCACGCCGGCGCCGCGACCCCGCTCCGTGAAGGCAAGGGCACGATGTGGGAAGGCGGTTATCGCGAACCCACCCTGATGCGGATGCCCGGCACCGTCCCCGCGGGAACGACTTGCGAGTCCTTGGCCGGCACCATCGATCTGCTGCCGACCGTCGCCGGCATGATCGGTGCAGAGTTGCCCACGCACGCCATCGACGGCAAAGACATCTCAGGCTTGCTGAAAGGAACGTCGACGGATTCGCCGCACGAATTTTTCCCTTGTTACTTCGCCGGGGGCCAGTTGCAGGCTATCCGAGGCGAACGATTCAAGTTGGTCTTTCCGCACCGATATCGAACGCTCAACGGTCGCCCAGGTGGCAGCGACGGGTTTCCCAGCCGTTACGAAATGGCCACCGCCGACTTGGCGCTCTATGATCTGGACAACGACATCGGTGAAACCACCAACGTGATGGAAGATCACCCCGACGTGGTTGCCAGGTTGCAAGCCGCCGCCGAAACCTTCCGCGACGACTTGGGCGACAAACTGACCGGTCGCAAGGGCAGCGGCATCCGACCGGCCGAACGGATGACCGAATCCGACAAGCGTTTGGTCTGGTGATCCGATGCCTCCGAGTACTCAGGTCATCGGTGAGTCCGACCGACGCTTTTTGGATGCCGCGATCGCCGAAGCCGAGATCGGACGGTCCGAAGGCGGCATCCCGATCGGTTCGGTCTTGGTGATCGACGAGCGGATCGTCGGCCGAGGTCATAACCGGCGGATCCAACGCGGCAGCCCGACGTTGCACGCCGAGATCGACGCGATCGAAAACGCCGGACGGTTGACGGCCGATCGCTACGCCCGCGCGACCTTGGTTTCCACTTTGTCGCCGTGCGACATGTGCAGCGGAGCGGCGTTGCTGTACGGCATCCCGCGGATCATCGTCGGTGAAAACGAGACGTTCCGGGGCCCCGAGGACTACTTGCGGTCACGAAGCGTCCGCATCGAGGTCGCGGATGATCCACGCTGCCGGGCGATGATGTTGCAATTCATCGCCCGGCACCCGGAGCTTTGGAACGAGGACATCGGCGTCTGATCGGTGGCGGTGACGCCGGTGGCCACCGGCTATCGGGGCACGTCCTGGCTGACCGTGATCGGCCGGTTGATGTTGATCATCCCGTCGCTCAAGTCCGCCCCTTCCAAGTAATCGCCGTCGAGCGACATCGGTTCGCCGACGGGCACGTCCCGGAGGATGACTTCCTGCTGCGTTTCCAGCATGTTGCCGTAGGAAAATCCGTAGATCGGTGCCAGCGGTTGACGCCGGATCGGGATGCAGCAACTGTCTTCGCAGCAGCCACACAGGTTCGGCTGCGTCGTGCCGGGCAACGTCAACAGGTAATCGGCGTTCAGTTCGCCCGGATCGATCCACATGCCATCGGGCGTGACGTCCATGACGCCCAGGTCAAAGTACAACCCGCGACGGACGACTTCGTAGTTGACAAAGATGTTCAGCAGTTGATTTTGGGAAGCCAACAGAGCATCCAAAGCGCGAATCGTGTCCTGGGCCGCGGTCGGACCGCTGCTCAAACCGCGGGCGTCACGAAGCAAGCGGATGTCCTCGTTCAGTTCGATCTGAGCCGCCGCGATTCGCACCGCTTGCCGTCCGAGTTCGAAGTTCAACTGGTTCTGTTGAAGCTGGCGAATCGTTCCCCGCATCAGAGCCCAGATGTCGTCCTCGAAACCGTAATAGGCTCGCTTGGCTCGATCGAATTCGATCAACGACTGTCGATACGTGTTGCGTTCCTGCAATCGAGTGATCGGCGTGTCCCACCGCAGACCCACGTTCAGCGAACTGGTCGTGTCACGAATGTCGGTCGGGTTCAACCGGTCGCCGTCGACCGAACCGCCGAACACGATGTCCAACTGACTTTCCAAGTCGTCGGCATTGAATTCGATCAAGCGATACGAATCGACCAGCGAGGCACGAGCGTTCGCCCAGTCGCGTCGGTTGACGCGGGCGATTTGGAACGCCGTCGCCGGATCGATATCGATGGACGGCAACAAGACGCTTTCGGTTCTGGCCCGAGCTTGGATCAGTTGCAAGGCCAAGACGTCGTCGCCCAGTTCGGCCAGCAGGTCTTGGGATTCCAGGATGACTTCGTCACGCAGTCGCGACGCCAATTGGGATTCGTCGTCTCCGCGTCCGCCCTTGCCGATCAGATCCGCCAGGCTTTCCTCCAATCCGTCGATCCGTTCGGCGTAAGCTTCCAAGCGTCCTTTGAGTTGTTCGAAGCGGGACGCCAATTCGTCGGCCAGGTCATCCAATTCGCCGATTTCGAAAATCGATTCGTCGACCTCTTTGACGTTCAGCAGCGAACAGATTTCGGCCCGTTCCTTCTGATACAGCTCATACAACTCTTGATTCTGGCTGCGGCGTTTCGGCAAGGTCTCGTCGTAGGCCTCCAAGTCCTCTTGGACCCGCGGCAGGTCTTCCTCCAACAGCGTTTCCTTGAAATCGGTCAGCGGGTCGAGCTGTTGCTTCAACGACGCGAGCAGTTCTTCGATTTTCGGCGTCCATTTGATCTTCGATTCGGGCAAACCGGTTTCCGGATTGATGCTCAATTCGGCGTCGTCCAGCAGTCGCACGTTCAAGCCACCGACTCGGGTCCGCACGTCGATCAATTCTTCGCGACGGCTGCGGAGTTCGCGGTCGATCAGCTCGAACCGACGCAGCATCGGATCTTCGATGCGAACGCACAGGTACGGCGGCAAGCCCAATTGCTGCAAAAACGCGTCCAGCGATGTCTGATAGCCGACCTGCGATTGCACCAGCTGACTTTGCGAACTGAGCAGTGCCGAACGAGCCTGGGCGACCTGCAATCGTTGACGCACGATCGCTTCGGCATCGTCGGGGATGGTCGTCAGCAATTCGATCAACGTGTTTTCGAGCACCAGCAGGTTCTCGCTCAAACGCGCGATGTTTTCTTCCAAGTTTTGGATCTGCAAGTTGTCCTGCAACAGTCCCAGCAATCCGCCGGCTTGCGGAACGCCGCCGAATCCGGCACCGCCGCCACCACCGCCACCGCCCAAACCGGCGAAGCCGCCGCCCAGACCGGTGAAGCCGCCCAGACCGACGCCGAACACACCCCCACTACGCTGAACGGTGGTGCCGATGCCGCGTCCGACCGTGATGTTCAAGTAAAAGTTTCGTCGGTAGCGTTCGAAGGCGCGAACGTTCGAAAGCAAACGCCGCTCCGATAGCGTCAAACGTTCCAGGACCTTGTCGCGACCGGCGTTGCGAAGCAAAGGTTGGACCAGCGAAAAGTCGAGCAACGTGGTGGCGGTTCGCGAATCCGGTCCGCTGAACTGCCACACGATGCTGTTGGCAAAGTTGACGACCAGGTCGCTGCCGGTCGCGAACGATCGTCGCATCGTGGCACTGGCGGGCGTCAGACCGTAAAGGCTACTGCTGGTGTTCGAGATCAACGCGCCGCTGCCGTCCTCGATGCGTCGGTTGACGGTGGCCAAGTCGGTTCGTCCGCCGACAAAGAACTGGGTGTCGAATCGGAATCGCTCGCTGCTGACGTCCAAGGCGGACAAGTAAAGCTGTTCCAGTTGCTGTTGGTAGTCGGTCGAATGCAACAAGGCCAACTGAACCGCGCTGTCGCTGTTGAGCACCAGAACGCCGTCCTCGTCCAACGGCAAGAACTGCCACCAGTCGGGGCTTTCGGTGATGTTCGTCACGCCGGCGGCTTCCCACATCGGATACCCGCGACGGCCATCGACGCATTGCAAGTACTTGTTCGACGCCGGGTCGTCCACCGGGATCGGTTGAAAGTCGGGATCGAAGGGGTTGTACATCCGACTGCGGCGGTCCAGCTCGATCCCCAGCCGAGTTTCCGGCGGCCGAGCGACCGTGCAGGCCTTCTCGGCGATCAACCGCTGAACCTCCTGGTCGGCTTGGCGGCGGTAAAACTGGCGGTGGCACCCTGCCATCGGAGCGACCGCGTGAATCAAGACAAGTCCGAGAACGAGACCGGAGCGTAGGTTGGGATTTTTCACGGCATTCGGCGGGAACTGAGGTATTGGAAATACGTCCAAAATCGACAGAGGCCGCATGACCGCCTCGTCCCTACTCCTTTCGGTGCCAGGAAGGCCGGCGCATGACCGGTCGGTGGGGTTGTCGGGGCGGTTGATGCGATCCCGGGTGCTGTTGTTCCGGCTGTACCGATTATTCGCCGTCTTTGCCCGGAAACGGTCGCAGGAATCGACCGGCCGAGGTCCGGTTGCCGAGTCGCGTCTGGCCGGTGAATTGCCCCTAAAGTGCCGCAGTAGGGGAGAATAGCTTGACCTTCCAAAGCCCCCAATTTATGATCCGAGCTGGCCTTCTCTTTGCGTTTTCCTGGATTTTGCGTGTTTTGTCGCGATTCGGGGGTTCGCCACTCGCCCCGCCTTCACGGGCTTTGCTCGCTCCCGGTCGAACATGCAGTACGTCATCCTTCTCGTCTTGATCGCACTGGTCATCGGCTTTTTTGTGATGATCTGGAAGGCGTCGCCGCATTGGCGTTGGTACAGCCTGGTCACCGCTTCGATCACCCTGTTGTTGACCGTCGCGATGCTCTTTCCCACCGCGATCATTTTGAAAAGCCGATCGGCTTGGCACCGAGTCAAGGAAGATCAGGAAGTCCGCCTGGCCGCGGCCTTGGCCGAACGGGAAACCTTGAACTTCGGCAACCCCAACGATCCGACCGCCGGCAAAGGTGCGATCCAACTGAACCAGGAGCTGGCCAAACTGGGGGCCGAAGCCGGTCGCCGTTGGCGGAATCTGCGCGTCGCCGACATGCAAGGCAAGACGATCCGTCTGGTCCAACCGCCGCCACCGGCGGACGAATTCGGCGAACAACCTGATCCGCCGCCGGCCGAAGACCAGGGACAGCTGGTTCCCGAGTCGTTGGTCGTCTACGCCTTTGCCGAACAGCCGCGACCGGGGTTCGAATTCCCCGTTCCCAATTTTTACTTGGGCGAGTTTCGCGTCACCGCCAGTGATGCCGACTCGGTCACCATCGAGCCGACGTCCGCGTTGACCCCGGCCCAGGAACAAGTCATCGGCAACCGCCAAGCGGTCGGATGGGCCTTGTACGAGCTGTTACCGTTGGACGGACACGAACCTTTCATGGCCGAGGGCAGCCGTCCCGACGACGAAAACTTGTTCGGACGCCCGAACGACGAACTGATCACGCAACTGCTCGGCGGACGTGTCAGCGAAGAAGTCTTGCAGGATTACCGCCGCGACGGTTCGCGGGCCTTGCCGGACGACCCCAAGCCGAATCGCTGGGTCAAAGTCGAATTCACCAAACCGTACACCGAGAATGTCGACAGCTTGTCCCAATCCGGCGCCTTGGAGGGCGGATTCTTTGACGGCAGCGGTCGCGCCCTGGACAGTCGTTTGCAGCGTGGCGACGACGGCGTCACTTTCGACGTGGGGGATCAATTGGTCGTCACCGAACGAGCCGCCGAGGCCTTGTTCGACGACGGCGTCGCCCGGCTGGTCGATACCTATTTCGTCCGGACGCTCAACGATTACCGCTTCGTCCTTCGCAACAGTCGCCAACGGCTGGCCGAACGTGAAATGCGGAAAAAAGAATTGGAGTTCGAAAATAACGTGCTCCAGCAAGCCGTGACCTCGAGCCAAAATTTGCTGGTCAAGGCCCAGGGCGAACAACTTCAGTTGGAACAAGACAAAGCGCAGACCGTCGTCGAGCGGGAAGCCATCGCCCAGTACGTCGAAGAGCTGGAGCAACGCGTGAAACAGACTCGCGAAACCTTGGTGCGACTGTACCGTAGCAACCAGCAGCTCGAAGACGAGCTGCAGCGAAGCTACGGCACGAATTAACGACGCCCCGGCCGCCCGTGCCAGCGATCAGATCGGTCGTTGGTCGGCTTCGAACACCGC
>CAYVRC010000067.1:0-28141 GCA_964453205.1 uncultured Pirellulaceae bacterium | reverse complement strand
CGCCGATGTTCATGCCGACGGTGTCGTCGACGCCTTGCTTGCCCACCCAAAGAGCGGTTTCAAAGTTCGCGATCACGCTCGCGCCACAACGCTTCGCGATCGACCCCACGTCGGCGACGTGATCGAAGTGTCCGTGTGAGACGAGGACATGGGTGACATCTTCGAGATCATCCGCTTGCACCTGAGCAGCCGGATTGTCGGTGAAGAACGGATCCAGCAAGACGCGAAGGCTGCCGAATTCGATCAGCCAGGAGGCGTGAGAAAGCCAAGTCAATTTCATGATGAAAAACGTTTCAAGGGTCGAAGTGCGATCGGATGGTTCATCGATGACCGTGATATCCGGGCGGTCACCGCCGGACATCTTACCAGTCTTCGCCCCGCAATCGGGCGATCTCCATCGCGTCTTTGTCGCCGCGTCCTGACAGGCAAATGACCAAATGTTGATCGGCTCGCATGTCGGCGGCAAGCGTGAGGGCCTTGGCGACCGCGTGACTGGTTTCCAGCGCCGCGATGATGCCTTCGGTGCGTGCCAGTTTGTCAAACGCCGTCATCGCTTCGTCGTCGCGGCAATCGATGTAGTCGACTCGTCCGCTGTCTTTCCAGTAACTGTGTTCCGGGCCGACGCCCGGGTAATCCAGGCCCGCGCTCATCGAATGCACGTCACAGGTTTGTCCGTCGTCGTCCTGCATCACGTAGCTGTAGCTGCCGTGCAGGACGCCGGGGGATCCGTAGGAGAGCGGCGACGCGTGATCGCCGGCTTGGTCGGAACGGCCACCGGCTTCGACGCCGACCAGGCGGACGCCTTCATCTTCGACAAAGGGATAGAACATGCCCGCCGCGTTGCTGCCGCCGCCGACGCAGGCGACCACGCAGTCGGGCAAGCGATCGAAGGTGTCGACGCACTGCCCGCGGGTCTCTTCGCCGATGACGGCTTGGAAATCGCGGACCATCATCGGAAAGGGATGCGGGCCGATGACGCTGCCGATGATGTAGTGCGTGTTTTCGACCGACGACATCCAGTCCCGCATCGCTTCGTTGACCGCGTCGCGAAGCGTCTTGGACCCCGAGGTGACGGGACTGATCGTCGCGCCCATCAACTTCATGCTGAACACATTGGGCTTTTGCCGACGGATGTCTTCGGCCCCCATGTAAACGGTGCAAGGCAAACCGAAGTGGGCGCAAGCGGTCGCGCTGGCGACGCCGTGCTGTCCGGCACCGGTTTCGGCGATCACGCGGGTCTTGCCCATGCGGAGCGTCAACAAGGCTTGGCCGAGCGTGTTGTTGATTTTGTGCGCCCCGGTGTGGTTCAGGTCTTCGCGTTTCAGCCAGATCTGGGCACCGCCGGCGGCCTCGGTCAACCGTCGGGCGTGGTACAGCGGGCTGGGGCGGCCGACGAAGCGGGCCAGCAGCTCACGAAGCTCCCGTCCGAACTCCGGATCTTTTTTGGCCGATTCGTACTCGTCGATCAGCTGATCCAACGCGCGAGTCAGCGTCTCGGGTACAAAACGACCGCCGAAATCGCCGAACCGGCCTCGAGGGTCGGGAACGGCTGCGGTGGCGGGCTGGGCGGCGGGAATCGTGCTCATGGAGGGTCGGTGCTTGAAGGGAGGGCTGAAAAAGCCGATAAAGTTCTCGTTGGGTCGTATTACCGATTGTCGCTGGGGAACAAAACTTGGTCAACGCGAGCGACGATCTTGCTCCCCTGGTCATGCCGTGGATTTCGACCGTCTTTGGTGTTGATTTTAGCGGCGCAGCCTTGTCCGGAAAAACCGCGTGGCTGGCCCGGTTAGACGTTCTGCCGGGTGAAACGAAGTTGCGGCTGGTCGACGTCAAACCGCTGGGCTTGCTGGCCGGCGATGACGCGCGAGAGGCGGTTTGTGGGTATTTGGCCGACAAGATCCGTGGCAGCGATCAAACATTTTGGGGAATGGATTTTCCGTTCGGATTGCCCATCGAATTGGAACTGGGCGATTGGCCGGATCAACTGGAACACGTCGCCGAGTTTGTGGGCAACGCAAAGGATTACGGCCGACACTTGGTCGATCGGACCTTGCAACGGTCCGGTTCGATGCACATCCGTCGCCGCACCGACCGGGAGACGAAAACGCCTTTCGATTGTTATCACTATCGAATCATCTACCAAACGTTTCACGGCATGCGAGACGTGTTAAGGCCGATCGCGGACGATGTAGAGACGGCCATTCTGCCCTTCCAATACGAACGGCTCGGTGCGTGTCGCCGAATCGTCGTGGAAGCCTGTCCGTCGTCCACCCTGAAACGGCTGGGCTTGCCTCACCAACGTTACAAACAGTCGGCCGGCAAACCCGTCGAGGACGTGCACGTCCAAACGAGACGAAAGATCCTGCGTGGCGTGAAGGACTTGGTCGAGATTTCGCCGCACCGTCGTCGCGTCTTGATGGCCGACAGCGGCGGCGATGCGTTGGATGCCGTCTTGGCGGCGGTGGGCAGTTGGCACGCGGTCAGGCGGATCGATCACGAATCTTTTGCCGGTGACGATCGTTACCCGCGGGAAGGAACCGTCTATGCCTGAATTGCCCGAAGTCGAAACGATGCGACGCGGTCTGACGCCGGTCGTCGGTTGTCGGATCGACGACGTGATTCGGCCGCCCTGTCGGTTGCGCCCCATTTCCTTGCGGCCCGGCATCGCCGCCTTTGCCAGACGCGCAACGGGCCGTCACGTCACGGCGATCGGGCGACGCGGCAAGCGTGTCTTGATCGACTTGGACGACAAGCAAACGATCGTCATCGAGCCGCGGATGACCGGCTTGGTCTTGTTGGCCGATCCGCCGGGGACCGAACACCTCCGGTTGTGTTTCGAGTTGAGTGCCGACGGCAAGAAAGACAAGCCCCGGCGGTTGATGTTCTGGGATCGTCGCGGACTGGGCACCGTTCGGCTGTTGACGAGCAGCCGATTCGCCGCGGAAATCGATTCGCGTTTGGGGGTCGATGCCTTGACGATCACCCGAGACCAGCTCCGTGAAAAGCTCTGCCGGAGTCGTCGCGCCATCAAAGTCGCGTTGCTGGATCAATCGGCCGTCGCGGGGATCGGGAATCTGTATGCCGCGGAGATTTTGTTCCTGGCCGGGGTCGATCCGCGGACCCGTTGCGACAAGCTGACCGGTCCCCAGTGGGATCGGATCGCCCGTCACATCGCCGTCGTGTTGCTCGACGCAATCGCACACGAAGGCAGCACGCTGTCCGACGGCACGTACCGAAACGCGTTGAACGATCCCGGCGGCTACCAGAATTGCCATCGCGTCTACGACCGAGCCGATCTGCCCTGCCTTCGCTGCGAATCGGGTGTGATTCGCCGTGTCGTCCAAGCACAACGCGGAACGTTTTTCTGTCCCGTTTGCCAGCGAAAATCGGGCCGGCATGCGGCCGTGTCGCAGAATTCCGTTTCGCCGGACGCCTGATTTCCGGTAGATTGATCGGACCGCTCGAAAGGTTGCGGGATCCCTTTTCGGAGGCCGTTTGTCCTCCCGGCTTTCACCTCGGCTTCGGCCTCAGGGCATAACGTCAGCATGTCGCAAAAGAACAATCGTCGAGCCTGGCTAAAACACGCCGCTCTCGTTTCCGCGTCGACCGCGTTGGCGTCTCGCGCGACGGCGGCGGTGGACAAGAACCCGCGTTGGTCCGAAGCGATCGACAAGGGCCTAAATTTCTTGCGAAAAGAGCAGTCCTCACGCGGGCAATGGAACACGCAAATTTATCCGACGGCTCTGGCGGCGCTCTCCGGCACCGCGATGATCGGCAGCGGCAGCACGACGACCCAGGGGCCGTACGCGAAAGAGATCGCCTTGGCGGCCGACTTCATCATCAGCAAGTCACGTGAAAACGGTTTGATCGGTGACCCGATGACCGATCCGCGTTACACCTACGGGCATGGCTTTTCGATGCTGTTCCTGTCCCAGGTGCTCGGCGAAGAAGGCTTGCTGGATCGTCGTGAAGAGATCGTCGACGTGCTGACCCGCGCGGTGACGTTTTCCGGCAGCGCGCAAACGGCCGCCGGAGGTTGGGGGTACGTGTCGGCCCGCGAAGGCAACGACTTCGACGAAGGCAGTACGACGATCACGCAGGTTCAAGGGCTGCGAGGTTGTCGCAACGCGGGGATCCCCGTTTCGGCCGACATCATCGAAAAAGCCAAACAATACATCTACGAATGCAAGAACGAAGACGGCGGCATCAGTTACAGCAGCCGTCAGCGTGGCAGCAGTCGACCCGCGATCACGGCCGCCGCCCTGGCCGCACTGTACAACGCCGGCGATTACGACAGCGAACACGTCCCCGACATGCTGGCTTACACCAAGAAACAGCTGCATGACATCAGCGACGGCGCGCGTGCGTTCGGCCATTGGCATTACACGTATCTGTACTACAGCCAGGTCGTTTATCGTCAAGGTGACGAATTGTGGAAGCCGTTCCGCACGAAACTTTATGACCGCATCGCCGGAACCCAGCGTCCCGACGGTTCGTGGGAAGGTCAAATCCATCCGGTCTACGTGACCGCGTGCAACCTGATCATGTTGCAAATGGACAACGGCTACCTGCCGATTTTTCAGCGGTAGCCGCGTCAGCGCGAGGCTCAGCGGTAGCCGCGTCAGCGCGAGGCATAGTTCGGCTGGTTCTGATCGTCCCGTCGGTTCAAGTCCTCGGTCTGCAGGTGCACCATGTCTTGATAGCGGCCGCCCCGGGCCAGCAGTTCCTCGTGCGTGCCCGTTTCCATCACTCGGCCGTCGTCCAGGACCACGATTTTGTCGGCACCGCGAATCGTGCTCAGGCGGTGTGCGATGACGAAAGCCGTCCGACCTTGCAGGAGTTCGGTCAGGCTGTGCTGAATCAGCCGCTCGCTTTCGCTGTCCAGGTTGCTGGTCGCTTCATCCAAGATCAAGATTTGCGGGTCGGCAAGAATCGCCCGCGCGATCGCCAACCGCTGTCGCTGTCCGCCGGAAAGCTTGACGCCCCGTTCGCCGATCATGGTGTCGTAACCGTCGGGCATTCTGGTGATGAATTCGTCAGCCGCCGCCGCTTTGGCGGCCGCCACCAATTCGTCGTCGGTGACGCGTCGCCGCGCGTAGGCGATGTTCTCGGCGATCGTCCCGTCGAACAGGAACACGTCCTGTTCGACAATGCCCAGCAGGCTCCGGTAACTGGAAAGTCGGATGTCGCGAAGATCCGTCCCGTCGATCAGGATGCTGCCCGATGTCGGGTCGTAGAATCTTGCGATCAAGTTGGTCAGCGTCGTTTTTCCGGCGCCGCTGCGACCGACCAAGGCAACCGTTTCGCCGGCGGCGACTTCCAAGTCGATGTCCTGAAGGACCATCGTCTCCGATTCCGGATAGGCAAAGCTGACGTCGCGAAACGACATCGCCCCACGGACGGTCGGCGAAAGCGTGATCGCGTCGTCGCCGGTAGGCAGTTCCTCGTTGATTTCCAAAACATCCAGGACGCGGTCCAAACCGGCCAAGTTGTTTTGGAATCCCACCGCGCTGCCCGCCAAAGTCGCCAGCGGTCCCAGCAGCATCGTCAGGTAAACCAAAAACATCATCAGATCGCCGAGCGTCAATTCGCCTTCCAAGATCTGGTAGCCGCCATAAACCAGCAAGCCCGTCGAGGCGAGCGGGATCACGACTTCCCAAATCATTTCGATGATTCGCGTCCACCACCACGTGAATAACTGTTGGCGGACCAGAAAACTGCCTTCGCGGACGTACCGCGACGATTCGTTTCGGCTGCGAGAGAACGTGCGGACGACACGGATCCCGCCGAAGGTTTCGGTCGCTCCGCTGTCGATCCGTTGTCGTTGCTTGCGAACGTCGCGATACAGCGGACGAATGCGATTGATCCAGGTCCGATGCGTGACCCAGACGACCGGCAGCAAGACGAGCCCGCCGAGCATCAGTTTCCAGTCGACCAGCATCAGGATGACCAAGCTGCCGAGGAACTGAATGATCGCCCGCCACGGGTTGTACAGCATGCTGAAGATCAAGTCGGCCACGCCGCCGGCATCCTCGCGGATCAAACTGGCCACGCCGCCGCTTTTCAGTTCGTACACACGGTGCAGGGGCAGACGCATCGCGTGATCGAAGACCTCCCGCCGCACCGAAACCTGTGTCTGATTGACGGCTTTGGTCGCCATCCAGCGGCTTTTCAGGCCGATCATGGTTGCGATCAAGGTCACGACCGTGACCGATGCGGCGATCAAAACCAACAGACTCAGACGATCCGGTTCACTGCCGCCGGCAAGAAACCACTCGGCGAACCAAGCGAACCATTCGGGCAGCGGTTTGGGCGGTTCGGTCAGCGCCGAGTCGATCGCCAGCTTTGTCCCCAGCGGCGGCAGCAGACGCAGGCCGATGCCGACGGTCAACAGCAGCAACGACACGACGACGTTGAAACGCTGGGGGTGAATCAGTCGCAGGAATTCGCGAAACAGTTCAAAGAAATTGCGTTCCCGGTCGCCCAGCTTTTTCGGCGACCTGCCGCTGCCGTGATGCGGGGGCGGCGCCGACCGGTCGCCACGAGCGTTTCGCTCTCGGACGGTTTCGCGATAACCGTCGAATCGGATTCGGCTGGGCTGAACGGGCATGGGGTTCCTTGAAGTTCGCGACGTGGACCCTCGGTCGGAAGGGTTCCGGTTCCGGTGGCGTGTGCCATGGTCCGTTCGATTCGCCGATGGGTGGGGTCGGCCGACTTTCGTATCATGATCTTCCGTCAACCAAATTCCCTGAAAATGATCGGACGAGACAGATGATTCTAGGTGTACCCGCCGAGGTCAAAACGGATGAATATCGGGTGGCGATGTTGCCGGTCGGTGTCGAAGAACTGGTCGACCGAGGTCATCGCGTCCTGATCCAAGCCGGCGCGGGGCTGGGATCCGGACTGGCCGATCATGACTACTTGAAAGCCGGCGCCGAAATCGCCGCTTCCGCCGCTGACATCTTCGCCCAAGCCGATCTGGTGGTGAAGGTCAAAGAGCCGCAAAGCGAGGAATACTCGCTGATTCGCTCCGATCAGTTCGTTTTTACTTATTTCCATTTTGCCGCCAGTGCGACGCTGACCCGGGCGATGATCGATTCGGGGGCCACCTGTTTGGCCTACGAGACGTTGCGGGATGCGGCCGGGCGGTTGCCGTTGTTGACTCCGATGAGCGAGGTCGCCGGGCGAATGTCGATCCAGCAAGGCGCGAAATATTTGGAACGGCCCCAACTCGGTCGAGGGATCCTGCTCGGCGGTGTCCCCGGCGTCCCCCCGGCGCACATCACGATCTTGGGCGGCGGCGTCGTCGGTGCCAACGCGGCGAGGATCGCGGCGGGCTTTCGCGCCGACGTCGCGATCCTGGACACCGACTTGGACCGTTTGCGTTATCTGGACGATACGATGCCGCCCAACGTCAACGTGATCTACAGCGATCGCCACAACATCTTGGAACAGCTGGAAAGGGCCGACTTGGTGATCGGGTCGGTCCTGATCCCCGGCGCCAAAGCGCCGCAGCTCGTCCGCCGCGAGGACTTGCGTCGCATTAAGCCGGGCAGCGTCGTCATCGACGTCGCCGTTGACCAGGGCGGCTGCATCGAAACCAGCCATCCCACCACGCACAGTCATCCGACCTTTGTCGTCGATGAAGTCGTTCATTACTGCGTCGCCAACATGCCCGGCGCGGTCGGCCGAACCAGCACGTACGCACTTTGCAACGCGACGCTTCCTTGGGTCGCGAAGTTGGCCGATGTCGGTGCCGCGTGTGTCCAGGGCGGCGGACCGCTTCGCGAAGCGGTGAATATTCACCGCGGCAAAATTTTCAACGACGCCGTTGCTGCGGCGATGAGACGCTGAGGATCGCTTTCCGTTCGGTGTTCCTGGCGGAATCCTTGATTCGGCCCGGAACAAGAGGATTTTATAAGACGCCGACACATCGGGGAAAGCTCGTCGCTATCATACGGCCATGACTTCCATCGACTTCATCGTTCTCGCCGCCTACTTCGCCACGATGATCGGCATCGGCTGGTGGGCATCCCGCCGTGTCCACGATCAAGAAGACTATTTCATGGGCGGACGCGGCTTCGGCAAGCTGCTGCAAACTTTTGCCGCTTTCGGTGCCGGCACGGGGGCTCATGAGCCCGTGACCGTCGGGCGGACCGGATGGACCAGCGGGTTGTCGGGCGTTTGGTCGGCGATGATGTGGTTGTTCGTCACGCCGGTGTACTGGATCACCGCGGTTTGGTACCGACGCATGCGCCATTTGACTTTGGGTGACTGGTTCGTCGAACGGTATCAATCCAAATCGCTCGGCGCGGCCTACACGCTGTTCGCGATCGTGTTCTACATGTTTTATCTGTCGACGATGCTGTCGGCGGTCGCCAAGTTTTCGGTCCCCTTGATCGGGGCGGAACAACTGCTGGGGATGGATGCCCAGTACGTTTTGATTCCCGGGATTTCGTTGATCGTCATCTTGTACGGCGTGTTGGGCGGACTGACGGCGGCTTATTGGACGGATTTGATCCAGGGTCTGTTCATCATTCTGCTTTCGGTGTTGCTGATTCCCTATGGTTTGTGGGCTTTGGCCGAGCGGTTCGGGGACGGAGCCGTCACGCTCAACGAAGGCTTTCGCATTCTGCACGAGCGAGTTTCGACAGATTTCTTTCAGTTGTTCTCCGGGCCGGCCAGCGGCGAATTCCCGCCTCAGTACATCATTTCGCTGACCCTCCTTTCGCTGGTCGGCATCGTCGTCCAGCCGCACTTCATCGCCACCGGTGGCGGATCGGCCAAGAGTGAAACCGAAGCCCGCATCGGTCTGGTCGCCGGCAACTTTCTCAAACGCCTGTGTACCGTCGGTTGGGCGTTGACGGCGCTGATCGCGTTGGCGTTGTTGGCGGGGTCGACCGAGATCGCCGCGGACCCCGATCGTGTTTGGGGCGTGGCGGCGCGGGAGATCTTGGGACCGCTGAACATCGGCTTGGTCGGATTGATGTTGGCCTGTTTGCTGGCCGCGATGATGTCCAGCGCCGACACCTACATGATCGTTACGTCGGGCCTGGTCGTGCGGAACGTTTACGCGGCCTACATCGATCCCGATGCCGAGGAAAAGAAATACGTGCTGGTCGGCCGGCTGACCGGTCTGATCATCGTGGTGGGGGCCTCGGCGATCGCGATGACCTTGTCGGACGTGTTCGGTCAGTTCAAATTGGCCATCGAGTTGCCGATTTTGTTTGCCGCCCCGTTTTGGATCGGCATGTACTGGCGGAGGACCGGAAAGGCCGCCGTGTGGGGGGCGATCACTTTTTCAGCGTTGGCATTCTTTATCCTCCCGGCGGCGTTACCGTCGATTGCACCGGAGCTGAGGTCCGACGAGGCTTTGTCGGCAAGGACGCAAGTCGTCAACACCGAAACGACACGTATCGCCACGGCATCCGATGTCGCCCGCTACGAAGCTTGGCAAGCGGCGAAGGAGCAAGGTTTGATCGACACCGATCTGCAACCGCCGCCGGCGAGTTTGGGGCAGATGATCACGGTCACACGTTCCAGCGGCGGACAATCGGTTTTCTGGCAAGGCGGTTTGAGCGATGAAGGCGTCGGCCAAGGTTCGTTGAATTTGGATCTCTGGCTTTACGCGGCGGTCGGTGTCGACCTGTCCGGTGCCTCGTCCGCCACCCTGCAGACGCTGCGGTTGCCCGGACGCGTGCTGCTACCGTTCGTGGTGCTGATCGTCTTGTCCTTGTTGACACCTCGTCCGCCCAAGGAACCGGTCGATCGTTACTTCGCCAAGATGAACACGCCGGTCGATCCTGACCCGATCGCTGACCGTAATCGGTTGCAACACGCCTACGCGAACCTGTCGACGGTTCAAGGTCGCAAGCTGTTCCCCCACAGCGATTGGGAATTCGTCAAGCCGAACGTCTTCGATGTGGTCGGATTCGTGGCGTCGATCGGAATATGTGGGTTGGTGATCGGGTTGCTGGTCTGGCTGGCGGGGATCGGCGGCTAGCCGATGGATCCGTCCTCTGCACGACGATCACCCGCCGTCTACGAACTCGCGCTGCGATAACTGAGCAGCGATCGCTTGAACACCCACCGGCTGCCGACGACGCTCAGGACCGTCGCCATGGTCGCCCAGCCCACCAGCGACCAGCTTTGGAAACCGTCCGTGCTGAGCGGACGTGCGATCAGTCGAGCCGGCACATTGACCACCACCAGCACCGGCACGACGAAGGTGAAAAAGCCGTACAGCCCCGCCCCCCAGCCGACGTTGTAGATCTCCATCGGATAGCGACTGAAGTTCGTCAAGTAGAACCAAAAGTTGTAGAGCGTTTGGTTTCGCCCGAGCCAGACGCTGGTCGCGCTCAAGCAGATCATCAAGCTGTACATGATCGCCACGCCACAACCGCAGTAGACGATGTACAGCAAGATCGAAAGAGCCGACGGTACGTAGCCTTCGTCGGTCGCCAGTCGATAAAGGGCGACACCGGCGATGATCAGTCCCGCGAAAAAGTTCGTCAGCGAGCTCCAACTGACACGCCGAAACGAGATCAAGAATTGCGTGTCGATCGGTTTGAGCAAAGCGAAATCGAGCCCGCCGGTGCGGATCAGTTCACTGAATTCTTCCGCGTTGGGCATAAAGAAAGCTTGCACCAAGCTGTTGATGAACCAAGTCGTCGCCAGGAAAAGAAAAAAACGATCGCGATCCCAACCGGGTTGATCGCCGCTCGTTTCTGTCAAGGTTTGCGTGTACTGAAAAACGATCAGATAAAAACCGACGTTCATCGCCGTCCATCCGAGACTGCTGACGCAATCCAGGATGAAATTGGTTCGAAACGTCATGTCACGAATCAGGCTGTTTCGCGCAAAGGTCAGAAAAACTTTACCGTAACTCACAACTCATCCTCCGTAACCGCTGTAACGATTCAGGCCTTTGGCATACGCGACGCGGCAAATGACGATAAAGAACGCCAGCCAAGCGGCTTGGATCGCCATCTCCATCGGCAACTCGTCCTCGGGGATCTTTTGCAGAAAAATCGCGGCCGGGAAATACGCCAAATATTTGAATGGCAAAAACTGAACGACTTCTCCCGCCCAGCCCGGCAGCAAAGTCAACGGAAACATGTGACCGGACAGAAAGAAACTGAACAACATGAAGACGAACAACAGCGAGGTGACCTCGAGAAACCAGAAGCCGATCATCCCGATGGCGGATTCCAAGAAAAAACCGATCAGAAAACCCATGATCAAGGACGCGATGAACGCGATCATCACGTGGACGGGCGGCCAGCCGGCGACGAAATAATCTCGACACAGGAAAAACACCAACCCGAACGGGGCGATCGCGATCGCGTAATAAGCAATCTTGTGCGCCATGCGACTGAGCAAAAGAAAGCCGATCAGGTCGAGCGGTTGAATCAGGTATCGCTTGATTTCGCCTTCGCGGATTTGACGTGCGATCCCCGAGGCCAATCCGGGCATGCTGCTGAACGCCCGGGCGATCATTGTCAGGAGATAGTAAGCGACCATGTCGCGAAAGCCGAAGCCGCCGATCGTCGTGACTTCCGTCCCCCCGTCGCTCTCGGAACCGCCCGCCTTGGCGTCGGCCGCGATGGCACCGAAGATCGCTTGCCACAGAAAAATCTGGGTCACGATCGGCAGGAAACGCATCAGGGTGCCGAGCGCGAAATCACCGCGATAGACCAATCGTTCGGCGAGGGCGGTGTTGAAGATCATCCGCCAAGTCCCCAGTCGGGAGGAAAAGGTGGCCGGCGGCAAGTGCGATCTGGATTCGTCGATCGTTGTCGTGGACAATAGGGCCTCGCTGTGAGCACGAACCGTGGGAAGTCACCGGTTTTTGTAGCTTGCCGATCGATCAAAGATAAGAACCCTCCGCGAACCATCCCGCTTCGCCGCATCCCGGCTTCCCCGCATCCAAAAGAATCGACGGACGTTTTCCATGCTGAATCATCGACCCGGCCTCGTCTGCCTCCTCGCTTTCGTCTTCGCGTCGGCCAACGGGTGGTCTGATGAATCGAGAAATCGCGGCCGAACCGTCATCCCGCTGTGGCCCGGCGAAGTGCCCGGAGCACCCGAATCACCGGGCGAAGACGACGTGCCGGAGTTGATCATCACGCCGGCCGAGGTCCGGACGACTGAATCCGAATCGACGGAGGCCCGGTCGCCGAGCGTGGGTGTGGTGATCCTGCCCGGCGGTGGATACCGGGGGCGAGCGATCGACCACGAGGGTTATCAGATCGCCGATTGGCTGGCCGCCCAGGGAATCGCCTCGGCCATCTGCACGTATCGGGTCCGTGGGGAGGGCAACGACGGGGAAGGCTACGGGCACCCGTATCCGATGATGGACGCTCAACGCGCGCTGCAAACGTTTCGTGGACGGGCCCGGGAGTGGAACGTGGATCCCGGCCGCATCGGGGTCATCGGGTTCAGCGCCGGAGGACACTTGGCATCGACGGTTTCGAATCACTTCGCGAAACCGGATGCCGTCACGACCGATCCCTTGGCTGCGGTTTCCTCACGTCCCGACTTTGCGATTCTTGGCTACCCGGTCATCGCGCTGGGCGAAAGTTTTTCCCATGCGGGAAGCCAGCGAAACTTGTTGGGCGCGAACCCCGAACCGGAACAAGTCGAATCGCTTTCCAACGAGAAACGAGTCGGTCCACGAACGCCTCCGACGTTCCTGTTTCATACCGTCGAAGATACGGTCGTGCCGGTTGAGAACAGTTTGGTTTACTTTCAAGCCTGCGTCGACGCCGGCGTGCCGGCCGAGCTTCATGTCTTTCCCGAAGGACGTCACGGGATCGGACTGGGCGGCGACGTCGACGGTGCGGCCCAGTGGCCGTCGCTCTGCGAAGCCTGGCTCGAGCGTGTGACGAAACGAAACTGAAGCGGTCGCGACGCGACGATCAGAGCACCGCTTCATTGCGTTTTTTCGCTAGCTTTGTCGCCGTCCGCGCGGGCTAAGCCGTTGTGAACAGTCGGCCCCTGGGACGCGGTGACGGTGTCGCGACCGCTGAAGGCTCGGCGGGTGGTGGCTCGGCGAAGCCGAGGCGGACGGGCTGCTTTTCAAAAGATTTCAGCGTTTCCAAGAACTGTTTTTTCGAATCTCCGGTGCAGGCGGCCGTGACGGTCGCGACTTCGTCGGGGTCGGCGATTTCCGACAGCGGCGTCATGCCCCCGGCCGTCTGGCAGACGACCAGAATCTTGGAACCGCAGCGTATCAATTGGATTCGTGTACGAGGATCGATCGCGGTCCCGCCGAGTGGCGTCAGGACTTCTTTGGGTAGTTCGCCACCGCCCTGCCCTGCTCCGCCGAATCGACGCGTCACCCAGACGAGGCCGGCGAACAGTCCGAGCACCACGACCAGGCTGGTGGCCATGGTGATCGCGGTCCCGGTCAGCGCGCCTCGGCGTGTGGAAGCCGGTGAACCGTCGGCGGCACCTTGGCGGTCCGCCGCCAATTCGTCGCGACCGCGCAGCGACGGAAAGCCGCCCGATTTGGCGACGATGCGAGGTTCGGATTGGTCGTCGACGACCGAAGGATTCGGTTCCCGAGCGACGGCGTAGTGCGACCCGGCGGGCGACTGGGCGGTCACCGGAATCGATGACAACGCCAGCCCCGACATCGTGACGACGGCGAGTGTCCACGCCCGATAGTTGGAGTGATCAGGCACCGACCAGCTCCGTGACACGGACGCAGAAGTTGTCATTCATGACCAAGACCTCGCCACGAGCGATCAGCCGGCCGTTGGCGAAGATGTCCACCGGGTCGCCGGCCAGTTTGTCGAGCGCGACGACGCTGCCGCTACGCAAAAGGAGCACTTCTTCCAATCGCATTTCGGTCCGCCCCAACTCGACGCGAAGGTCCAGTTCCACGTCGCCCAGCAAGTCCATCGGCTGGCGTGGCTGTGGATTCGATTCTTCGCTCAGGGAATCGAAATGGAACGGTTCGGGTTTGGCCTGCGGCGTGATCGGATGCTCGGCGGCGTGATCGAGTTCTCCGGAAGCTTGGGCCAACAACTTTTCGATGTCGTCGGTGCTCAGGTGCTCGGGCATGTCGTCGATGGCGGCCGCCGAGCCGATGGACCCGTCGGCCGGTTCCGGCGCCTTTTCCTGTTCCGCGTTTTTTTGTTCTGCGGTTGCCGTCTGATCGGCGGCTTCGGGCGGCGTGGACCGGCCGGGGGCGTTTTCGTCTTCGGGCGGTTGTGACACGGCGGCGTCCTTCCGGGGACGGATGTTTCACGCGTCGCCGGTGGTTCGGTGACAACCGTCACCGTGGCGGGCGCATCAATCCTCTCGGACCTGGTAGTCGTGGAAGCCGACGCCCAGCAGATAATCTTCCTCGAGGAGATGATTACATGTCGTCAAAATTCGTCTTTGCAGCAAGGCCAGTTGGTTTTCCTTCAGCTCGGTCAGTTCGCTGTTGCGGATTTTCATTCGAATCGCGTGACGCAGCCGGCCCTGCTTGGCTTCGAATTCCCGTTTCATCTTTTCGATGTTTTTCTGGCGGATCAGTCCGTACAGTCGAATCTGGACGGTGAACATGCGTTCGGTGTCGATCGGGCTGAAGGTTTCCCCGAAGTCTCCCAGATTGAATTCGACGCTTTTATTTTCGTCGACTTCCTGTTGAACGGCCTCTTGTTCGCCCTCTTGGACGGCTTTGATCAGATTCGCCTCGGCCAGCGCGCTGACTTCGTCGGCACTGGGCACCAGAAAAAAGAACATGCCGGTTTCGATCAGGACGACGACCGAAACGAACGCCACGATCAAGGTGACGTTGCTGCGTGGCTTTTCGGTGACGATCGCTTCCGGTTCGGTTGCCGGTTCTTCGGGTTTGGCCATGACTAATTCTCCGAAATCGAACTGGGGTTCACATGACTGTTCGTCTTGCGTTCATCGGCGTTCCCACGAAGATCATCGACCGTTTCATCCAGCAAGAATACTTCGGCTCGTGGGTTTCGTGCCGTGGATGCACCTCCGGCGCTGCTGTTGGCCGGTTCGCTGCCGCCGGCGGTGGAAATCCGGAAGCGTTCGTTCTCGATGCCTTCAACTTTCACCAGATGCTCCCGCACGACGTTGGCACGGCGAAAGCCCAAAGCCATCGCTTCGCCGGTTCCACGGGTCCGTGTGGCGAATTCCGCGGAGGTGTGTCCACGGATTTCGATTTTTTGAGGCTTGCCGCGTAACTGGGCCGCGGATTCGGCCAGAATTCTCTTCGCCCTCGTGTCCAGTTCGTCGCTGCCCATGGCAAAAAAGATCACCGATCCGACGGCGGTCATCTGTCCCGGACGGACGATGCGAACGTGAGGGTCTTCACCGGTGGGAGCTTTCTGAGGCACGCCGCCGGTCGCCGTGTCCTTCTTTTGCGCCCGTCCCATCGTCGAGAGGACGGCAAAGTTTGCGTCGCGTGGTTTGGATTCGCCGGGCGTCACCGCGGAAACGGTGCGTTCGAAACCGAACTCGCGTTGCATCGAATCGACCATCGCTTGGTAGGTTTCTTCCTCTTTGATTTCGCTCAGGGAGACCAACATGATGAAGAACGTCAGCAACAGACTCATCATGTCGCCGAACGTCACGACCCATTCGGGGATGCCGATTTCGTCTGGTTCTTCATTCATGGTTCGGCTCCGGTTTCCCCTATTCCAGGGTGCGTTCTTTGACGGGCAAGAAGGTCTGCAGCTTTTGGTCGATCGCGCGCGGACTCTCACCGCTTTGGATCGCCATGACGCCACGAATGGCGATTTCCATCGTGACCATCTCGTTGCGGCTCATCAGGCCGAGTTTTTCGGCGAACGGTGAAAAGAAGACGTTGGCGACGATCGCACCGTACAACGTCGTGATCAACGCCACCGCCATCCCGGCCCCGATGCCTGACGGATCGCTCATGTCTTGCAGCATCATGATCAAGCCCATCAGCGTTCCGATCATTCCGTAGGCCGGTGCGAAACGCCCGAGTTGATCCATGATGCTCTTGCCTTCGCGGTGCCGCGTTTGCATCGACTCGACCTCCGTCCGCAACACCTCCTGAACGACTTCCGGCGTGCTGCCGTCGACGGCCATTTGGATGCCGATTTTGACCAGCGGGTTTTCGATTTCGGCGATTTTCGACTCGAGTGCCAGCAATCCGTCGCGTCGTGCCGTTTCGGCCAGCTTGACCAATTGCGAGATCAACTCACGGCGGTCTTCGCTCTTGTTCAAGATGACCTTCAGTGCCACGATCGGCGATTTGAGCATCGTGCCGAGCGGAAAGCTGATCAAGGCCGCCGCCATCGCGCCGCCGACCACCACCATCATCGACGGGAGGTCCAGGAAGGCGGAAAACGGTGCCGACCCCAAGAAAATCGATCCGATGATCAATCCGATGGCGAGCAGCAGGCCGACGAGACTGGCAATGTCCATGGGTGGTTACAAGTGAAAGGTGGCGGGTGGCTGGTGGCGGGAGACAGGTGCGGCGTTTGGTGAACGTTGTCGATAAACCCGCTAAACCGGCAACTTGAATGCGTTCTTCTGTTGTTGGTACTCCACGGCGCGATCGACCACCTGATCCATCGTTTCGCCGACGACGATCCGTTCACCACTGGTCAGCGTGATGAACGTGTCGGGCCGTTTTTCGACGTAGCGGATCAGATCGGCGTTCAGGATGAAAGCTTCCCCATCCAATCGCGTCAGCTTGATCATCAAAGAAGGTCCCCGGCGTGTGATTTCTCTTTTCGTGCAATGAAAGCTAGATCACGTTGCCTGGACGGGACGGATGTTGTGCAAAAGAAACGACTTCGGTCCGACGCGAGGCCGTCCGCTGACACCGGTGCAACCGGTTTACTCGTTGTCACCGGCTTTCCGGGATGGCGCCGTGGTTCCACGGCGAGGCCGATAAAGATCCAAATCGGCACGACCGGCAAGTTCCGCAAAAATGCCGACGATGGCCGCGCGAGTTTGTCTCATTCGTTCGAAAGCCGAGCCGTCGGGAGACGACGGAATGCGAAAGAAGTAATCCGTCGGTAACGCGAACGCGTGATCGATCGATGAAAAGTCGCCGGCCGTCCAAATCACCGCTTCGGCGATGAAAGATTGGTTCGGATCGCCCGGGACGAAAAGAAGAAAGTCCGGCGGCACGTCTTGCTCCGGTTCATCATCTGGTTCGTCCGGGGCCGGATCGCCTGGAACCTCCGCGGCGACCGGCACGTGTTCGATCCGCGTCACTCGGCCGATCATGATTCTTCCGCGGAGCAGATCTGTTTCGGTCAGCGGTACCAAAAAGTCGTCGATCCACTGTCCGACCGTCGTGGGCAAAACATCGACACTTCGCAGGCCCGCTTGCGCCTCGAGGGCCGACAAGGCGAGGGGCGACAGGCACTGGCTGGGGGCCATCGGCAGCGATTGGTGGCCTCGGTCACGCCAGGAATCGGCCACCGAGGACGCTTCGATCACGGTCACGTCGTATCCCAAAAAACGCCCGTAAAGCGCGGCCTCCAGTCCCGTCGGTCCCGCCCCGACGACGAGGATCTTTCCCGGCGGGTCCAGTGTCATGCCGGGGTCGTTTCGAGTATCCAATTCGTTGCTCATGTCGATTCGTGGGGGACGTCGTGCCTGTCATCGGCGTGGGCGGACCGCAGCGTCCGCGTCATCGCGGTACTGCTGTTTGCCGACGCGAAAATCGGACAGGTCGATCGGGGACGGTTTCTCTTCGATCAAGTCGGCCATCAAGTCGGCCGTGCCGAAAGCGAAATGAATGCCGCTGCGAAAATGGCCGGCCGCGACGTACAAATGGTCTTCGCCGGGGACTTTGCCGATCATCGGAAAACCGTCAAAGGTCAACGGGCGAAGTCCCGACCAAGTTTTCTCCGTCTTCGCGTCGCTCAGCGTCGGACAGAGGTCTGCGGCGAACTCCCGCAGGCTTTCGATCATCTCGGGCGTTGTCGATTCGTCAAACCCCACCTCTTCTTCGCAGGACCCGATCAAGGTCCGCCCGTCGTCGCGGCACAAGACATAGCGTTGGCCGACGTTGACGATCGATCGGACAACGGGCTCGTCTGTGCGGAGCATCAGCATTTGGCCGCGAACCGGCACGACGCTGGTGCGCAAGTTCAATCCGGACAGCAACCGGCCGGACCAAGACCCGCCGCAAACGATCGCGTTGCGACCGATGATGCGATCCTCGCCGATCCTGACGGTCGCTTGGTCACGATCGCCCCGGACCGCGGTGACTTCGCTGTGACGGACGATCGTGACGCCGTTTCGGAGGCAGCCTTGGTGCAGAGCCTTCAGCACCGCCGGCGGACGGATCTGATCTTCGCCGGGTGTGAACCAAGCTCGGGCGGCGGGATGGCGATCGCACCAGTCGGCCAGCTCGGGTTCGCGTCGCGATAGCGTCGTCAGGTCGACCGCGTGGCAGTCGATCTGCTGGTCCTTCCAATACTCGGTCATTCCGGTCATCGACGCGATCTCGCCCGGCGTGTCGGCGATGTACAGTCCGCCGCAACGCCGATAGCCGACGTCGATGCCCGTTTCTTCGGTCAGGCGATCGCACCAATCACCGATCAAGCTGTGGCTGTACGCCCGCAAGCGATCCAGCGGGTCGGTCGCGGTGGCCAAGTTATTGGGCGGCAAGATTCCGGCGGCGGCCCAGGACGCGGCTCGGCCGACGTCGCCTCGTTCGATCAGCGTGACGCGGTGGCCCCGCCGGGAAAGTTCCCAAGCGGTCGACAAACCGATGATGCCGCCGCCGACCACAAGGGTCTTGTCGGACGATCCGTGATCGTTCGGCCTGCTCATTGGCTAATCGCCCTCCTTCAAGGCTGCGGAAATTTCATCGTTCAAAACTCGGCGATCCGAATCCGAAGACCCGGCCAATTGGTCGCGAAGATTCTGTAAAGAATCCCAGGTGTCAATGTCTTCCTTCGGTTCCAGCAACCCGATCGACAACCCGCTCCGGTTGGCGTTGCGAAGCGTGACCGATAACACTTGGTCGCTGCTCCACGGGACGTTGGCGAAAAGCGAGGGGGTGCGGGGCAGCACGCTCAACCGCATTCCCAACAAATAATAGCCTCCATCGATTGCCGGGCCGATCACGATCTCGTTGCGTTTCAAGTGATCGAGGGCTTTCCGCAACGAGTGATTCGAAACGGTCGGACAGTCCGAACCGATCACCATCGCGCACGCCCCGGGGGAGGGGGCCTGGTCGGGCTCGCCGGCGAGCCGCAGCGTTTCGTTTCGACGGGATGTCTGTTCGAACCAGGTTTGCATCCGGCATCCCAGGTCACCGTCGGCTTGTGGCACCCATTGCCAGTCGTTAGCGAAAGCGGCCTGCGAGGTTGCCAGTTTCGTCGGCGGCGAGAAAACGACTTGGCGACGAATCCCCGGCGGGCCGACCGTTCGGCATAGATGTTGCACGAAAATCCGGTGAAGTCGCGCGGCCCGGTCTTCGCCGACCGCGGCCGCCAATCGGGTTTTGACTTCGCCGGCCGTCCAGTGTTTGGCGAACATGCCCAGAGAGTGAAGAGGAGCTGACATGGCATGGATCCGCGCAATCGGCCGATTCGGTGAGAAGCTGTCCGATTCGTGGCGGACGACGTGTGATTTTGCCGGGGCGTCCGGCTATGGTTATCCTAGGTAGCGGTTCAGCCTAGGGCGTGCCTTGCACCACCGCCCCCTGAGAAGTGTGTTATCCTCTCACACCAATCAGACATCCTCCATGGGGTTCTCCATCAGGCACCCATGCCACAAGTAACGTCGGAACGTTTTGTCGAGTTCGTCCGGAAAAGCCGGTTGGTGGACGAATCCGCGCTCGAAAAACTGCTGGAGAAGGTCCGCGCCCGTTGCGACGGCAAGCTGCCCGCCGACGCGAAAAAACTCGCCACCGTGCTGGAAAACAAGGGGCTGATCACGGCCTGGCACAGCGAGAAACTGATGGCCGGGAAGTACAAGGGTTTCTTCCTGGGCAAGTACAAGTTGCTCGGCCACATCGGCACCGGCGGCATGAGCAGCGTGTTCTTGGCCGAACACGTTCGCATGGCCCACAAACGCGCCATCAAAGTCCTGCCCAAAAAACGTGTCGCCGACGCGTCGTACTTGGCCCGGTTCCAGCTGGAAGCCAAAGCGATCGCGTCGCTGAATCACCCCAACATCGTCGGCGCGTACGACATCGATAACGAAGGCGATGTGCACTACATCGTGATGGAGTATGTCGACGGTTTAGACATGCAGGCACTGGTCAAGCGAGACGGCCCGTTGGACTTCGGGGTCGCCGCGGATCTGCTCAGCCAAGCCGCCGATGGTCTGCACCATGCACACGGCAAAGGTGTCGTCCACCGCGACGTCAAACCGGCCAACCTGCTCATTGATCAAGAAGGTCGCGTCCGCTTGCTGGACATGGGCTTGGCCTTGGTCGCCGCCCAAGACGACGAATCGCTGACCGTCGCCAACAACGAAAACGTGTTGGGGACGGCCGACTACCTGGCACCCGAACAGGCGCTCAACAGTCACACCGTCGATCATCGCGCCGACATCTACGGGCTCGGTTGCACGATGTACTTTCTGTTGACCGGTCGTCCGCCGTTCAGCGACGGAACCCTGGCGCAGCGGATCGCCAAACATCAAAACGAGATGCCCGATTCGATCAAGAAGCATCGCCCCGATTGTCCCGGAGAACTGGAGGGCATCGTCTGGAAGATGATTCAAAAGGATGCCAAGTACCGATACCAGTCGGCCGCCGACGTCTCGGAAGCCCTCAAGAAATTCGCCGTCAGCATCCCCAAGGGCGAACCGATCCGGGCCGGAGTCGGGCCGACGAACAGGGGCGGGCAAGGTTCTTCGTCGATCTCCTTCGGTAGTGGCAAGACGTCCGGATCGGGTTCCGGCGATACCGTCACCAACAAGAACGACGAAACCCTTGCCAGCAGTCGCTCTCGTCTGGTCAGCGAGCAAGGGCTCAGCAGCGGTGACAGCGGTCGCTTGGTGGACATCAAACAAAAAGTGACGCCGTCGGACATGATGGACGGGAGCTTTTTGGATTTGGAAATCGAATCGGGTTATCGCGGCGGCAGCAAGATCTTGGAACAAATGGGTGACGCTCGCGGCAGCAGCATCGTCCGCCGCGGGCCGGCCGGCAGTGGCGTCTCCTCGGGAAGTAAAATTCACGCGGCGACGGAAGCGGCACGAAAATCGACGGCCGGGAAATCGCGGCCGCAACCGCAGCCCTCGACGTCCACGCGAACGGCTGCGACGCGACCGTCGCGCCCCGCCGCGACGAAAGCCGGCAAACAGAATCGCACCGGAATGGATCCGATGTTGGTGGGCGCCTTGTTGACCGCTCTGTTCATCATCGCCTTGGTGATCGGCTACGGATTAGCCAAGGCGCTCAATTGATGACCGTCGTTCTTCAGCGACCCTATGAATTCATCCGGCCGCACCCGGGCAACTGGTGGCCGAGTCTCATCCAATCGTTTCGTCTGATCGATTGGTACCTCCGCCGCAAAGAAAGCGTCGTCGACTACGAGTGTCGACATCTCGATCGCTTCGAGGCGTCGGTTCGCGCCGGGCACGGCGTTCTGCTGACGCCGAATCATTGTCGTTACGCCGATCCGATCGTGTTGGGGTGGCCGGCCCGGGACGTCGGCACGCACTTGTTTGCCATGGCGTCTTGGCACTTGTTCAACACGACCGCCTTTGAAAGGTTCGCTTTACGCCGCATGGGTGCGTTCAGCATCCACCGCGAGGGCAACGACAAACAATCGATCGACACGGCCGTCCGGATCTTGACCGAGGCCCAACGCCCCCTGGCGATCTTTCCCGAAGGCACGACCAACCGCACCAACGACATCCTCAAACCGCTGCTCGACGGTGTCGCCTTCATGGCGCGCACGGCCGCCAAGCGTCGCGCCAAACAGGCCGGCGGCAAAGTCGTCGTGCACCCCGTCGCGCTGAAATACCTTTGCACCGGCGACATCGAATCCTGGGCCGACGGGCAGCTGACCGATCTGGAATTGCGTTTGGGTTGGCACAAAGCTCCCGTGCTGGGCTTGATTCCCCGCACGCTCCGGTTGGTCGAAGGCATGCTCGCGCTCAAAGAAATCGAATACACCGGCAAGTCCCGTGGCGGCGAACTGCCGGCACGTCGTGACGCCTTGATGCATCACCTGCTCGATTCTGCCCAGTCGGATCTCGGCACGACGTCGACGCGGGATCAAGACGTTCGCGATCGCGTTCGCAAGATTCGCACCGAAGTCGTCAACCGATACTTCGCCCTGCCGCCGGACGAACAAACGCCCGATCAGCGGGCTCGCTTTACCGCGATCGCCGACCAAGCCGACTTCGCGCAGAACCTGCTGTCGTTTCCTGACTGTTACCTGACCCCCGGCAACGTCACCGACACGCGGTTGCTGGAAACGATCCAGCGGATTCAGGAATCGATCTACGGAAAATCCGCCGAGACGATGCCGCTGAAAGTCATCATGGAATTCGGCGAAGCGATCGAAGTCCCCGCCGACCGCGCCCCCCGCGGCGAGCGAGACCCGGTCATGCAGGCCATCGAAACTCAACTCGCCACGATGCTGCGACGCCTGTCCGCCGAAGCCATGCCGCTCGGATAAAATAGTGAACTTGCCCAGTCCGCCAATTCGGCTCCCGACGCCTTTTGCTTTTGGCCCCTACTGATCACCAACATGACTTGTTCGCTAACAGCTTTATTCGTGCGCTTCATAACCATCCGTCCATGCCTGCTGCTCCTGCTAAGCACGGCTGTAGTTCATATCAACTCCGCTCATGCCGCAGAGCCGTTCGAAGCCTTTCTTTCCAACTATTGCATCCGTTGCCACGGCCCAGACCACCAGGAAAGCGAACTCCGTATCGACAAGCTCTCGCGTGATTTTAAGTCCGGTGGGGAGACGCATCGCTGGGCGGAGTTAATCGAGCGTGTCAACTCGGGCGAGATGCCGCCCGAAGGTGAACCACAACCGACTCAAGATGAGATCGCTGCTTTCGTCACGAAGGTTGATTCTTTGGTTAAGGAAGGTCGAGCCGCGCGGATGGCGGCGCGTCCATCCGTGGCGCACTATCGACTGAGCCGCAAAGAGTACCAAAACACGGTCTACGACCTGCTCGGTGTCCGCTACGATCCGACTCAGCCCGGTCAATTGAACGAAGACACTCTTTGGCACGGCTATGAGCGAATCGGTTCGGAGCTTTCGCTTTCCCCGTCGCATGTCGACCGCTACTATCGCGCCGCGGATCTGGTTCTTGAAAGAGCTTTCTCAGGGGGCACCGGCGAACCTCGCAAGGTCCGAAAGACGGCTGCGGAATTACGCTATGGCGGCGGGAAGGCTCAGCAGGAAGCGTTGGAACGGCTCGGCATCGACCGTCCGCTGCGTTATCTGCTGTTCCCCGGTCGAGTCCAGACGGCGCTTTCGCCTGGATGGTTTGGAAAAACGGGGCCGGAACACAGTGGACTTTATAAGGTCCGCATCCAGGCTAGCGGCGTTCGCCCGTCTGGCGGCCAGGCGGCGCACCTGAGCATCGGCAAGGTAACCGGGGCCAAGCGGGAAAACGTCGCCGGGCTGATCGAGTTTGATATCACTGCACCGGAGGATCATCCTGAAGTCCACGAGTTCGAGGTGCTGCTGGAGATGCCGACAAGCCTGGACTTTTGCGTGGTGGCCACCGACATGGTGGACGACAGGAAAGGCTCGGCGTTTCGCAATGCGCTCACCAGCCGAGGCGGGTATATCTTTACGCACAGCAGCCAGCCGCTCCTGCTGAACCCGAACGCCCCACAGATGTTTGATAACGATGGGAATGGGCTCTTTTCGACGGTCATCCTCGATTGGATCGAGTGGGAAGGGCCGCTGGTCACGGAAGAGGAAAAGGCAAAACGCAGCGGAGTTGTGCCACCGCAGGACGCGACGCTGGAGGTGGTTGCAGAGCACTTGCAGAGGTTTGCCCAGCATGCTTGGCGACGGCCAGTGGACAGGGTCGAGCTGCAGGACTACCTGCAATCGTACCAAGAGGAACGCGCGGCTGGCGAACCGCTGAGCTACGCGTACCAGGTCGCAATGCAGGGTGTGCTGACGTCGCGACACTTCATCTACCTGGTCGAAGGAGATTCGGCGGCCCGCCAGCGGCTCAACCATTGGGAGCTGGCCTCGCGGTTGTCGTATTTCCTCTGGAGTTCGATGCCCGATGAGAGGCTCTTCGCTGCTGCCGAAAGTGGTTCCCTGTGGACGACGGAACGCCAGTCCGTCGATACCGAATCCCGACGGACAGAGGTTTCCGTCGCACTGGAGCATGAAGTCGATCGGATGTTAACCGACGACCGGATCAATCGCTTTGTCGACGACTTCTCACGGCAATGGTTACAGTTGCATCGCGTGGGCATGTTCCCGCCGGATAAAAAGCTGTACCCCGGTTACGACGACTGGCTCGAAACAAGCATGCGGGCGGAGATCGTCGAGTATTTTCGCGAAGTGTTCACCAAGAATCTGCCTGTGGAAAGTTTTATCGATTCCGACTGGACGGTGGCCAATGCGCGGCTCTGTGATTTTTACGGATTGCCAGAGCCGAATACCGGCGGTTTCCAGCGGGTCTCGCTAGAACCCGAAGACCATCGCGGCGGTCTGTTGACGATGGGTGCGGTGCTCGGCTTGACTTCCGACGGAACCCGTCATCGTCCAGTGCATCGCGGCGTGTGGCTGAGCGAAGCCATCTTTAACAGGACCCCACCTCCACCTCCAGCCAACGTGGACCCGATCGAACCGGTTCCGCCGGAAGGTGACAAAATCACGATTCGACAACGACTGGTTGAGCACGCGCGGAACGCCAGTTGCGCGGCGTGCCATCGCAACATCGATCCGCTCGGCTTTGCGTTTGATCAGTACGATGCCGTGGGCCAATGGCGAACGCGTGAAAAAGTGGACGGCGGCAAAGGCCAAGATCCGTTGGTCGACGCTTCCGGTGTGCTGCCAGACGGTCGCGAATTTAGCGATGCGAAACACTTCAAGAAGTTACTGCTTGAAGATTCTGACAAGATGAAAAGAGCTTTCATCGAACACCTGTGCACCTACGCCCTGCGTCGCGTGTTGACCGTGGATGACGCGGATGACATCTCGGCAATCTTGGATGAGGCGAAAAAGAACGAGTACGGATTGAAAGACATTGTGCGTGTGGTGGCACTGTCGGAACTGATTCGGAAACGGTGAAACCGGGAATCGGGGAGACCGGGAGTGAATGATCAAGGAGTAATGGACAATGCAAAATGCGTGTTCCGGCTATTTTTCATTTTCCAATCTCCATTACTCATTATCCCCCCCCACACACCACTGCTCATAAACCATCCCTCTTTTCCACCCTCGCATTCCAACTCCAAAGCTCTCACCCATACAAAGACCCCACATGAACTTCCTATCCCAATCCTGGCTGCTAAACCGTCGCCATGCACTCCGCGCACTGGGCACTTGCATTTCGCTACCGATGCTCGAATGCATGATCCCGCTACGAGGGGCCGAACCGACGTCTGCTCCTCGCCGCAGCGCTTTTATTTATTTGGCCAACGGCGTCCATTCGCTGAATTATCAAATCACCACGCCGGGCAAGGGCTATGAGTTGTCTCGGTCGCTGAAGCCGCTCGAGAAATTCCGCGATGCGATCACACCGATCAGCGGGTTGCATCACCCAGGCGGACTCGGACATCATCACAACTGTATCAAGATTTGGCTGACCGGCGGTAGGCTTGGGCCAAGCGATCGCAATACCATTTCGGTCGACCAAAAGATTGCCGAAGTCACGGCCCGGCATACTCGCTACGCATCAATGGAGATCGCCATCAACCAGGAGTCGCTGGCCTGGACGGCTGACGGAGTAAGCTTGCCACCGCTTCGTCGGTGCAGTGAGATCTTCCGGACGTTGTTTGAGGAACCGAAAGGAGGCGTTGCAGCCCAGAGAAGGGCTCTGCGGCGTAAAGCCAGCGTGCTCGATGACAATCTCGCCGAGGTGCGCCGACTGGAGCAAAAGATGGGCGCTTCAGACAAAGGACGCATGGAACAGTACCTCACCTCGGTGCGCGAGGCGGAGATTCGCACGCGGCGGGCCGATGAGTGGCTGGACACGCCGCTGCCGGAAATCGCCGAAGATGTTCGCAAACGGACCAACCGCGACATCGCCATCACCATGGCAGGCGACTACTTCCGCACGGTGTATGACCTGATGGTACTCGCTTTTCAGACCGATGTGACGCGCGTGGCGACATTCAGCATGGGTGGTGAAGGGCAAGCAATCGCCATTCCGGAAATCGGGATCACCGAGTCGCGGCATCAGCTCAGCCACCACGGCGGCGATGTGGGCTACATGGAGAAACTGACTAACTATGACACTTTCGCCATCGAGCAGTACAGCTATTTCTTGGGTCGTTTAGCGGAGACCGAGGACGTCAACGGTAAGCCACTGATCGATTCGACGATGTCGCTGTTCGGCAGCGGTATGTCGTACGGTCACAGTCACGGCAACGCCAATCTCCCGCTGGTGCTGGCCGGCGGATCCGCGATGGGTCTGAAACATGGCAGCCATCTTGATTTCAACCAAGGCCATTTCGATGGCTACAATCTTGACCAACCCGCTGAACACTACCGGTTGTGCAGTCGGCCAGCGAATCCGGATGCCCACATGAGCAATCTGCTGTTGATGATGGCCCAGCGGATGGGAATCGAAACCGATCAGTTCGGTGACAGTAATGAAGCTTTTAGCTTTTAGCTGCTAGCCGCTTATTCCGAATTCCCAAGTCACACTAGTCGGTAACCGCTAAACATGAGACGTACCGCAACCCTCTGTCTTTCCTTCTTGCTGTTGTCAACGACCACGACAATCGCCGAAGAACCTTTTCGTCCTGAAGCGGGCAAGTTTCCTCCGTTGGGAGAAGCGCACGCGTACCGGGGCGAACTTGTGTTCGTCGACCATGCCAATCGCCGTGGCAGCCTTCGCGTTGAGGGGACGGGTAAGTTTTACCGCAACGATCCGCGCCCCTTCGCCATGCTTCCCTACGGCGTGGTCCGGTATCACGGTGCACCGGCCGACTTACGTGACATCCCGCTAGGCACTGTGATGCACGTCCGCGCTTTTCTGCCGCCTGACCCGAAGATTTCCGCCGTGCCGGTCTTGCCGATTGACAATAAGGACAAAGACGCCGGGCACTATCGTGGCGTCGGCACCGCACCTGCCGAGAACCATGTCTTGCTGCTGGAAGACGAGCCCAGCCATTGCCTGGACCAGGGATTGGTCTGGAAGCTTCAAGAAGTGGAACTCAACAACCATGCGGGCAAGATCATTGCCTGTCGCCGGCCGAAGGACGGCGGAGAGGGAAACTTCAGCCGACAAGAGTTGACCTTCGACGCCGCTACCCGCATCTGGCGCGGCCGCGAGCGGATCACCATCGCGGACTTGATCGCCGAAGAGGCTTGGCCTGCCGGCGGCAAGAAAGACCTGGGTGGGCAGTCGGTTCTACTCGGGATCACTTGGAGGCCCTCTCCAGGCGATGGACTTAGCGGCGCTTTCACCCGTTTTCACATCTCCGACATCTGGCTGGACGAGGTTTCCATTGAACATGCCGCCCAGCTTCAGACCGAGCTGCACAAGGTGTTTGTCCGCAGTCGCTGGATGCCGGCTTGGGTTGATGCCGTGGAGTATGGCAAGTTCGGTCGCGCGACGGTCACCGCGACGCTGTTCGGCGGCATGGATCCTTCACTCTACGCCGACTTCAAAGAAGGTGTCGGAGCGCAAATAAATGCGGCCGAGAATACTTTGAAACACACCGCCGGCCACTATGGCCCCGGCCACATGGCTTCCACCGGAGAAATCATTGACGTCACCGAGGCTAGCAAGGAAATCCCACTCGGCAGCAGCGGTATTCAGATTCATTTTGAAACCGACCTCGTTATTGAAGGCATCAGGCCCACGAGAGTTGTCCGCGTTCGCCCCGAAAGCTGGCCCAAAATGCAATTGCCGCGCGAAGAATATTTGTTTCAGAACAGCCCCGAAAATCGCTTCCCGACGCCTGATATCTTTCCCAAGTACTAAGAAACTATCCGAGATGCCGTGCTGGTTCAGCGGGAATTGGAAATCGACCGATGGTTTGAAACGTAGTTTGATG
>CAYVRC010000066.1:0-28549 GCA_964453205.1 uncultured Pirellulaceae bacterium | reverse complement strand
CGACCCACGCTCGGGCGGCGAAGTCGTCTATGACGGCTCCGGCGTCACCGGCGGCGGCAAAGTCACCTTGAAATCACCCGCCACCGGCAAAGACATCGAGGACTGGCTGATCGTGGTCCGCGCGAAATAGCCCGACGCTCGGCCCGCTGAGACGATGCCGGACGCGGAAACAGTGGAGACCATGCCCTTGTGTCGCCGCCGTGTCGCAACCACTGCGATAGTTGGCGCGAGGGTTGCGGTCCCAGCGTGGCGTCGGGCGCAAACAGATTCTCCAGACAGTCGTCGCACGACTCTGCGGGGCGTGGGTCTCGACTTTCTGAACCGGGCTACTTTCGAACAGAACACCGAGACAACCTGATGACCGATATCGTCACACTCACCTTGAACCCTACCGTCGACCGCAGTGCGCGGATCGACCGCGTGGTCGCCGAACACAAACTGCGCTGCCAAGACGAACGTTTTGATCCAGGCGGCGGCGGTGTCAATGTCGCCGTCGCCATCACCCAACTCGGCGGCGACGCCTTGGCGATCTTCACCGCCGGCGGCGTCATCGGCGGCATGCTGGAACGGTTGCTCAGCGACCAAGGTGTTCAGAATCGTGCAATTCCGATCTCAAGCAACACACGCGAGAACGTGATCATTACGGAAACAGAAAGCGATCAACAATATCGTTTCGGCTTTCCCGGACCCGAGCTGACCGATGCGGAACAGCAGGCATGCTTTGAGGCGGTCACCCAACTCGATCCCGCGCCGACGCATCTGGTCCTCAGCGGCAGCCTGCCCCCAGGTGTTCCCGATGAATTCGTCGGTCGCATCATCCAAGCCATGCCCGATTCAACCCGAGTCACCCTGGATGTCAGCGGAAAGGCGCTGAAGCGAGGTGTCGAACAATCCGTTTTCCTGCTCAAGCCGAACCAACGCGAACTCGGGCAACTTGTCGACCGGGAAATCGAAAGCGATCAAGACGCCCGCGACGCCGCGCATCGATTGATCGATCGCGGCAAGGTTCACGCGATGATGGTCTCCCTCGGTCGCGGCGGAGTGATGTTGGTGACACGTGAGGGAGAACATCGCATCAACGCGCCGACCGTGAAGATTCGCAGCAAGATCGGTGCGGGGGACAGCACCGTCGCGGGAACCGTGCTGGCGCTGCAGAGAGGTGAGTCTTTGCCCGACGCGGCACGATTCGGCGTCGCCTGCGGAAGTGCGGCGGTGATGACCGAGGGCACGCAACTATGTCGCCGAGATGATGCCGAGCGGTTGTACCAAGAACTGAAAGAATCGGCGGAGCGACCATGATCCATCCTTGGAAAGATGTTCCCACCGGTGAAGAGGTGCCACACGTCGTCAACACGGTCGTGGAAATCCCCCGCGGCGGCACCATGAAATACGAACTCGATAAACCGACCGGGATGTTGCGATTGGATCGAGTCCTCCATTCCGCCGTCCATTTTCCCGCAAACTACGGCTTCATCCCGCAAACACTTGGCGAAGACAATGACCCGCTGGACATCCTCGTACTGTGTCAATTCGCCGTCCATCCGCTCACGTTGATGGAGGCACGCCCGATCGGCATGTTGACGATGGTCGACGCGGGAAAGAGCGACCACAAAATCATCGCGGTGGCTGTCGAAGACCCGGAATACAGTTCTTACGAAATCGTCGATGACCTGCCACAGCATCGGCTCGAGACGATCACACGTTTCTTTCGCGATTACAAGCAGCTTGAACCGATCGAAGTCGACGTTCGTGACTTACAACCGATCGAACAGGCTCATCAAATCATCGAAGAAGCGGCCGACCGTTTCCGTCGGTGACGCGATCTTGACGCGTCACCGCCTGTCAGCCGACGTTGAGCGGTTGGCGACAGAAAATCGCCACCCCGCGGGCCTTTTCCACGCGACTAGGCCATCGCGAGAAACCGGACCAACACGATCGAAATCGCAAAGATCGCAAAGATCCAAAAAAGCACACCGACGGCCGTGGCCGCATCAACGCCTGCCTCCTCAGGCGAACGCGGATCGACCGGAGCCGGTTCCGTATCGGGTTCGAAACTCGAATCTCGTTGCAACGGCATGTCCTTGATGTGCCGACGCCCGTGTCGGTATTCCGGCGTCGCGGCGGCGATCAACAATCCGATAAAGATGGCCGTGACCAGATAGCCCACCCAGGGCACGCCGAAAGCGGCCGGGCCGACCGGATCGGCCCAGACGCCGATGGCCAAGGTGGCCAAAAACAAAATCACGATGAACCAGACCGCACTCGCCCACGGGCCGCGAGCACCGGCAAAGGAGAAGATCGCGCCCACGACGAGTGCGATCAGCAGTGCGGCGATGAGTGTTGCGAGCCATTCCATTTCAAAACCTCGTTGATGATTGGGGGTGATTAAAAGCCACCGTCTTCACCCGACGCGCCGGCCTTCTCAGCGGCCCGCGCGGCGTCTTCGGCGGCTTGATCAGCCGCGTCGGCGGCGTCGTCCGCGGCATCGGCGGCTTTCTGGGCGGCACGCTCCTCGGGGTCGGTCGGTTCGGGCGTCAATCGCTCAGCAGCCTCTGCCGCTTCGCGGGCGTGGCCGGCGGCTTCTTCGGCGTGTTCGGCGGCCGCTTCCGCACTTTCAATCGCTTCGCTGTCGGTTGAACCGCCATTGTTCATGTCGTCGCAGCCTGCCAATCCGGCAAAGATCGCAAAGAACAAAAAGCTAAAGGTAGTCAGTCGGGACATCGGTTCGGCTCCGTTTCTGAAAGGTCGGACGCGTGTTCGTTTTTCAACAATTTCGATAGACGAGGGAGAGCAAAGACCGTTCCTATTCGGCGAAGACGTTCGATAGGTTTTCTGTCACGTCGCGTAGTACCTGCACCGGCGATTGCGTCGCGTCGATCGAGGTGACGCGATTTCGACCGAAGTGTTCGATCAACGGTTCGGTGCGACGGCGATAGACTTCAAAGCGATGATCGATGACCGAAACATCTCGGTCGTCGGGACGGGCGTTCCGACGCCGCAAGCGACGCTTCATTTCGTCTTCGTCGTCCGCGTTCAAATGAATCACCGATCGAAAATCGATATGTGGTTCAAGCGACTGGGCTTGGTCGATATCCCGAGGAAACGCGTCGAGCAACAAAGTGTCGCGACTGACAACGAACTTCCCCTCATCGATTCTCTGCTCCATGTGCGACCGCCAGACCTCCAGGACGACATCATCGGAGACCAGATCGCCACGGGACAAAAACTCTTCAACGCGGCGTCCCAAGTCGCTGGCCGGATCCAAGCCGCGTAAGACCTCGCCGGTGCTGAACGTGTAAAAGCCTGGCAAGCATCCCAGCGCGAGTGTCTGAGTGCCTTTGCCGCTGCCTGGCGGCCCTAGAAACAAAACGGCCTTATATTTGGTTGATTTTGGATCATTCATGTCTTTACGTCGATTGATCACCGTGCATGACGGGGCCTCGGATTATTCGAACACTGACGAACCGCAGCCCGCAAGGATCGGTCAAAAAATGTCGTGTGCCCGCTCGCTGCTCACGCGTCGCGGTTCACCGGTGCGTCCAACAACTGATTGCCTTTCACGGCCTGTTCGGCGATGACCGCCGACGCGGCGCTCCAGCCCATCGGATGCGTTCCGCCGGCGGCGTGATCTTTGCCGTGCACGTACTCGGGGAAACTCCACGGTTCGTCATCCATCGGCAAGCGATTGGCGGCGTGAATCCCTTCGGTGTAACGGCATGCCAGATCGTGTTTGCCACGCTGTGCCAAAGACGCGGCATAGAAAGCGGTGACCAGAGGCCAAAGTCCGCCGTTGTGATACTCGTGGGGTGCGTTTTTGAACGTGTGTGAAAACGTGATTTGCAAATCATCCCACTTCTCATCCTTCGGCGTGATCACCGGATCAAAAGCGGGCAACAACATGATCTCGGTTTGAACAATTTTGTCGGCAATGTACTGATCCACGCACTCGCATTGCTGATCGTCGGCGACGCCCAACAGCGACACCAGTGCGTTGGCCATGCCGTCGAACCGAAAGCCGTAGCCGAACGGCGAGAAAAACGGCATCCAGTATTGACCGCCTCGCTCAGGGGCCGCCTGCCGCCCTTTGTCGTAGAGCACTTCGTGGTAGATATCGTTACCGTTCCCGTCCTCGGTGAACCAATAGTTCGCTCGGATCAAGTGCGTCAGTCGCGTGACACGATCGTCAAGGTCATGGTCGGCCGATTCATGCAAATGCTGGTGCATCCGACAGACTTCCCGTTGCGCCTGCAAGTACAACAATTGATCGTAAAGCACGTATCCACTCTGCAAGTACTCGTCGGCCCAATCGCCCGTCGGCGGAATGTACAACAAACCTCGAGTGTTGAATTCCCAGGCCCCGAGGAGCCGCCGCGTTTTTTCGAGCGGCTCGAGCATGCGATTCAGGAAGGTATCGTCGCCGGTCGTTCGCCAATATTTTCCGCAAGCGATGATGAACCACAAATTCGCATCGACGCGGCCGGCCGTTCCGCCGTAACTGACCCGTTCGGTGATCGGGTCGACGTTACTGGGGATTTCGCCGTGCGGACCTTGATAGCGGGCGAGTGTTTCGAGACTTCGCCGACAGCCTTCGATCAACTCGTCGTCCTCGGTCAACAGCGAAGCAAGCCCGATGATGCTGCTGTCGCGCCCCCAAACGCGGCGGTAATTATCTTGCTCGGTCGGCGTGGCAAGGAACCCGTGGTCACGCAAGCAATCTCGCATGATCGCAAGCCCGCGATCATAGCCTTCTTGCCGCCGTTCGGTCGATCGGTCATTGATGGTGGATGTCATTTCGAAATTCGACGATGGGCTGTTGAAAGTAATCCACGACGTGTCAACGGTTGAGACGATTCATCCAATGATCCACTCCGTCGAAGACTCCGTCGGCTCGCTCATGCGGCGATAAATACACTCGCTGGTCGGTTGCGTAGGCCTTCAGTTCCTGGTGAGCGTTGGCGACAATGATGCCGCGAAAGTCGTGTTCGAACAATTTCGAATCGTTCCCCGAGTTGCCCGCGACCAGGGTGTGGTCGCAATCGAACCCCAACTCTCGCGCGACGAATGCAGCGGCGGTCCCTTTATTGACCCCCTCGGGCAAAAAGTCCAAGTCACGCGACGAACTGTAGATCAAACTCGCGTCGATGCCGTTGTCAAACAATTTCGCTCGCAAACGATTCAGCTGTTCATCGCTGGCGTCGCGGAAGAAATAGCTGACCTTGAAATCCGACTGCGAATCCTCCGGTTGCAACGCGAGTTTGGCCTCATCGCTCAGCAATTCTCGGATGCGATCGGCCGACCAGTTGGCCGAGATGCGTTTGACCCATTGCTGATCCAATTCGCCACCAGGATGGCTTCGTATTTCGCTTCCTACGCCCCCGATCACGGCAACCGGCTCGGGCAGGGGAGTGTCCTCGATATCGCGTCGAATGGTGCGATAGAATCGTCCCGAGGCGTAAACGATTTTCAATTCATGCCGCAGCCGTTCATAGAATGCCGCAAAGCGATGCAGCGCGTCACGATCTCCCAAGAACGTGTCGTCCAGATCGCTGACCAGCAGATACTCCGCTTTCATCATGAATGTCCATGTTTGTCAAAATTTTCAGTAGCGGCATGGGCGTCAATCGACGCAGCGTTTTTTTCGCGGCGTAACGCACGGCGTCTGCGGGTAGGAGTCAGCGCCGACGACCCAGCGGAGCCGCGTCCTGCCGAACCCAGTCGTGCCGGTTCAAGACGCGTGCTCCGCATGGGCCTGTCGCTGTGGGATGATGTCCAGCGCGGGCAATTGACGATCTTTCAAGTACGTCAGGAAAGCACCGCCGCCGGTCGACACGTGGTCGATCGCGTCGAAATCGCCCAACTGCTCAAGAGCCTGAATGCTTTCACCTCCGCCGACCAATGTACGACCGTCGGTTTGACAGAGGCTACGTACGATCGACCGCGTCCCCTGGCGGAACGACTCGTCTTCGAATTTCCCCATCGGTCCGTTCCAAATGACGGTTCCCGCGTCGTGAATGATCTGCGTGAATTCATCGATCGTTTTCGGGCCGATGTCCATTCCGTGCCAACCTTCGGGAATTCCGCCATCGGCACGTTCGACCTGACCGTCGCCGTCGGCCTGTTCGTCGATCACGTGGTCCGAGGGCAAACGCATTCGGTCACCGGCCAGTGAGACTAGCTGTTTCGAAAATTCGACAAGCTCCTCTTCCACCTGACTGTCCCCGACGTGCCGACCTGCGGCTTTCATGAAAGTGTACGCCATCGCGCCGCCCACGCACAGAAAATCAACTCGCTGAAGCAATCGATCAACGACGCCCATCTTGTCGGAAACTTTGACCCCGCCCAGGACAGCGACAAACGGGCGCTCTGCCGAATCAAGTAATTCGTTGATGGCCCGCAGTTCACGGTCGACTAACAATCCGACAACCCGGTTTTCTTCGCTATACCTCTCGGCGACTCCAAAAGTCGATGCGTGCCGACGATGGCAAGCGGCAAAGGCGTCGTTGACATACACCTCGCCCCAATCCGAGAGCCGCTCGCAGAACGCGCCGTCGCAACCCTTTTCGCCGGCATGAAACCGCAGGTTCTCCAGCAGGAGGATCTCACCGTCGGATCGATCCGATCGGCTTGCTCGCGGTCGTTCTGCCCAATCGTCGATCAGTTTGACGCGGTGGCCGTCAAGCAACGATTGCAACCGTTCGGCAACCGGCCGCAAGGAGAGGGCCGAGTCGACCTCTCCGTCCGGCCGACCCAAGTGCGTCATCAACACGACCTTCGCCCCTTGTTCGATCGCGTATCGGATCGTCGGTAGTGCCGCGGTGATCCGCCGATCACTTGCCACCTCACCATCTTGGAGCGGAACGTTGAAGTCGACTCGGATCAGCAACCGTTGACCGGCGATCTCGATGTCTTTGATCGTTCGGAAGTCGGTAGATCGGTGTTCGGCCATGAGGGAATCTCCTGGTAGGCGTTGGTTGTTGCAACACCTAGGCAAAAGGCGCGCCGAAACAAGGTGATCGCGCGAGCTTCGCGACGAAAATCCGCAAGGGCTGTCGGTCCGAGACTGGCCAATCGTTTGCGCGGCTCGAACGTTTGTCGCAGTTCAACGCGATGCCGTGGCGCGAGATGTGCTGCTTCAACGAATGCCCCATCGAGTCAGCGGGAGCAGGGCGTCCACGCCGAGATGTTCGAAAACAACGAGTTCAGAAACGAAAACGAGTTCAGAAACGAAAATCAGAATAGTGAGTCCTTCGGTGAAAAACATCTTCGTGCTTGGCAATGACCCGTTCAACGATCGGTACAACCTACGTCCGATCAGTGTCGGGTACGGCTATAACTTTCATAACCTGCTTTGGTGGAACGAGGTGCAGGTAGAGAATCACGACGTGGAGGCGACGCTCGCCGAGGCGCGACGAAGGCTGGAGTGTTTTGACGATACGGTCGACGGGCTTTTGACGTTTTACGATTTCCCGGCTTCGCTACTCGCGCCGATTTTGTGTGAGGAATTTTCACTGCCTTCACCGAGTGTGGAGGCGGTCTTGAAATGCGAACACAAATTATGGAGCCGAACGCTTCAGCAAGAAGTCGTGCCGGAGGTCGTCCCGGCATTCGCACCGGTCCCTTTGGACGAAGCACCCGAACAGGCGTGGCGGCGGATCGCCGACGCGGGGATTTCACCGCCGTTTTGGATCAAGCCGATCAAGGGAGTGTTGGGTCAGTTGGCCTTCCGGATTGATTCGATGGAGACGTTTGTCGAAGCGACCGAGGAGGCCGCGGAAAAGATCGAATACTTCGCGAAACCGTTAAAAACCTTGATGAAGCATATCCGGGTCGAAATTCCGGAGAGCTTTCGCGACGGTGATGCGGGCCGAATGTTTATCGCCGAAAATGACATCATGGTCCCTCATGCATGCACCGTCGAGGGCTATCGCTTCAACGGCCGCACGCAAATTCATGGCATTGTGGATTCCATTCGCTTTCCTGATCACACGGCGTTTCACCGATATCAATATCCGTCCAAACTTCCGCAACGCGTGCAACAACGTGTCACCGATGCGTCCACCCGAGTGATCGAGAAAATCGGCTTCGATGACGGGGCGTTCAACATCGAATTTTTCTGGAGTCCCGACACCGACGCGATCTCGTTGCTGGAAATCAATCCACGAATCAGCCAGAGCCATTCTCCGCAGTTTCAGATGGTCGACGGTGACGCGAACATGAAGATCATCGCGGACTTGGCGATCGGCCACGATCCGTCTTTGGTTCACGGTTCGGGTGAATTCGCCATCGCGGCCAAATTCATGCTTCGCTGTTTCGCCAAAGATGCGTTGGTGACGCGGACCCCCGGCGACGCGGAAATCGAGGCCGTGATGCGGCAATTCCCCGGCACGAAGGTCAAGCTCGTGGTGCATCTGGGCCAACAGCTTTCCCAGCAGCAACACGTTGACAGTTACAGTTGGGAAATTGCCGAGATCTACATGGGCGCGAAGAACGAAGAGTCGCTCTTGAATCAATTTCGTCAAGTCGTCGAGATGTTGGACTTCCGATTAGAAGGGGCGGAGATCGAGCTACCGGATCCTCAACACGTCACGCTGAACTACTAACGCTGAAGACAAAACGTTACGTTTACAACAAGGGAGGTCGGATTTTGAAGATCCTGGAGGCCGCTGAATCGTGGTGGGTGCCGTGGTGGGAACACCAAACTCGCGACGATTACTGGAAGCACGGAAGTGTGTACGAAGATCTTTCGAAAATACGCACTCCGGTCATGGCCGTCAGCGGATGGACCGACCCCTACACCAACAGTGTGTTTCGACTCGTCGACAATCTGCCCAGCGACGTGCCGCGACTGGACGTGGTGGGGCCATGGGCGCACAAGTATCCGCACCCGGGCGTTCCCGGACCGGCGATCAGATTCCTCCAAGAAACACGGCGTTGGTGGGATCGGCATCTGAAAGGGAAATGAACAACGGAATCGACGATGAACCGACGCTAAGACTCTATTTTCAAGACCCCATGCCGCCGAGCACCGGGTACGAACACCGACCGGGTCATTGGATTTCGGAACCGAGTTGGCTATCGCCCAATGTCCGAAACGTTCACTATCCCCTGACGACGGGGTTATCCCTCGATGGTGATGAAGCCCGATGGACGACCGGACGACGAAAGCTGGGTGAATCGGCGTACCCGACCTTCCCGATGACCAGCGTGAAGAAGATGGCGGCAAGGTACTGCTCGAACAAACCGGTCGCCATGTTTGCCGCGCGACTGTGCGAAGTGCTTTCTAGCGGCCAAGTGACGCGGTTGACTTACGGTACGCTCAATCTGACGCATCGAAATTCCAACGCCCAGGTCGAACCGCTTCAGCCGGGCCGGCGATACTGGCGTGACATCGACCTGGAACGGTCCAGCCGGGCGATCGTTGGAAACCGAGGATCGAAACCACAACGCGTTTAACCTGCGATTCGCACCATTTCTTTCTTCACGTTGACATCGACCGCCATGATTCGAGGGGCATCGGCGTGGAATGCCCCCGAGAAGTGGACACGTCGACTAGCCCGGCACACCGTCTTTCAAAGTTGTTGCTCGAAGGCACGAAGTTTGCAGTTTCAAGCCGAGCATCGCGACTCGCCCGAAAACAAGGATCCGTTCTTGAACGCTGGCAAGTCCCGCAAGCGATCGAGCTCGGATGTCGAGCTTGGTCCATTTTTCCACCTCCACGTTTTCCTATCGCGAAAAGGGGTTTGAACATGAGTGCAGCAGAACAAACACAACACATCGGTGACACCGCCGCCATCGCCGACCACGACCATGACTTGGTTCACGAATTGAGTAAACGCACCGATGGCGTGTGGCGATACGACCAGTACATCGCCAACGCCGAGGGCAATTCAGAACTACAAGCGTTTTGGCAGTCGCTCAAAGAACAAGACCAGGCAAATGTCGCCAAGCTGAAGGAACTGGTCGCCAAGGAAGTCAAAAAAGATTGCTTTTGATTCTCTCGTGAGCTGTAGGCTGTGAGGTCTCGGGCGTCGCACCACAAGTCGATGCCCGGCGGCTTCCGCAGCTCGGCTGACGGCCGAAGTGTTCCTCCAACGGATTCGCAACATGAGCAAATACAATGTCAACCAAGCCGCCGCCGAAAAAATTCATTCGATGATCGACGCTAACCAGTACGTTTTGGATAGCGATTGGAGCGAGGCGCAGCCGACGACCGAACAGGAAAACGAGTACCTGGAAAAGCACGGATGGGACGCATTCGGTCAATGGCACTTGGCGATCGACACCACGGCTAGCGAGCAAACCAAGGATCGCTACGGGTTCATCTGTGGCGATCTTCAGCGTGTTCATCGCAGCGGTTTGATCGCCGCCAAGCAGCGGGCGGCGCAGAACGATCATGCCGCGATTGAAAAGTTTGCCGACGAACTGCTGCAAAAGCTGGATCAAACCTCCGATGGATAACTTGGCTGCTTTGTTGCAGTCGCTTTCCGAGCGGGGTGATCGCGAAGCGGTCACGGCCGTCACGCGTGATGAAGCCCGACGCGTCTCCGCCGGGCAAATTGCCGAAAAAGCTGGTCGTTTCGCGAGCGGTCTTCTTGAGCACGGCTATTCACCGGGTGATCGGGTTGCGTTCATCGCCGACAACAGTCCCGATCTCATTGCCGCTTTGCTAGGGGTGATGGCCAGCGGCTGCATCGCCGTGCCTGTCGATGTCCGGATGGAACAGGCGACGGCGAAAGACGTTCTCAAAGACTGCGATGCCAAGTTGATTCTGACATCGAGAAAACGTGTCGATCGGTTGGGGGATATCCTCGATGAGGACCGACCGCCGATATGCCTGCTCGATAAGGAGGCGCGGGACGGCGAGTCGGACTTGCCCGTTTGGCAGACGCTGTGGAGTGACCAAGCGGATCTCGCTGAACAGGGATGGGAGGTCGGGGGAAGTCTGGAAGCCGACGATGTCGTGGTCATGTTTTACACTTCGGGAACTACCGGGCCACCCAAAGGCGTGCCACTGAGCCATCGTAATCTGATCACTCAAATCGAAACGGTCGATCGATCCGGCATTCTCAAAGACCACGATCGTCTGCTGCTGCCGTTGCCACTTCATCACGTCTATCCGTTCGTCATCGGCATGTTGTCGCCACTGGCGATCGGGTTGCCGATCATTCTGCCACGATCGTTGACCGGACCAGACGTCCTAAAAGCCTTGCATGAGGGCCGGGTGACCGCCTTGGTGGGTGTGCCTCGATTGTATCGTGCGTTGTACGAAGCGATTATATCGCAAGCCAAACAGACACTCGGAAAACGACTCGGGCACGCCGTCGAACGAATGATTCATTTCAACGGCCGGCTAAGCCAACGAAACCGTTTTGCCAACGTCAACGTTCTCCTTCGACCGCTGCGACGTCAGATCGGTCCCGAATTGCGGGTATTGGCCTCGGGCGGGTCACCACTCGACCCCGAACTGGGATGGCGTTTGGAAGGTTTGGGATGGAAAATCACGATCGGTTACGGGCTGACCGAGACGTCTCCCTTGCTAACGATCCATCCTCCCGGCGACGGCCACTTGGAAACCGTCGGCCGCGCGATCCGAGGCGTCGAACTACAAATCGACCAAAACGGGAAAGGAGCTGACGCGGAAAACAAGGGCGACGAAAACGACTCGGGCTCCGATTCAGGCCCGAACAACGAAAACCAAGGCGAGATCCTGGCTCGCGGGCCTAGCGTTTTCTCTGGTTATTGGAATCTTCCCGACAAAACCGAGCAAGCATTCACCTCCGACGGATGGTTTCGGACCGGCGATCTTGGCTATCTGGATCAACAACATCGCCTGCACGTCACCGGCCGAGTTTCCACGTTGATCATCACCGAAGGAGGTGAAAAGGTTCAGCCAGACGAGATCGAAGCGGCCTATTCGGAAGCCGACGAGATTCGCGAAATGGGCGTATTGCAGCGTGAGCAAAAATTGTTCGGTCTGGTCGTTCCTGAAACCGCGAATGTCGACGCCGAAGGCGACTTGAATCGACAAGTTCGCGAGGCGATCGATCGGATCAACCAGAACCTGCCCTCCCACCAGCATGTCAACGACGTGGTGATCACTCGCAAAGCGTTGCCTCGCACAAGAATCGGAAAGATCCGACGCAAGAAGCTGAGCGAGCATTTCGAGGAAGCCAGAAAATCGGACGATCAAGACGCCGAGCCTTTGGGCCGGAATGAAATGTCGTCGGAAGATCAAGCGCTGTTGGACGCTCCCGCGGTGAGCGAAACGTGGAACATGCTGACCGAGCAATTCCCCGACGAACCGCTCGCGCCGGACACGAACTTGCGAGCCGAACTGGGTGTCGACAGCATGCGGTGGCTGAACTTGACGATGGAGATTCGGCAGCAAACTGGTGTGGTGCTGGATGACGAAACCATTGCAGACGTCAATACGGTTCGGGATCTCTTGCGAGCGATCGAACGATCGGCGGACGGAGAGTCACAAGACAATTGGCTCGATGATCCTGAGGAAATGCTGAGTGAGCATCAGCGTCGACGCTTGCGACCGCTCGGTCCCGTCGGATCCTTGACCGCGCGAGGTGGTTCGGGAGTCAATCGGCGTTTGGTTCGTTGGTTCTTTCGGCTGCGGGTCGACGGCATCCAGCGATTGCCCAAGAAAGGGCCGTTGGTGATTGTCGCCAACCACGTCAGTCACCTGGATCCGTTCGTGTTGTCCGCTTCGCTGGATCGTCAGCGATTGGAACAGACTTATTGGGCGGCTTGGGTCGGCGCGACGCGTCGAAATCCGCTAAGTCGTTTGGGTAGTCGGCTGGCCAAAACGATTCCGATCGATCCCAAGCGAGGCGTCATTTCGAGTCTCGCGTTCGGTGCCGCGGTGCTGCGACGCGACGGGATTTTGGTTTGGTTCCCCGAAGGCGAACGCTCCGAGACCGGCAAATTGCAGTCGTTCCGTCCCGGCCTGGGGATTTTGCTGCAGCGGCATCCCGTAACGGTCGTGCCGACGCACATCGACGGAACTCATGAGGCATTGCCGCGTGGTTCGAGAAGACTTCGCCACCGGAAAGTCGGGATTCGTTTCGGCGAGCCGATCGCCCCCGAAGATCTTCAGCCCGAAGACGCAGCAGACAACGAGCCGGAAAACATCGTTAAGCGACTTCACGACGCGATTGCAAAGCTGGAGCCGTAAAGTTGTAAGCGGTCTCTCAACGAACGATCCGGCGTTGCGGGCCTAAAAAAAAGGCACCGGTTTTTGCCGGTGCCTTTTGAACCGCCGGCTCAATGCCGACGTCACCTCTTTCACGAACTTTGCCGTCGGCTTGGGTGTCGCCGAGTCGTTCAACGACGTTGCTGACCACCATTTTGCTGGCGGGTTTGACGTGCGCTTCCATTTTCAGCTTCTTCGACGACCTTAAAGTCTTGAACGACGAAACTGCTTTTGTCATTCACTTCGCGGCGATAGCCCTCGGCGCGGACTTTGGCACCTCGACGCATCGTTCTTGAAATGCCGCTCAATTCGCTAGGCTCGCCAAGGCGGACGTCCATCGTCTTGCCGTCATCGGTACGGACTCTGGCCACGACCATCTCCACGTTGCCGTCTCGCATCCGAACTTTCTTCAATCCTTCGAGTTCGCCTTCGATTTGCCGACTGTATTCATAATCGGGGATCAGGTAAGACTCGTCTTCGGATCGCATTTCCTTCGCCTGAAACATCTTGCGGCCGTCTCGTTCGATCATTTCTCCACCGATCACGACCTCATCGCCTTTTCGAATCTTCGGCAGGTAGCGATTGACATAGGCCAAGTCACCCAGATGCAGAGTCCGCGTCTGACCGTCCTGGGTCTTCACTTTCAGCCGCACGCTTTGCGGCGCACCGTCGGAACCACGCATCCGCTCTAGACCCTCGACGCTACCGGTCAACTGCTTGTCAAACTCGTAGTCGACGTCGTCATAGACATAATCGTCGTCGAACGTGTAGTCATAATCGTAGTCGTAGTAGTCGTATCCGTATCCGTCGTAGCCCCAGCCGTAATACGGATCGTAGTAGTCGTCGTAGTATCCGTAAGTGTCGTTTTCATAGTCGACCGTGCTATCGTCGTCGAACCAGTCGCTCGGGTCGTACCACTCCTCTTCGTGGTATCCTTCGTCGGGCTCCCACTCGTAGCCCTCTCGTTCGACATCGATGTCACCGTCGTCTTCGTATTCGGTTTCGAGGCCGAGAGTCGGCTCATGACGCTCCGTTTCGTTCTCCCATGGCTCATATTCCCAATACTCTTGAGAGAATGCGGTGCCGCCGGTTAGGGCAACGGTCAATGCGGTCAGTAAAAGGTAGCAGCGCTTCATCTTCGGTTCTCCTGTGTGGTCGAAATCGCAATCATGGCGTCGGTTCGGATGTCGCCGAATTACGGCCAAAGTTAATCAACCCTCTCATGCAACCGATGTGCCAAAACAGCGATTTATCGACGGCGGTCGCTCGGACCGAACAAGCAAAACAGGCAGAACAGGTTGCAGCGATGGCTGAGGCGTGCTGCGGAGAGATCGATCGGAGGATCGCTTATGAATTCGGGAGGAGATGACCGCTTGAGGTATCTATTTTGCAGAGGTGTGCAGAGGAAGGAGAAGCCAGGCATGATCACTTTCGTGGCCTATCTCTCCAGTCAACCATTCGGACAAGGAACCTCCAAAATGTCGACCTCGCCTACGGCTTCGTCGCCGGCGACCGCCTCCGGCACGTCGGGCTCGACGGCTGCCAAGCGAGCTCACCGGTTTCATTCATTGCAAGATCTGCTTCATCAGCGCCTCCGTCAGAGCGGTCGACGACAACTGCACGAAGTATACGGCCACTGCGACGAAGCACATTGCAGATTGACCGGACGAGTATCGACCTATCACATGAAGCAGTTGGCTCAGGAAATCGCACGACGCATTGACGGGATCGAACGAATTGAAAACCAGATTCGAGTCGTCGAAAACCGTCCGCCGAAAAACTCGGTCCATCAAACGTGAATGCTAATCAAGACGCCATGCATGAGGTGCGTTTCAACGCGTCGTGCCCCGTGTGCGATCGACGACTTCGGGTCGGTATCGACTTTTTGGGGAATCTGATTCGGTGTCCGGACTGCGAGTCCCGCTTTCTCGCTCGCCAAGACGCGGACGCATGCCGTTTGGTGGTCGTTGACCGAGCGACCTTGACGCATGCGATCTCGATCGAAATCGTTTAGTGAGGATGGATGGAACATCGATTGCTGATCGACGTGGAATGCGATCTTTCGCCCTGCCCTCTCTTAGACGAAGTCAAGCACCATGCCAGATCGAACCTCACTGAGCCGTCGACAATTCGCCCGAGTCGGAACGGCGACGGTGGCCACGGTCGGAGCGACCGGCGGCGCCTCCACAGCAGCGCGATCCGATGGGTTTCCAGACGACCAGCCGATTCAACCGGTTGGCGGCCGATCGATCAAAACGGTGGGCGAAAAAGTGCCGTTGGCGCCACCCAACGATCAACCACCGAATTTAAAGCTGCCCGAGGTTCCGAAAAAGAAATACGGCTGGGCTGTGGTCGGCTTGGGGCAACTGGCCGTCGGCCAAATCATGCCGGCTTTCGGGCTGTGCGATTTGTCACAGCCGACGGCGCTGGTGAGTGGACACCCGAATAAAGCAAAGACGGTTGCCGAGGCGTATGGGGTCGCGAAGGACGCGATCTACAATTATCAGAATTTTGATCAGATCGTCGACGACTCTCGCATCGATGTCGTTTACATCGTGCTGCCAAATTCGATGCATGCGGAGTTCACGATCCGGGCCCTCAAGGCCGGCAAGCATGTGCTGTGCGAGAAGCCGATGGCTGTGACGATCGACGAGTGCGAGCGGATGATCGACGCGGCGGATCAGGCCAAACGCAAGTTGATGATTGCCTATCGGCTGCATTACGAGCCTTTCAATCGCAAAGTGATTGAAATTTGCGATGAAAAGCGTCTAGGTGAGATCAAGACGTTCAGCGGTAGTTTTTGCATCAACGTGAACGCGCCGAACATTCGTTTGGCGGCGGAACTCGGTGGCGGCCCGGTGGGCGACGTGGGGGTCTATCCGATCAATGCGGCCCGCTATGTGACGGGTGAGGAACCGGTCGAGGTTTTCGCACAGGTTCATCAGCCGAAAGACGATCCGCGATTTCGCGAGGTCCCCGAAAGCGTTTCGTGTGTCATGCGTTTTCCATCGGGCGTGCTGGCGAATTTGGATTGCAGCTTCGGGACGCATCGCAGCGATTTCTACCGCGTCGCGTGCGCCGACGGGACGATCGAACTGTCGCCCGCGTTCAGCTACAACGGCCAGCGGTTGATGACGCATCATTCTTCCGATTCCGACTCGCATCCGGTGGTGACCGATCACGAGTTCAAGGAAGTCAATCACTTCGCATCGGAGATGGACTATTTCTCGCGGTCGATTCTCGATGACCGGGCGGTTCGAACGCCGGGCGAGGAGGGCTTGGCGGACATGCGAGTTCTTGCCGCAATGGCTCAATCGATTCGTGACGGGAAACCGGCGAAGGTGAATCGAGCGTGATGCGACGAGAAAGCCGGATGCGAGTTCGCCGCGGACACTCGTGCGAAAGTTTTTAACCCGAAGTTTATTCTTAAAGGAATGCGCTCATGCAGTTGAAAGAATTGATGACGACTCACGTGCAAGGTATCTCGGCGGACCAAAGTGTTTGCGAGGCGGCTCAGGCGATGCAACGGCTGGGGGTCGGCTCGGTGCCGGTATTCCGTGACGGTCAACCGATCGGAATCGTGACCGACCGCGACATCGTGGTGCGGGCTGTGGCCGAACAGTGTGATTGTTCTCAAAAGCCCATTGGTGAGATCATGACCGGCGAACTGATCACGATGCCCGAAACGACGAGTATTGCCGAAGCGGCAAAATTGATGGAACAACAGCAGATCCGTCGCCTGCTGGTGACCGGCTCGAACAATGAAATTGTCGGTATCGTCTCGGTCGGCGACATCGTCGCGAAATCGGGAGAACACGGATTGGCGGCGGAACTGATCGAAATGGTATCGCTTCCCGCCGAACCGGCGCGTTAGCGGACGGTCGAGACGGCGTCACTTGTCGATCCCGCGACGCGAAGGGAGATGCGGACGGAGGGGGTTGCCCGATTCGTCGATCGGATAAACCGCCTCGTGCGCTTCCATCGCGGCGATCAAACCCTTGATCATTGTCGCCAACACGTCCGGTTTTTCTTTCGCCAAGTTGTTCGATTCGAACGGATCGTCGGCCAGATTGAACAATTCATAGTGACCGCCTTCGTACTGAAGATGACCGCCGTGGGTCGGGATTCGCGGCAAGGCGTGATAGATCACTTTCCAGTCGCCGTCCCGCCACACGGTGAAGTAATTGCTGCGGTGCGGTCCGTGAGGATAGTGCATCAGGAATTGTTCTCGGCGGTCCGGATCGGATTCGCCGGTCAACAGCGTCTGCAGCCGGTGGCCGTCGACATGATGACCATCGGGCGTCGGCGTTTCCGTGACCCGCATGATCGTGGGGAACAAGTCTTGAACGGCGGCGACCTGCGTTTGAATTTCGCCGGCGGGAATGTTCAGCTCTTGCTGCCAAGGATTGTCGGGGTCGCGTTTCGCCCACGCGGCGATGAAGGGAACCCGCATGCCGCCCTCGTAATGGGCGCCTTTCTTGCCACGTAGCGGGGCGGCGCAAGCGACTTGGTGCTGATGTCCCAGGGGTGCGTCGCTGCCGTTGTCGCCCAGGAAGAAGATCAACGTGTTTTCGGCGACGCCGAGGTCCTCGAGGTGGTCCAGCATGTCGCCGAGCGACTTGTCCATGCCTTCGATCAGCGTGGCAAAGGCTTGGGCGTTGCCCGGTTTACCCGAATCTTTGTAGTGGTCGGCGAATCGAGGATCGGAATCGAACGGTGCGTGAACGGCGTAATGAGCAAAGTACAAGTAAAACGGCTTGTCGCTTTCGACGGTTTCACTGACACGTTGTTTGGCTTCGATGGTCAATGCTTCGCTCAGGAAGGTGTCGCTGCCGTGGTACTTTTCCAGATGCGGCACGGCGTGATGGTCGCGCCGCGTCAAGCCTCCGTAATTCTTTTCGGCGTAGTAGCTGCCCGGTGCGCCGAAGGACGCGCCGGCGACGTTGACGTCAAAGCCCAGATTCAACGGTTCGGCACCTTCGTGGCCTTCGGCGCCGAAGTGACCTTTGCCGACATGGATGGTCGTGTAGCCCTGGTCACGTAAAAGTCGCGGCAGGGTCACGTCTTCTTTCGTCAGCCCGCCCCAATTCCAAGCCGGCGGGCCGAACTCGCCCCGGTTGTCTGTCCGCGGGTTGATCCAGTTCGTGGTGCGGTGACGGGCGGCGTTTTGGCCCGTCATGATGCTGATTCGCGTGGGCGAGCAAACGCTCATCGCGTAAAACTGATTGAAACGGATGCCCTCAGCGGCCAACCGCTCCATCGCCGGCGTGCGGTAATAGTCGTTCAGCGGATAACGTTTGGCTTCACCGTTCTGGTCGGTCAGGAATGGCAGGCTGGTGTCCATCACCCCCATGTCGTCGACAAGAAACACCATGACGTTGGGCTGGTCGGCGGCGAAGCAATGGGGTCCGGCAAACAAAATCGCCAAGACGGCGAAAGCGGATGGATGAATTCTCATGGTCCGGCAGGCGTTGGTGAAGAAAGGCGGGAGACGTATCGAGGGGCATTGTAAACGAGAGCCTGACGGCGTGCAGAACGTCCAGACCGCGGACCGCCGGCCCGGCCGCGGATGCGTCATCAACGGCCAAAGAATTCCTCCTCGCGCGGCAAGGCGGTCACGGGCCAAGCGGAGGGGTAGACGCGAACGACGCGTCCCGGACGATAGCCTTCCAATAATAAATCGGGTTGCACGCGGATCTGCACACCGCTACTACCGGGGACCTGTGGGACTTTGCAAATGTCCAAGACCTTTCCACGCTTGCGGTCGTTGACCGGATCGTAAGTCATCAAACTTTCTCGGGCGACCGCGACTCCCACGGTATCGTCCCGGTGCAATTCGTCGATCAGTTGTGGATCAACGTTATCGAACAAGGTGATCGCGACGATGCGTTTCTGATTGTCCACCGCATCGACCCGACCGGGCAGACCGCGTTGGCGGGTGTGCACGTGATGCTTGCGTCTCTGGCGCTCACGGGCCTGCTGACGACTTGCTTCGTCCACCCAGACGTCGGTAATTCGTCCCGGCCCGTACAGCGTGGCCCAGGTCAGATTGAACAGCACTTTTTGACCGGGCTTGAGATCCTCCTGTTCGCCGAATCCGTCGCCCTTCCAAACCGTGGTGCTTTCCAGCAGGTCAAAAATCTGCTCCGAGCTGTCCCCCGCCGCGTCGCCCGTCAAGATTGCGGTCAGTTTTCGTTCTTTCGGATCGACGGATTTGATTTCCCAAAGCTGATCAAGACGCGATCGGTGGCTGAAATCGTCCTCCAGTCGCACACAGCGATTGAAGTCGGCTTCGGTACTGACACGGTTGTGAAAGATCGCCGGCGGTTCGGATTCGTCGCCGGCGGCTTTGACGTAGAACCGACCGTGCAGGTGCGTGCCGACGGGGATGTCGCGGATCGAAGCGGGCGCGCCGTGATACGTTAGCGAGCCGTAAGGCAGCAGAGTCACCGCGATCGGCAAATCGAAATGGCTGCGTCGTTGACTGTCGTTACGATCGACGCGCAGCAAGAACGTGCGTTCCAAGTGATCCATTCCGATCAATTCACCGGTAATGGAATGGGCGGAACCTTCCGGCGGAAACTGTCCGTCGACCAGTTCGAACCAGGGCAACGAGTCATCGCCGCCGTCGGTGCGAAAGGCAGCGGGGTCGTCCGCCCGTGTCAAAGGGCTCCAGAAAGTCAAACACAGAATGGCGAGCGTCCGTGGGGCCGAGGGAGCGATCATTTTAGGCGCGGGATTCGGGAGGATGGATCGGATGGCGTTCAGCCGACGGTGCCGACACTGTCGCCGAATCGATCTGTTTCCGCACCGGCGCGTTGCAGCATCGTCAGCAGCAGACTGCTCAGCCGCGCGTTCGTGTCGACCGGACGCGAGCAGATTTGGTAGTGCGTTTTGGCGTCGGACAGATCGTACCGCCGGATCTTGGGCAGGTTGAAATCGATGTGTTCACCGTGTTTGGCGCCGAACGATCGACCGCCGGCCAGGACCAGCGGCAGGTTGGCGTTGCCGTGGCTGTGGCCGTAGGCCATGCCGCTGCCCCACAATACCTGCGTGGTGTCCAACAACGCACCGTCGTCGTCGCCGTGCAGTTTCAGTTGATCCAGGAAATAGCTGAACTGCTCGACCAAAAACGTGTCGGTCTGTGTCAAACGCCGCATCTGTTCCGGATCGCCGTTGTGGTGTGACAGTTCGTGGCGTGTCTGGACGATGCCGATTTCCGGAATCGCCAACCCGTGGCTTTCGCTTCCGGTCATGCAGGTGATCACCCGCGTCATGTCGGTGCGCAGCGCCAAGACCATCAGATCGTAAACGGTTCGGTAGTAATCGCCGGCTTCTTTTTGATCGATGTCGCGAGACAACCGCGAAGCCAGTTTTTCTTCGACTTCCGGTTTGGGAACGTCCAACCAACCCTCGGCACGTGCGGTGCGTTGTTCGACTTGGCGAACCGCGGACAGGTACTCGTCCAATTTGGTTTGGTCCTCGGTGCCCACGCGTCTTCGGAGCGAGCGGGCGTCATCGAGGACTAGATCCAACACGCTACCGTTTCGCTTCAGTTTCCGCCGCGCTACTTCCTTGCCATCTTTTTCGATGCCGAACAATCGATCAAAGATGGCACGGGGACGGCGTTCGGCCGGCAACTGAATGCCTTCGCGCGACCACGCCAAAGAACCGCCGGTGATGGCGATTTCCAACGAGGCGAAGCGGGTGTGCACCCCTTGGACCTCGGCGATGATCTGATCGGCCGAGACGCTGTTGCGGAACGCACCGCCGTCGGCGGGAACGTCCGCGCCGGTCAACCAAACTTTGTCACAGTTGTGGTGTTTGCCCAAGACATCCGGGTGATGCAGACCGCTGATCGGGGTGATGTCGTCACGGTGCCGCTGCAGCGATTTCATCGGCGGGGTCAATTCGTAGTCGCGTCCGGCCTTTTCGATCTGCCAGGTCAGTGTGTTGACGCCGTTGGGGACGTAGATGAAGACGCTGCGTTTCGGTTTCGTGCCGCCGGTGACGCGGCCGTGCAGCGGGCGCATGCAGTGCAGCATCGGCAGCGCGATTGCCGCGCCGGCCCCGCGTAGAACGTGACGTCGATCGATTTGCCAATTGGAATTCATGAAAAGGTTCTCAACGAATCACGAGGGGGGTCAATTCATCGTCGCCGAAACAGGTCGGACAACAGCAAAGTTTCAATGACGGTGCGGACGTTGTAGTCGGCTTCGCTCGCGTGCCGCGCGATCGCTCGGATCTCGTCCTGGTCTTCAAAGGTCACGGCACGACGCAGGGCAAACGTGGCCAGCTTTTCGATGAAGGTGTGATGGAACGCGTCCAGGTCGTCCAGCAACAACCGTTTGAACTCGGTGACGTCGGCGAAGGCTCGCCCGTCGTCCAGTTCGCCGCTGGCGTCGACGACGGGGTCGACCCCGGTGCCTTGGCCGACGCGTTCGCTGGTTCGCCAACGTCCGATCGCGTCGTAATTCTCAAACGCGAAACCCAACGGGTCGATCTTGCGGTGGCATGCGAAACAATGGGGATGGCTTTGGTGGGCTTCCAATTTCATTCGGATGGTCGCTTTGGGGGCGTCGATCGGATTGGGTTCGATCGGTTCGACGTTGGCCGGCGGCGGTGGCGGTGATTGACCGAGAATGCATTCGCTGATCCAAACGCCGCGGTGCACCGGACGTTGCCTGGTACCGTCGGAGGTCAGTGACAGGATCGCAGCTTGGGTCAGTAATCCGCCGCGGTGATCGTTCGGCACCAACGAAACTTTTTCGAAGCGATCCTGTGGACCGACCGTGAATCCGTAAAACTCCGCCAGTCGCGGGTTGACCATCGTCCAATCCGAATCGATCAGTTCCCGCAGCGTGTGGCCGCCTCGGATCACTTCGCGGAGATACGCCCGGGTCTCTCCGATCATGCTTTGTTCCAAATGACCGTCGTAGTCCGGGTACAGATTGGCGTCCGGCGCGAACATGCCGACTTTTTGCAGACGCAACCACTGGGTGGCGAAGGCGTCGATGAACCGATCCGCACGCGGATCATCCAGCATGCGGCGGACGTGTCCGGCCAACACATCGTCGCGATGAAGGCGGCCTTGGCGGGCATCTTTCCACAAGGCGTCGTCCGGCATCGTGGCCCATAAGCAATACGACAACCGGGATGCCAATTCCCAGTCGTTGACTTCCGCGGCGTCTCGATGCCGATCGCCTTCGACAAGAAACAGAAAGTCATCCGAGCAAAGGATGGCCAGCATGCCCGTCTTCATCGCCGCCCGCAGGCTCGCCCCCAAAGATCGTTGGTTGGCGACCAAATCGGCATAGCGTTGAACTTCATGCGGCTCGGCCGGCCGACGGAACGCGGCGGTGGCAAACCGAGACAGGGCTTCGCGGATCGCCGCGTCGTCGGCGTCCTCGCCGGGCATGTAGCTGTCTCGGAGCGTCTGCTGCCCGGGGCTGACGATCGGGCCACGCCACGTCGTCTTGTCCAGGATCAAGAACGGGTAAAGCGCTTCGCCCTGTTCGTCGGTCAGTTTCAATTGCCAAGGCGTTCGCCCCCGCGCGATGCTGACGAAAGGTCGACGTCCGTGGCGTCCGGATCGGGGCAGATTGGACGGGCCCGGGACGTCGTTGGTCACGATGATCTGATGCGATCCTTCGGGCAAGTGCGTTCGGAACCGCACGGTCGTCGGGTCGTCTTCCGGCGTGACGACGTTTCGGGTGAACAGTACGCGGTCCAGTTTCGGATGGTACACCTTCAGTCTCGGCGCGCGGCCGTGGGGCGGCTTCAGACCGCTGAGTTTGATTTCGACTTCGTACACCCCGGCGGCCGGCAACCGGCCCGGGCTGGCGTAACGATGTTTGTCCTGCGGCCACAGGTCGAACCGGACCGCATCGAGTAGCCCTTCGGTCTCCAATTGCGATCGAAACGGTTCCGAGACGGTGTTCGGCGGAACGGCGGGCTTTTCGATCTCGACCGGTTCGACGGCCTTGTCCGGATAGGCTTCGTCCAGGATGACTTCGGCGGCCTGCAGGTACTTTTCGATGTGCGATGCTGACAGAGACAGCACCGTTCCGATGCGTTGGAAACCGTGCCACTGGGGATCGTCGCTGAAGCCGCCTGGATCGGTCGCGTCGAATTCGACGGCCAACAGGTCACGCACGGTGTTGACGTATTCGTCGCGACTGAGTCGGTAGAACGAGATCGGATCGCGGGCCGCCATCCGCGCCGCTTCGCCCGATTCGATCTCCCGGCTGAGCCAAGCGACCACGTCGGCGCTGGTCTTCGCGGTCGGCCGATCGGTCTGGGTCTCCGGGGGCATTTCGCCGGAACTGATCCGTTCACGGACCTCCGCCCACAACGCCGTGTCTTTCCTGCCGACGTCCTTGGAAAGCGTGTCGATTCGGAACTCGCCCTCTTGAATCTGCGGGCCGTGACAGCTGACGCAAAAACGGTTGAAGTACCCGCCCACGGTCAAGTTACCGAGGGACGTGTCGAAATTCGCGCCCCGACAGGCGGTGTCGACTGTAAACAAGCAAAGGCAAACGAGCAGCGTTCGCATGGGCGATTCGACCGAAGGCGGGGGGCCGGGGTGGGGCAGTCAGGCGGGGAGCCGCATTATAGACGCATGCGAGGCCGAACTGTGACAACAGAAAGCGAGCCGAGCGTGTCGCGTTGGTCGTCATTTTCGATCCGCCGAGTCCCCAAAGGCCGAGTCCCCAAAGTTCGCGGCAGACGGTTTGCGCCGCGATCGCTATCATGGTCGGGTGCCGATGTACGGTCCCGCCATCACCCGCCCCCCCCAGGTCGCCATGAAATCGACTTTCGAAAGCCGTACGCGACGGTTCGTCATGATGACGGCTTGGTTCGTTTTTCTGTCGGCCTGTGTCGAAGTGACGTGGGCCGCCGACGCGAACGGGCTTGACCAAGCTTTTTCTGGTCGTGTGTTGCCAGTGATCCGGCGGCATTGCGGGGACTGCCATGGCGCGGCAGACCCCGACGGCGGCTTGGACCTGATCGCGTTCGAATCGGCCGACCGGGTCGTCGAGCATTTCGCCGTCTGGGATCTCGTCCGCCGTCGCGTCGCCGACAAGGAAATGCCGCCGCCGGATTCCGGGATCGAACTGACCGATTCGGACCGCGAAACGATCGTCGGATGGATCAATCGTTTGCGTGATGATCATGCCGCCCGGAACGCCGGGGACCCCGGCGAAGTGCTGGCGCGGCGACTGAGCGCGGCGGAATACAACTACACGATCCGGGACTTGACGGGAGTCGACATTCGGCCCGCGGCGGAGTTCCCGGTCGATCCGACCAACGAAGCCGGTTTCGACAACAGCGGTGAGTCGCTGATGATGACGCCGTCGCTGATGGAAAAGTACATCCAGGCCGCGCGTGTCGTGTCCGAGCATCTGGTTTTCGGACCCTACGGTTTGCACTTCGCTCCGCATCCCGTGGTGACCGAAACCGACCGCGACAAGTACTGCGTCCGCCGCATCGTGGATTTTTACCAACAACAAAACACCGATCTCGGCGACTACCTGGCTGCCGCGATCCGGTGGAACCGATCGACGCGTGGGCCACAAAAAACGATCGCCGAAATCGCCGCCGAACGAGGGCTCAGCCGACGTTATCTGGTGACGGTGCTGGAATGGTTGGACGACGATTCGGCGCACGTCGGTGCGATCAAGGATTGGGTGCGACGGGTCCGCAAAATGGAACAAGAATCGGGGCCGATCGACCGAGACGACTTGAATGACATCGTCCGCGATGCCGAAGCGTTGCGAGGCGATCTCGGTTTTGAGTTTCCCCACTTGAGTGTCGACGGCATCAACCGTGGATCGCAACCCTTGGTGCTTTGGCGAAACCGGCAAAAGGCGTCGCACCGGATGTCGCTTAACCGTGATGCTCTGGCGGAACAGTTGGGTGAAACCGAACCGCACGCGGAGACGATCGAAGCCTTTGCAAATTTTTGCCGCATCTTTCCGGACCGGTTCTACGTCGATCGTCGCGGTCGCGAATACGTGAACCGGGGCGGCAAAAAGGACTTCAATCAGGAAAGCGAATACCGTCTGCTGAGTGCCGGCTTTCACAGCATGATGGGCTACTTTCGTGACGATCAGCCGCTGGTCGAACTGATGCTGACCCAGCGTCAGCGTGAGGAATTGAATCGTTTGTGGTTCGAACTGAACTTCATCGCCGATGTGCCTCGCCGCCAGCATTCCGGTTTCATTTGGTTCGAACGCGCCGAAGGACGCTTTCTGGTCGACGCCGAGTTCGACGCCTTTCAGGCCGCCGATAAGGACTTGACCGACGAAACGAAGATCAAGAGGCTGCGCGACGCCTATCTGGCCAAAGCCGAGCGATTGGAGGCGGACGACCGAGCCTTGGACGCGATGCGAGAGCACTTTCGCCGAATCAACACGGCGATTCGCCGAGTCGAATCCTCGCGGCACGCGGCACGGCAAGCTCATTTGAACGACTTGGTCGCCTTCGCCGGAAAGGCCTTTCGTCGACCGCTGACCGACGCCGAACGCGCCGACACGCTGGCGTTCTACGATCAACTGGTCGACGAAAACGGGTTGAGCCACGAAGACTCCGTCCGCGATGTGCTGGTCAGCGTGTTGATGAGTCCACACTTTTGTTTCCGTTTGCGACCGAGTCCGTCGACCGAGTCGATCCATCGTTCGGATGATTTCGCTTTGGCGAGTCGGCTAAGTTATTTCCTGTGGTCGAGCATGCCGGATGACACGCTGCTCTCGGCGGCCCGGCGCGGCGAACTGCGCAGTGATCAGGGTTTGAAACGTCAAGCACGACGCATGCTGCGGGACCCCAAGATGCGTGGCTTGGCCGTCGAATTCGGCGCCAACTGGTTGGGCTCTCGTCAGTTTCAATCCCACAACAGCGTCGACCGGATAAGGTTCCAGCAGTTCGACGACGCGCTGCGGGAATCGATGTTCGAAGAACCGATACGCTTCACCCTGGACGTCATGCAGCACGGCGGCAGCGTGTTCGATTTCCTGTACGCCGATCACACCTTTGTCGATGCGACCCTGGCGAAACATTACGGCATCGAGGGGGCGGACAAAGAAGGCTGGCATCGCGTCGACGCGGCGACGGAATTCGGACGCGGCGGCATTTTGCCGATGGCCGTGTTTCTGACCAAAAATTCACCCGGATTACGAACCAGCCCGGTCAAGCGAGGCTTTTGGGTGGTCAAGCAATTGCTCGGGACCTCGATCCCGGCACCACCACCGGACGTGCCCGACTTGCCCGAAGACGAAGCCGACCTTGGCGATTTGACGCTGCGGCAGTTGTTGGCCAAGCACCGTGACCACGAAAGCTGTGCGGGCTGTCACGAAAAATTCGACTCGTTCGGCTTGGTGTTCGAAAACTACGGCCCGATCGGTGAACGTCGGGAATCGGACTTGGGCGGCAGACCGGTCGACACCACCGCGGATTTTCCCGATGGCATGGATCGCCAAGGGGTGACGGGACTGCGTGATTACCTGCGGCAAGGACGCGATCGTCAGTTCGTGGAGAATCTGTGTCGTAAACTGACTTCGTTCGCACTCGGGCGATCGCTGATCCTGTCGGACGAACCTTTCATTGAACACGCGGTGCGGGAACTGACCGAACGTGATCCTGCGTTTGAAAATTTGGTCCTGAAGATTGTCACCAGCGATGCGTTTGTGAATCAACGCGGGGCGAACGATGGTGGGATGGTCAACAACAAAGTCTCGGGAGAGTCCAAACCATGAAGAAAAGCGCGAAACGCAATCCGATCTCACGTCGTTTGATGCTCCAGGGAACCGGCGTGGCGATGGCGCTGCCGTGGCTGGAATCCGTCCCCGTCTGGGGCGCGGCGGCGACCGCCGATGAACCGGCTTCGAGAACCCCCAAACGTGTCGCCGTTTTGTTCATGGCCAACGGTGTGGCGTTCAACCACTGGTGGGCCGAGGGGCAAGGCGACGCGATGGAATTGGGGCCGTGCTTGGAACCCCTCGTACCGTTCCGATCCAAGTTGAACTTCATCAAGGGGCTGTACAACGAAGCAGCCGTCGGCGTCGGTATCCATCCGGGCCAAACCGGCAACCTGCTTTCCGGGGCGACCCTGCAAAAGGGAGCCGAACTGCGGGGCGGCATCAGCGTCGACCAAATGCTGGCCAAGAACATCGGCCAAGAAACATTGCAACCGAGTCTGGTGCTCGGATGTGAGCAACCGACGACGGGCTATCACGAGACCAATTTCTCGATGGCCTACAGTTCGCACATTTCTTGGCAGGACGCGACGTCGCCGGTACCGATGGAGACGTATCCGGCGTTGGCGTTTGACGGCCTGTTCGAAAACCGCGGTGCGCTGCGGAACCGCAGCGTTTTGGATCGGGTCGCCGATCACGCGCGGAGTTTGAAACGGCAGGTCAGCCTGTCCGACCGCGCCAAGTTGGAAGAGTACCTGGCGAGCGTCCGCGACATCGAAAAGCGAATCGATCGGATGCGAGCGATCAGTGAAAAAGCCGCCGACCGGGCCCGCGAGAAAGACAAACCGCTCGTCGCCATGAAACGCCCGGATAACGGTTTACCGGAAGACATCCGCGACCACATGCGACTGATGTGCGACATCATTGCCACGGCGTTCCAAACCGACAAAACTCGGATCGCCACCTTGCTGTTGTGCCGTGACATCTCAGGGCTGATCTATCCGTTTTTGGACGTGCGTTTGGCGCACCACTTGGCATCCCACCGGGACACCACCGACGACTACCTGCGGATCGTCCAGTACTACTGCGGCCAGTTGGCGTATCTGGCCGGTCGTCTGGAAAAGATGCCCGAAGGCGATTCGACGGTATTGGACAATTCGCTGTTGATGTTCCTGTCGAACATGTGGTCGGGCAGCAAGCACGACAGTTCCAAAGTGCCGTTGGTGCAAATCGGCGGACTCGGCGGCACCGTATCGACCGGCCGCGTGATGGATTACTCCGACAAACCCGACGAAGACCGGCGGTTGTGCAGCTTGTACCTGTCCGTGATGGACCGCATGGGCGTCAGCCTGCCGAAATTCGGGGATGCGGAATCCCGGTTGGCAGACTTTTGACGCCGGATCGCGGGCTGCGTTCTTGTCGTCCCCGTCACGCGATGATGTCTGTGACGACATCGCCGTAGACGTCGGTAAGGCGAAAGTCACGGCCGGCGTAGCGATACGTCAGTTTTTTGTGATCCAGACCCAACAGGTGCAGGATCGTCGCGTGCCAGTCGTGGATGTGGCATTTATTTTCGACCGCTTCGAATCCGTATTCGTCGGTCGCGCCGTAACTGAATCCGCCTTTGACGCCACCGCCGGCCATCCAAGTC
>CAYVRC010000065.1:0-28907 GCA_964453205.1 uncultured Pirellulaceae bacterium | reverse complement strand
TCACGCCAGGTTTGGAAGCCGAAGGTGTCGGAGGAAACGGCAGCGTGTCCTGGGCCGTGGCGTACCATGACGACCCAAGCAAACCAACGAACGCAATCAAATTGATTTCATCGAATTCATCATCTCAGTCAGTTCTCACCGTCAGTATTTCTAACGCACTTCGCAAGCAGTCCTTTTAGCATAACTCGATCGGCCGCAACGATTACGGGGACACAGCATTTGGAACGGGGGTTGAACCTGGGGCTGCGTCGGGAACAATACGTTTGTTCATCCATTGAACTTGTGTGCAGTAGAGTCGCAGCGATGGCCAGAATGGGCGTGCGTAAGTCTTCGATCCGGCCGAAGTCGCGATCGCTCATGTCATCAGCCGGACCCTGCGGGGGTGCTTTCTGTTCGGAGAAGATCCGGTCTCCGGGAAGAACTTCGATCATCGTAAACGCTGGATCGAAGGGGTACTTGCAGCAGTCCGAAGGGCTGTTCGGGCTCGACCTGGTCTAAATTAGCATCTTGTCGAAACATTACCACCTGATCCACCGCTCGCGGCCCGACGTGGTGCAGACGTGAGACGGACACCCGGCGGTCGCTGGTGCTTTGCCCGCACCGCAAAAACGCCGACGGCCGGCCACTCGAGCCGACCGAGCGGTATTTGGAGCTGTTGGACTGGACGGCCCGTCAGTTGGCCGCGGACAAGCGAGGGCGAACGCCCGAGCACTTGGTCCCGAGCATTTGGCCCCGATCCTGGATCGCTTGGTTTGGCAAGCTCGGTTTGGTGCGAATTGGTGTCGGATTTCGGACGCCTGTTTATCAGCGTGGCGGGCCGGCCGGTGGTGGTCGACCGTCACCGCAGCCGCAGAACACACCTCCGCTTCCGGATGCGTCGGCACTCCGCGAGCTGATCCCATCCTCCGCTATCCATCATTCTCCATGACTTTGCATCACTCTCCTGTCGTGGGGGGCGGATTCTCGAGAAGTCTCTGCAAAGCGTAGTACGCCGGTTTGGCCTTGTAGTCACGGTCAAACAGACAGCCTTCGAATCTTTTCTCATGTTGCCATGCGTCCGCGTCACTAATGTTCCACACGTTCCAGGTGACGACACCGGTCCCACGGTGCTCCAGGAGGACTTTCAAAACCGCAGTAAAGGTTTCGGCTTGGCGATCAAAATCCTTGTCGTCGCCTTTCAGCCAGGCATTCATTTCGGTCACGTGGAAAGACAGATCATTGGCATGTGCCCAGTCAATGAGATCGTGCAGTCGATTGAGGTTGCCGGTCTGCTTTTCCCAGCCGACGTCGATGTGCGCCTGCCAACCGACGCCGTCCACCCGCAACCCCTGCTCGCGGAGGTAAGGAATCAGGGCTTTGACCTTCCTCCACATTGGAACCTCCATGCCTCCCTGTTGGTTGATGATCAGTTCGGTGTTTGACGCAAATTCGTTCGCGACCTCGAAAGCCATCTTGATGTAACGCGGCGGCCGCAACGGATGCTCCTCGTCGTAGCCAATGCTCGTCCAAGGGCATTCCCATTTCTCGGTCCCCTGTTTGGGGCCATGCCAGCTTCCGTCACTCAAAACGGTTTCGTTGACCACGTCGATCCATTTGACGTGGTCATAGTGATCGTAACGCTGACATAGCTTGCCAACGTACTCGATCATGTTTTGCTCGAGTTCCTCGGGCGTGCGGCTGTCGTCCTTGGCCCAATCCGAGCACTGTGGACTGATGGGGGAGTGTAGCCGGAGAATCTGCTGGTGTTTCGCACAATGCTCGACCCAGGCGTCCGCGAATTCCCAGTTCCATTGATTCGGTTCCGGGTGGACATTCGATTGTTTGAAGTCATTCTCCGGCGTCACATAACTGAATTCGCGATCCAAGATGACACCGGCTCCACCGGACCGCTTGAGCCAGCCCGTGGTCCCTCCGACAGAAACGTTTCCGTCGGCGTAATTCTCCGCGACAATGGTTCGCAGCCGACGCCCATTCGGTTCGGGAGGATCGGCATGCACCGACGGGACTAGCATCAACGTGGCTAACGCACACAGGGCTCGCATCGTAACTCTCTTAAATACTTCGAAGAGCAAAATCGGTAACCGATTCGGCAGTATAACCGACGGGGGCCAAGCTTCGGTGGCTCGGTTCGGTTATTCGCCGATCACGGTAACCACGATCTCTCGTTGTCGCGGTTTGATGTCGCATTCAAGGTGAAAAATCTGTTGCCACGTGCCCACGGACAAACTCGGTAACGGGCCGAGGAACGCGTTTTACGATCGACTCAATCACTTACTCGCCGAGATCGATTTCGACGGCAAGCTCGAGAAGGCCGCCGAACCGCATCGATCGAGCAAGCTGAAATGGAAGAACAAATCCGAGTCGACTGACGCGTCGTACCGACGTAATCGTCGCAACCCAGGCGTACACAATCCCGGCTGCGAGTAGGGAAAAGGGCAACGATACGAAGCGGCACCGATTGATCATCCGGCAAACCGGTTTTGGAGGCCGGTCATGGGGACGTCTTCGAGTCAGACATTCGACTTGTTCCATTATCTGACCCCGCCTCCTCCGCGGCGTCTTCTTCGACGGCTTCGCCTTCCCAAGGATCGATCCAGTCGCCCCAGCCGTCCAGGTAATCGCGATAGGCCTGGGAGTCATCGGCTCTCGTGGTGATGAAGTCTTTGGTCTGGGCGATCAATTCCCGTTCTTTCTCCAAGGTCAGTTTTCCGGTCAAGACCATGCACCGGAGGAACACGAAGTACGTGTCCAGGACGTCGCATCGGCAGTAGTCGCTGATTTCAATGATGCCGCCTTCGTCGTATTTCTGTTGGACCGCTTCGCCGTTGAGTCCCATCTTTCCGGGTTTCCCCAAGATCTGGGCGGCCAAGTTCAAACCACCGTTGAGCCGGGCGGCACCGAAGTTGGTCAGTAGTTCTTGCAAGTCCAGATGCGCCGCACCGTTGAAACGATTTCGCGGTGCCGAATATCCCGAACCGCCGAACCAGTGTGGCAACGAGATGCCGTATCGGAACGCGGACATTTCCATGATCGGAATGTCGAAGGAGCGGCCGTTGAATGTGACCCATTTGGGACGACGATAGACGTCCCAGCCGCGCCAGAAGTTCTCGGTGATCACGTGGCTGCGAAACTTCGGTTCGTCCAAGGAAACGACGTCGATCAGTTTCAAATCTTGATCGAGTTTGCCGATGACGACGGCGATCGGTTGTTGGAACGTGTGGGGGATGAAGGTCGTGCCGCTTTTTTCAAAGATCTCGCCCTGATACTTTTCGATCGCCTCGGCGGGCGACAGGTTCTGGCCCGGATAACGAACCTTCGCGATCAGTTCGCCGTCGGCAACACTTTCGACGTCGAAAACAAGATGGGTGATCGGCTGAGGCATCAGGACCGGCAAAGCGAAGGGGCAATCGAATTCGAACGGGGCAGGTTCGACGCGACCGGGGGTTGCCGCCCGGCCGTCCAGACTCCAACCTTTTCGAGACGTCGAAACCGCCTAACCAAGCGGTCAACTTACCAAAAGGCTCCCACGTTTTCGCGCTTCGGCCTTTGCCACTGGGCAGGAAATCATGCAAATCAATCGTCAGCGTCTGCTCGATCGCTTTCTCCGTTACGTCGGCGTCGACACGCCGGCCGATCCGCATTCGTCCAGTTACCCCAGCAGTGCATGTCAGCGAGACCTGGCGGAACTGTTGGCCGGTGAATTGTCGGCGATGGGGGCCGACGACGTGCATGTCGATTCCAACGCTCTGGTCTGGGCGACGGTTCCCGCGACGGGCGATTGCCGAAATGCGGCAACGGTCGCCTTGGTTTCTCACCTGGACGTTTCGCCGGAGGCGCCCGGGACGGGCGTGAAACCACAGGTCATCGAGTCATACGCCGGCGGTGACATTCCGCTGCCCGCCGGGAATCGAATCACCGTCGCCGACTGTGAGTCGTTGAAAGGCATGCAGGGCAAAACGCTGATCACCACCGACGGCACGACCTTGTTGGGCGGCGACGACAAAGCCGGGGTGGCCATCATCATGGAATTGGCCGAAACCTTGATCGAGAATCCTCACGTGTCGCACGGACCGGTCCGGATCTTGTTCACCTGTGACGAAGAAATCGGCCACGGCACGGACAAGATCGACTTGCAAAAATTGAGCGCGACGGTCGGTTACACGATCGACGGCGGCGGTTCGGGCATCCTGGACGTCGAAACGTTCTCGGCCGACGGTGCGACGGTGACATTCACGGGACACAACATTCATCCGTCGATCGGCAAAGATCGGATGATCAACGCCGTTCGGGCCGCGGCCGACTTCGTGGCGATGTTGCCCAAAGGTCATTGCACGCCGGAGACGACCGACGGTCGCGAGGGATTCATTCACGCTCACGGGATCCACGGCGGCGTCGGGCGGGCCGAAGTCACGTTGATTCTGCGCTCGTTCGACGAGGCCGACTTGACCGAGTACGCCGAAACCCTGCGGACGACCGCCGCCCGCGTCGTCGGGCAAACGCCCGGCGTCCGAGCCGACGTGGAGGTGCGTCGCCAGTACCGCAATCTGGCCGAGGGACTCCGCGACGTGCCCGAAGCGATCACCTTGGCCGAACAGGCGTTCGTCAATCTCGGGCGGAACTGCACCCGGGCGATCATCCGGGGCGGCACCGACGGCAGCCAACTGACCGAAAAGGGGCTGCCGACGCCCAACCTGTCCAGTGGCCAACACAATATCCACAGCGTCACGGAATTCGCCTGCTTGGACGAAATGATCGAAGCCGTCGAGCACTTGGTCGAGCTGACGAAGTTATGGGGCGGGCGGCGTGTTTGAGGGGCGACGGCTCCGAGGCTTTGGCAAGCCGATGGGGCCGTCGAAAAGCAACGATTGGACGTCGGGCGGGCCTGCGGAGCCCTTGCATCAGACCCTCGGAGCCTTGCATCGGGCCTACGGTGAACGGGCCGACTTCGTTAGATTGAAGACGACTTGGCCGAATCCCAGTGATCCCCCCCTTTCTCACGGAGCCGTTTCGATGCGATTGTTCTGCAACCTGTTCGTTTTGTCTTTTGTCACGTTTTCCTGCTCTACGGCGGGATTCGCCCAACGGGCCGCGACCGACAAGGCCCCCGCCACGATCGACGTGCTCGGCGAAGGCACGCTGGTCGTCCCCGAGGCATTCCGCCAAGGCCAGCCGAGGTCGCGGATCGTCCAGGCCGAGTTCGTCGCATCGGCCGGCGAAGGCGACGACAAGGCCACCGCGCGGGTCTACGGGATGGCATCGGGCGGCGGTGTCGAGCCCAACGTCCGACGCTGGAAAGACCAGTTCACCGACAGCCCCGAAGGCGCCTTTCAGCGGGAATCGATGACCGTCGGTGATTGGAAAATCGAGATCGTCGATCACGCCGGCTCGTTCAAGGACAGCATGGGAGGAGGCCCCTTCGCCCCCGGCAAGACCGTGATTCGAGACGACCACGCCATGACCGGCGCGATTCTAGAAAACAAAGCCGGACGGTTGTTTTTTCTGAAAATGATCGGGCCGGCCGACGTCGTCAAAGCCAACCGCAAAGATTTCATCAAGATGATCAAGACGATCGGCGACGAGAACTAACGGATCCCAAATGAATATCCAATCGCTGTTGGAGCATCACGGAATCGGACGCAACCCGTTTGCCGAAGAAGACGCGCAAACGGATCCGGTCTTCAAAGAGTTCTGCATCAGCAGTGCTTATCACCCGGTTTGGGATAAGGTCTACGGTGATCCGGCTGAACCGGCGACGGCCATCGTGTTCGGCCCCAAAGGGAGCGGCAAGACGGCCATGCGATTGCAGATCGATCGCCACCTGGCCAGGTACAACGAAGAACATCCCGAAAGCCGTGTGTTCGTGATTCGCTACGACGACTTCAATCCTTTCCTGGATCATTTCAGCGAAAGACTCAGCCGTCGAGCGGCGCGGAAACCCGAAAAGGTTCTGGACCAGTGGAAGCTTTGGGACCACATGGATTCGATCCTCTGCTTGGGCGTGACCAGCCTGGTCGATCGCGTGCTGAACATCGGCACCAGCCGTGAAGATTCGCGGGGCGAAGATGCGATCACGGCGACGCACTTGAAAAAGCTGGATCGCACCGCCTCTCGAGATTTCTTGTTGTTGGCGATGGCGTATGACCAGTCCACGGCGTCGACGTCGATGGGACGTTGGAATCAGCTCCGCCGTAAACTCGCGTTCGGCAATCTGGCCGCCTTTTGGGACGGCGGGCTGGCGATCCTGGGGACGGCGGTCGCGATCACGCTGACCGGTTATCTGTTCCTTCGCCAAACGGTCGACGCGGACGGCGGACGCGGCTTGATGATCCTGTGGCTGGCACCGGCGCTTGCCTTGTTGTTCTCGGCACCTTGGCTGATCCGATGGCTCCGCTGCCAGTTCGCCGCCATGGGCATCCGTCGCCACATGCGAGTCGGCAAACGCGAAGTCGGTTCGCTGCGGAAAGTGTTGTTGCGGTTTCCCAGCAAGGAGCTGGCCAATCAGCCCGTGCCGCGCTACGACCGCACGGACGATCGCTACGAACTGCTGAACAAATTCCAAGGCCTGATCTCGCTGATGGGATTCAACGGCGTGATCGTGCTGATGGACCGCGTCGACGAACCGCACTTGACCGGCGGCAAGCAGGAATTGATGAAACGTTTCGTGTGGCCGCTGTTGGACAACAAGTTGCTGAAGTACCCGGGGCTCGGATTCAAGCTGATGTTGCCTCAAGAATTGCATCGCGACATCGAACGCGAAAACCGCGACTTTCACGAACGCGCCCGCCTGGACAAACAAAACGTCGTCCCGGCGTTTCAGTGGACCGGTGAATCCCTGTACGACTTGGCCCGCGCCCGCATGATGGCGTGCGCGGCCGAAGGCAAAACGCCCGAACCGAAAGACCTGTTCGCCGACGACATCAGTTATCAACGCTTGTTGACGGCTTTTGCGTCGCTGCGAGTCCCACGGCATTTGTTTCGGTTCCTGTACCGCGTCTTGGTCGAGCATTCCAATCGCTACACCGACGCGTCACCGGAATTCAAGATCAAGGCAGAGACTTTCGAGACGACGCTGGCCGTTTACCAGCGTGAAGCCGAACTGGGCGGGAATTGACGAACGTCACCTGATCCTTCCGCCGATCGGAAAGTCAACTTTCGGGATTCGCGCCGACTTCGCGTTGCAAGCGACCGGCGGCGGCCCGATCCAAGACGAAGGTCACGTCGGGGTGTCGCCTGAGGAAAGAGGCCGGGCAGTCATCGCCCACCGGGCCTTGGATCGCGGCGGCGACCGCGGCGGCTTTCTGGGCGCCGAACGCCAACAACCGGATCCGCTTGGCTTCCAAAATGGTCCCAATTCCCATCGTGATCGCCCGGCGAGGAACGTCCCGGGGATCGTCGAAAAATCTCGAATTGGCCTCGATCGTCTCGGCGGTCAGCTGCACGATTCGCGTGCGACTGCCTGCCGGCGATCCCGGTTCGTTGAACGCGATGTGTCCGTTGTCACCGATGCCCAGCAGTTGCCAGTCGATACCTCCGTGCCGCGCGATGTCGGCTTCGTAGTCGCGGGCCGCGGCCGAAAAGTCGTCACAGCGTCCCGGCGGCAGATGAGTCCGATCGACGGACAGGCCGACATGATCAAATAAGTGATGACGCATGAAGCTGGCAAAGCTTTGGGGATGCTCGGGCGACAGTCCGACGTATTCGTCCAGGTTGAACGTCGTCACGCCGCTAAGGTCGATATCCCCGGCCTGCTGGCGTCGCACCAGTTCGCGGTAAACGTCCGTTGGGGTACCACCGGTGGCCAAACCCAACACGACCTCCGGTCGCTCCCGGACGATCTTGCTGACTTCATCGACGATGTGAAGTGACGCGGCGGTGGGGTCGGCAAAGACCAGTACGTTCATACGATTTCATCCTCAACTTCCGCGATCGCCTTGTCGATCAAGGCTTCCAGGTTTTCCATCGATCGCAACGACTGCATCAACGGTGTTTTCAATTCAGGCCGGACAAACACGCGAACTCTTTTGACGTGGTGATCGAATTGTTGTCGCGCCAACGCGGACGCGACGGGACTGAGTTGTTCGAGTGCGCGGACGCTGCCGTCGCGTCGGACGACGTCGATGTTGATGTCGACCTCCAGTTTCACAGGCGGCGCGTCGATCAAAATGTCTGCCGATGGGACCGCGATCCCCGTGGAGACGGTCAAAATTTCGGCGACCTTTTCGGCACAGGCGACCAGCCACCAAAACGGACGTCGAGCCAGTCGCATGTGCAAGTCCACCCCGTCGATCACGTCGAATTCGATCAGGCGTTTGTGCAGCGTGCGTCGTGGCCCGAACAGACCCTCGACCAACGAGGCCGCCTCGGTATCGCCGGCGACCTGGCGAATCATCGCGATCCACTGATGATCGGTCAATCGGAACGAGGATTCCAAGTCGAATCGTTTTCGCAACAAAAAGACCGCCCGCTGGAGCATCGCGGTGGCCGAGCGGACGGCATGATGCCAGTAGACTTCGCTGAACATCACGTACCGGGCAAACACCATCATCTCTGCCGCCGTTCGACCTTTTTCGCTGATCGCCAACTTCGGTTTGTCGGGATGCACGACCATCGCGTGGACCAGCCGGCCGGCGTCGAAATTGCGGCCATACGGCACGCCGGCGTGCAGGCTGTCACGTTGCAAATAATCCAGCTTGTCGACGTCGATCGGACCGCTCAGGCAGCTGCGAAAAAAAGATTCCGAAAAGGTCGGCTCGTCGGCCGGCGCGGTCAACAAGGCGGCGATTCGGTCGGCGTCGCAGGACCAGTCTTCCTCCAAACAGTCGGCCAAGTCGGGGGACCGCATCCAGCGGACGGCTCGGCTTTCGTGTTCACCGAGCCCGGACAGTCGCATGTCTTCGATCGGGTGGCAAAACGGCCAGTGACCCACGTCGTGCAGCAACGCGGCCAGCAGGAACGATTCGGCCACGACCGGATCATCCAGCCGGTCGTCGTCGGAGAAGCGATCCAGCAAACGAAGCGCGTAATGGTAAACGCCCAGCGAATGTTCCAAGCGGTTGTAAGTCGCGCCGGGGTAGACCAACGCGACCATGCCGAGCTGGCTGATCGATGCGAGGCGTCGCACCGGGGCGGTATCGATGATTCGCTGGACACGCGAAGTGACGGGAACGTCCTGGCAATCCGGAACGCGAATCACCGAACTCGGATGCCGCAAACCGTCCAGTTCAGGCAGCCGATGCTCAGGCGACATCGCCCTGTCCTGATGCGACGAAGTCCGCCAGCGTGCCCGTCCCCGCCAGTGTGCCCGTCCCCGCCAGCGTGCCCGTCCCCGGCGGCGGGAACGCAACGCTCGGTCGGCCCGGCAGCGTTTCGATTTCTCGCCCCGCCAAGGTGACCCCCGCGACCAACGCCAACGCCACGACGGCCAAAAAATACAGCCCCGACTGCACCAAACCGCCCGTGATTTCCAATTCGAACACCGCGACGGCCGCGAACGCCCCGGCGACCATCATCACGACGAAGGACAATCCGGCGATCGTCCAAGACATCTCCGAGGGCCGTTCCAGGTCAAACAAGTAACTCGGCACGAAGGCATAGATGATCCACAAAGCCGCGAAGATCAGCGAAGCAATGCCGACGCGTTGCCAAAGCTCGGTGCCGCGATACGGTTCCAGCTCACGATCGTAGGAAAACGAATAGCCCGCCCAAACCAGAGGCGGGGCGAGCAGCAGGATTCCCAGAATCTGGGCCCACAACGGAGCCCCGGACCCGTCGCCGGCGAACCGCAACGCGATCGCCGCCCCGAAAATCGCCAGCACGCTGACGATCGTGATGATCAAGCCTTTCCGAGTGATGTCGGTTTCGGTGGCCTTGATCGGCTTGAGGACGCTGACGCCTCTGGAATCGGTCGGCGAATCACTCGGGGCGTCATGGATGACGACTTGCTCATCCTTGTCCGGTACCCTGATGACATTTTTACAACTCGGGCAAGGGCCTGATTTGCCCGCGAACTTGTCGCTGACTTGAAAACGTTTCAGGCACTTCGGACAGGTGACTTGTATCGGCATGATGCGGAGAAGACTTCGATCGCGAGACGACGGGGACGGCCGCACAGTTTGTCATGGCCAGTGACCCTCTCGCAACCCAGTGACCCTCTCGCAACCCAGTGACCCTCTCGCAACCCAGTGACCCCTTTGGCAGCCCCCGTGAGACGCCCAGTGTCTTTTGAAACCGGACCGCGAAACGACCCGATGACCACCAACAGCCCGATCCCCACGGCGCATGTCGTCCTTTATCAACCCGAAATTCCTCAAAACACCGGCAACATCGGGCGAACCTGCGTCGCGACCGGCGCGAAGCTTTGGCTGGTCCGGCCGATGGGGTTTCAGATCGACGAAAAACGCGTGCGGCGGGCCGGCCTGGATTATTGGCAACACCTGGATTGGACCGACGTCGCCGACTGGCCGGGTTTGACCGAGGCCCTGCCGTCCGGGGCGATGTACTTTTTTTCCAAGTTCGCCAAAAGAACGATTTGGGACGCCGAATTCGAACCCGGTGACATCTTCGTTTTCGGTCGGGAAACGTCCGGGTTGCCCGCCGAAGTGATGGATCCGGACGATCCACGCTCCTTGCGGTTGCCGATGCGCGACGAAGTGCGGAGCTTGAATTTGGCGACAACCGTGGGGATCGTCCTGTACGAACACTTGCGTCAAACGACGCGTTAGCGGTCGAAGCCCACTTGGCGGGGCTGCGTGTTTGCGGGCCGCGACGGGCCGACGAGGTCGCCTCAATCAAACAGGCGACGAAAGCATTCCGGCGACGCGACCCCCTCGGATGTCAAATGATTGGACAAGCGGTCGCCCAGGCTGCCGTTCGCCATCCAATCCATCCAATCGGGGGCGGCCAACTGCAAGGGCAATATTTTTTGTTCGGCGGCCATCTTTGCGGATTCGTCAAAACCGACTTTGGCAAGATCGTGGTTTCCTTCGTAGGCATGCAGCCGTGCGGAAAAATGGTTCGCCAACATCTCGGTGTAGGGCAGCGCGTGCCGGCGAAGCGAACGGATCAACTTGTCCAGGCGTCGACGCCGTGGTCGCGAATCTGCATCGCGGACAACCGCTTCGTCGTTCTTTTGGATCTGGAAATGCCACAGCCCGAGTTCGGCACGAATCTGGTTTTCCAGTTTGAAGATCCCCAGGAATTGAACCCGCCGACAGACCGTGCGAAAATTCCCATCGGAGGAAAAGTTCGCCTGCTTGACCAAAGCCGACCAGTTGCCCTCGAAGGCCGTCGTCTGCATCAACGCCAGCCAGTTGAAGACGTCCAACCATTGCGGTCCGGTTTCGTCGATCGATCGCAGCGTTTCCCTTTGGAACGTTCGTACGCTGCCGAGATCGTCCTTTGCCAGCCAGGCGGCGTTGCCGAGTCCTCCGGTGGTCACCAACCAAGCGAAACGATCCGCACGCATGATCGCATCGTCATGCATTTCAAAAGCGGTGGTACAGAACTGGTTGATTTGGCCGATCTTCAGGTAGCTCCACAACTCCAACCACCGCGTATGAAAGATCTCAAAACTTACCGGACGACCGCTTCGCCGATAGGCCGCGACGGAACCGGTCGCCGGCCGGATCACGTCGAACCAATCGCATTGAAACGCGTGGTAGAAAGCCCAAGCGCCGTGGTAATCGCCCCAGAGTTTGGGGTCGTCGATCTGTTCGAATCTTGCCCGAAGATTCGTCAACAAACGTCGGCTCGATTCTCGGCGTGGGCCGGAATTATAGGCCCCGAACACGGCGGCCCCGGCAGCGAAATGCAGCCGTTCCGCTTCGCTGCCCTGTTGCCTCGTCGCCAAGGTGCCGGCCAGATGCAATTCGCCGGCATAAGCATTGTCGAACATCGTTAACGGACGGATCAGCTCCAGACACAGACGCACGCGTCGTTGATGAAGCGGGTCGTTCGGACGATCGCTTTGTTCGGGCGGCGGCAGGGCCGGGACTTCGCCGAAGCGGTGTCCCGAGAGGTGCAATCGCCCGAGCTTCGCCAGCAGGGAAAGCTTGGTCTTCCAAGCGGACTTGGGCACCGGCATGTTCAGTTGCTTGCCCAAGCGGGTCAAAATTCTTCGAACGTCGCCGACTTGTCCGCAACGGATCAGGCGTGCGACGGCCATCAATTCCAGTTCGACCGATTCGTCGGGGTCCTCGACGGCGTCTGCCAATTGGCTGTAATACCGTGCCGCTTCGGCGGGCCGGTCGGCTTCGTCAAAGCAGCGCGCCATCTGCCGCAATTGCACGAGCCGTTCGGCACCGGTCAGCTGCGGCAAGGTCCGCTCCCGCCACCGCGCCGCTTCGGTCATCGCGAACTGCCGCTCGGCGTGTTCGGCCGCTTCATTGGCGTAGGGCACCGCGCGGGCCGATTCTTCCGCATCGAACAAGTGGCCGGCGATTCGTCCCGCGACGTTGTCGGCTTGTTCGCCGGCGATCAAACGATTGGCCCAGGAGCGGTGGGCGGCGAGGCTGCGGTTTCCCGCCATGGTCGCCAAAACGCCTTCGGCGATGCTGTTGTGGGCGATGCGGACCCGGTCATCCGTTGCCCTGTCGGCGCCGGAATCGATGGCATCTTCCAAGACCAAGCGTTCGTGAGCCAGTTCGCTGATCAAAACGTCGACGGCTTCGCCACAGCCGGTCAGACCGCCCAAGTCCTTGTACGTGACAGGACGGCCGGCGATGCAGATCAGTTCCAAAACCTCACGAGCTTCACGCGACAGCCCGTCGATTTTTCGTCGCCACAATTTCAGCCGACCGAAAGCCTGTTCGAATCCGAGATCGCCGTCGGACTTTGACAAAAAACCACCCGGTTTCAATTCATCGGCGACCAGTTGCAAATCCAGCGGACAGCCTCCACAGACCGACACCCACTGCATCAACGTGAGCTGGGTGACGTCCGCGTTCCAGCGGCGGACGATTCCGTTGAGCCAGTCCATCGCCACGTCATCGGGAATCGGTTCCAAGGTCATCGAGGCGTCAGGCGGGACGCGTTGGCGACTGTCCGGACCGCGGGAGGCCGTGATGATGCCGAAGTGCTCGCCGACCGTCGATTGCAACGCGTCCAGCGTGTTCAAGCTGTCACGGTCCGCCCAATGGACATCGTCGACGATCAGAACCAGCGGCCCGAATTTGGCCAGCGCTTGGGCCAACCGCACGCCGGCTTCCAAAGCATCGTAGCGTTCACTGTGTTTGCCGGCCGGCGGAATGTCTTCGCTGGGCGTGATCATGCTTTTCAAAGCCGGGAACGCGTCGTGAAGCGTTGCGGCGCTGGCCACGTCCATCGGGATCGGCTCGCGATCCGACTTCATGAATCGGGCGACGATTTCGTCGATCAATTGATCAAAGGCTTGTAACGGTTCGTCCTCGCGTGGCAAGCACTTCGCGTAGAACACTTGGACCCAACCGTTGCCGGGGAATTCCTTGACGATCTGCTCCAGCAAAAGCGACTTGCCCATGCCCGAATCGCCCCGAATGTGCAAACGTCCGGTGCCTCCCGTCGCGATCAGTCGAAACCAACTGCGTAGTCTTTCCAGTTCCTTTTTTCGTCCGATGAAATCGACTTCCGCGGTCCACACGATCGTGTCCCGCGGCGGCAGGCCGAGTCGTGCGATCTCTTGTGCGGTGGGACGATCCGAGGACCGCGGTTCCAGCATCTCGCCACAGGCTTCGCGGAGCAGATCCGGCACATCGGCGTCCAGATCCTCGATCGCACCGAGAATCATCCGTCGGTCTTCGCTGCGTGATTGATCGCTCCGCGATACGTCGGCGTGTCCGCCCATCTGCCGCGCGACTTGCAAGATCGAAAGCCCCAGGCTGAACACGTCGCCGGCGGGCAAGTAAAAACGGTCCCAACACGTCTCCGGTGCCAGGTAGTTCGGACTACCCACGTAGTAGTGCCGAAAACCGTTGGGGTCCTCCTGGGGATCAAACGTGCCGACCAACCCGTAGTCGACGATGCGGCCATTGCCGTCGTCGTCGACCATCAAGTTTTGCGGTTTGATGTCGCGGTGAACCAAGCCGTGCGAGTGCAGACAAGCCAGCGCCGAGGCGTACTGGCGGGTCAGGCCGACCAGTTTTTCGAAACGCTCGTCGATGGGCAGGCTGCGAAAGTCGTCGATGGATTGCTTCAGCGTCTTGCCGTGGACTTCTTCCATCGTCAAACCGATGTACTCATCCAAGCGATACAGTCGATGCACGTGGACCAATCCCGGATGAATGACGCTTCGCATGCGCCGAAAACCGCACTTGTTGCGAACCAGGTCTTCCGGACTGCCGGGCAACAACAATTTCAACGCGTGACGCTGATTGGTCCCCGTCTCGCAGACTCGATAGACGTAACCGCTGCTGCCACGTCCCAGAAATTGTTCGAGCACAAAGTTGCCCAGACGGTCCCCTTCTTTCCAAGGCGGTTTTTCGTCACCGGCCAATGGCGAAGTTCGGCGCGTGTCTTTGCCCAATTGTCGCCGCGTGACCGTTTCGGAGGACTGCGGTGGTAGAAAATTGGGTTGACTGCTTCCCATGACGTTTGGCCGATCGGCGTGCCGGGGGACATCGAAAAAAGGCAAAGCCCCACGATAACGGACCGCGTCACAATGTAATCAAGAAATTCGTTAAAAAAACGCTCCCCGCCGCCCTAGGATCCTTGTCCGACATCGGTCGGAAATCAAGCGTCGCGAACCTTTTGCCGGGAACCGGCCATTCGGGTGCCCCGCACAGAAAGGACCGAGGGCTGCGCAAAGAAAGGCCCCACCCCCTCCTTTTCCGGCACCGGTTAAGCTGTCCGTCTTACCGGCAAGATGACCGGCTCGGTGACTCGCCCCGATTGGGAACCAGAACCTCATGCGTGAACACGTGGATCGACATTTCGGTTTTCTCAAGTCGACGGCGATCGGGGGGATCGTTTTCCTGTTGCCTTTGGCCGTCGTCGGTTTCTTGCTGGGAAAGGTCGGCAGTGTCGTTTTCGTGGTGGCGACGTTCTTGTCCCAGAATCTGGGCATTCATTCCGCGTACGGCTACTTCGTCTTGCTGGCCGCGTCGGTCGCGCTGCTGGTCCTGATGTGCTTTGCCGCCGGCGTCGCGGCACAACTTGCCATCGGGCGAAAGCTGAGCGGCCTGGTCGAACGGCATTTAATGATGATCTTTCCGCGTTACTCCATTTACAAAGATCAACTCGCCGGCGGCATCGGCGGCGACCTGGCCCGCGACCGCATGAAGCCGATCTCGATCGACGTCCTCGGGATCACGCGATTGGCACTGGAAATCGAGCGTGCCGAGGACGGCACCGTGACGGTCTACTTTCCCGGGGCTCCGGATCCTTGGAGCGGTACGATCGGATTTGTGGACCAAGCCGCGATCAAGCCGCTGGCGATGGACGTGGGCGAATTCATGGCCGTCTTTGAACGACTCGGTCGCGACTCGTTCGCCATCGTGCAGCGAACCAGGGTTGACGCCTGATCGACGGCGGCCGGCACCATGGCGACGGCCGCGGCAGAATTTTTCTCCCGCTGGGTCCATTCCCTCATGGACTGATTCGCCGTCAGGAATAGAGTTTCCATCGGTCAGGCCGATCGTTCGTGACCTGGCGACGACACCAAACTCCTTTTTTCGCTGCATCGCCTGTTCAAGGACATCTGCATGTTTCTCCGAACCCTCCACGTGGGCATTCGTTTTCTACAAATCGCTCTGCCGGTGACCGCCTGCTTGTTTTTCACGCCAACGTCGCGTGCCGAGGACGCCTTGCCGTCCTGGAACGACGGGCCGACGAAACGATCGATCGTCTCGTTCGTGCGGAAGGTCACCGATCAAGACTCGCCGGATTTCGTCCCACCCTCGGAGCGGATCGCCGTCTTTGACAATGACGGCACGCTGTGGTCCGAACAGCCGATGTACGTCCAAGCGTTCTTCGTCTTTGACCGCGTCAAAGCCATGGCCGCCGATCGTCCGGAATGGCGAACGAGCGAACCGTACGCCTCGGTCCTCGAGGGTGACGGGCAGCAAGCTTTGTCCGGTGATCGAGAAGCCCTCGTGAAGTTGTTGATGGAAACACACGCGGGGATGACCGCGAAGGAATTCGAAACGATCGCTCGTCGCTGGATCGCTTCGGCGCGGCATCCCAAAACCGGCAAGCTGTTCACCGAGATGGTTTATCAGCCGATGCTGGAAATGCTCGACTACTTGCGAGCCAATCATTTCAAGACGTTTATCGTTTCCGGCGGCGGCATCGAGTTCATCCGTCCGTGGTCCGAAACGGTCTACGGCATCCCAGCGGAACAAGTCCTTGGTAGTCGAATCGAATCGAAGTTCGAAATCCGCGACGGCGTACCCGTCATCGTTCGCGTCAAAAAAATCGAATTCATCAACGACCACGAGGGCAAACCCGTGGGAATCCGGGCTCACATCGGTCGCCGCCCCATCATGGCGTTCGGAAATTCCGACGGTGATTTCGAAATGATGCAGTGGACGACCGCCGGCGACGGGCCTCGCATGGGCGTGCTCGTGCATCACACGGATGCCGATCGCGAATGGGCCTACGATCGTGAATCCGCGGTAGGGCGATTAGCCCGTGGCTTGGACGAAGGCCCCGAACTCGGCTGGACGATCGTGGACATGAAGAAAGATTGGAGCACCATTCACCCGGACGTGACGAGTCAGGCAAGCGGCACCGTGGACGAAGCGTTGATCGGCAGTTGGTTGGCCGAAGACATTGCCGGACGCGGCGTCGTTGACCGCGCGCAATCCACACTGACGATCTCCCCGGACGGAACAGTCAACGGATCGACGAGTGTCAATCGCTACTCCGGCAAAGCCGAAACGGACAACGGCCAGATCCGGCTCGGGCCACTCGCGATGACGAGACGAGCCGGCCCGCCCGCCTTGATGGATCAAGAGGCAAAATTCACTTCGGCGCTACGGGAAGCGACGAGCTATCGGATCGACGAGAAAGGTCTTTTGTGTTTGATCGGTGAATCCGGTGACGTCCTGTTGCGATTCTCCAAGACGAAGCCTTCGCGTTGAACGAAAACGGATGGTCGCGTTCGTCCAGGAATGCACGCTTCCGGGCGGCCGTTTCGTTTTCTAGCGGTGAAACTGCTTGTTGAACCGCGCGGGATCGAACGGGTCGGCGACGACGGGCAGACGAGCGGGTTGGCCGATGGCGTGCCGCGGCTTCGGCGTGCCGGCCGACGGTTGCGAGGGACTTGCCGGTCCATCGGTCGTGTCCTCGATCACTGCTTCGAGATTCGACGGAAACTCGCTCGACCGGGACGCGTTCGACGCGGAGACGGCAATCGTTTCAGAATCCGGGTCGATGCCGGGGGCATCGCCGGATCGGTTTCGGTCGACCGTGTGCAGCCATTGTCGCAGTCGCGCGGTCGCGACGGCGTCGGCGATGCCCAGGGGCGGCGTCGTCGCGTCGCCGTGGATTTCGGTCGCGGCCCTCAGGAATCCCGTCGTGCCGATTCCGCTGTCCGTCAAGAGTTCCAGCGTGGCAGCCAAATTCTGTCGCGTGATCCCGGTCGACGGTCGCCCGCCACCGGCCGGCACGATCAACGACCAATTCAGATCACGACGGTCGTCGTGACAACGTCCGCAGCGGTTCAACAGCAACGGTTGAGCGTTGCGAGTGAACTGGCTGAGCACGGGGCCGCTTTCGATGTCCGGGGTCGGCGCGGCTAAACCCGTCGGCTGATCCTTTGCCGCATCGTCGCGTCGGATCGGCGTATCGAAGCTCACGGGGCGGACGTTTCCGCCGGACTCGGTCGCCGTCGTGTCGAACCGTGTTGCCGATCGAAACAATGATTCGACGATCTGGCGTTGTTGCGATTCGGCTTGTCGCATCAGAACGCCCGCCAAACGATTGTTCGGATCCAGACGGCGAACCTCCGCCAGATCCGCAAAGGCTTGATCGATCAAACCGTTGCGTAAACACCACCGGACATCGGCCAATCGGGTTTGGACTCGATCACCACGACGATGGTCGACGCGGTACTGATAAAGTTGTTCCAGGGAATCGGCCCAGCAAGCCACGTCCGCGGTGCGGACGACCAATTCGCCTCCCGCCTCGTCGTCGCCTTGTCGAATGATGACTTTGGCGCCGAGTTGGTCGACGGTTCCGAACACGACGTTGCCATTCTCCAGCAACACGCACGGGCGTTTGGGCAAATTCACCGGTGCGGGCATCGATGATTGCGCGATCGCGACCGAAAAACGGTCCGAGCCGAGGACGACCAAGAACAGCAGCAGCGCAGCACCGCGTAACGTGCCTTGATCTTTCCGCCAGACTTTCGATTTTGCCATGATGCGATGCCTACCAAAACCGCCGAAGTTGCGTCAATGTCAGTGAGACGCAAAGCAAGGCGACCCGCTTGTTTTATACCCCCGAAATCGTGCATGCCCCGTCCGAAGCTCATTCTGTCCGGTCAATTGATGTTGCCCGACCCGCCGGAACGCATGAAGTTGCGACCGGGCACGGTGATCCTGGACGACGGGCACATCGCCGAGGTCATCGAAGGTGACGTGGCGGAGAACGCGAACCTCGGCGGCCCCGACTGTTTGATCTGCCCCGGCTTCATCGACACGCACGTTCATCTGCCGCAGTTCGATTCGATCGGCGCGCACGGATTGCCGCTGCTGGAGTGGCTTCAAGAATTCGTTTTTCCGGCCGAGGCCGAGTGGGCCGACGAAACGTTCGCCGCCGAGATGACCGAGCGTGTCATCGACCAGTGCTTTGCCTTCGGCACGACAGCGATCGCCGGCTACGCGACGGTGCATCACGGCGGGACCGCCGCGGCGTTGGCCGTCGCGGCGAATCGCGGAATGAAAGGCGTGATCGGACAAGTCTTGATGGACCGCGGCGCACCAGACTTTTTGGTCCGAGACGCCGGACGACTGATCGACGAAACGGCGGAATTGCTGGGTCGTTTTCCACCCGGTGACCGCATGGCGGCTGCGGTGACGCCGCGTTTCGCCATTTGTTGTACGCCGAAATTGCTCAGCCTTGCCGGCGGCCTGGCCGCGGAGTCCGGTTCCCTCGTCCAAACGCATCTCAGCGAAACGCTGCCCGAGTGCCGACAGGTCCGGGACCTGTTCGACGGGCAACGCTACGTCGACGTGTACCGGGACGCCGGCCTGCTGACGCCGCGGTCATTGCTCGGGCACGGCGTGCATCTCGGTGAATCGGATCGGCGGATTTTGACCGAAACCGAATCGGTCGTCGCGCACTGCCCGACGGCGAATTCGTTTCTACGGTCCGGCACGATGGACCGCTCGGCGATTCTCCGGGACGGCGTGAGAATCAGTTTGGGCAGCGACATCGCCGGCGGCTATGAACGCAGCATGGTCCGCGTCGCCCGGGCGATGATCGAAGCGGCCGCCAGCTTTCCCGGCGGCGACGTCCCGAGTGCTTCGGCCGCTTGGTGGACCATCCTTCACGGAAACGCCGCCGCCCTCGGCCGGCCCGACGGGGACCGCTGGACCGTCGGACAGTCGGCGGACTTTCTGGTCATCCGTCCGGACATCGCGTGGCAGACGAGCGACGATCCGACGACGCTCGCGCGGTTGATGTTCGCCTGGGATGATCGCTGGTTACGGCAGACCATCGTTCGTGGTGAGGTGGTCTACGGCCGAGAAACGTTTAGATAAATCCTTGAGCAGTCTTTGCCCAAGGTCGATCAAGTGCAACTGTCGCCCCTGGTCTCCTTGCGGCGCATCGATGCAAACCGACTTCGCGTCGGGCGAAAGCCGAGGATGGGTGTCGACTCGCCACTCGCCTTGGTAAACCGCCGGCAGGTGAAAGCTCCCCAAATCAATGCGGCGATTCGATGGGATGTGATACAAGTGGGGCGTCTGCATCCGGCCCGAACCCTTGGGGTAGGTGTCGCTGATCAGCCATTCCTTGTCAGGCAAGTAGCTGAAGTGGCCACTCGGATCGAGCACACCACGACCAATTTCTCGCACGTCGCCACCTCCGTCGACGTCTTCGAACAAGAAATTTCCCCACTGGTCGTTGCCATCGAAATGCCGCGACTGCGCCAGGATGTGCGTGTCGTCGCGCCAAATGAAATGCGACGTATAGCCGTTGCCACAGACGATCCGCACGTCGCTGCCGTCCACGCCGGCGGTGACCATCCGCGTCAATCGCGAGCCGTCCGGATATCGCCACCGATGCAACACGATGAACCGGGTCCCCGAAGGGTTGAAAAGCAAGTGATTGAAGTAGTGCTTGATGCCGAATTTTTCGTTGGGAATGACACCTGTTCGCGCGACATCGGCGATCGACAAGATCGGCCGAACGGCACCCGTGCGCAAATTGATGTGCAGAATTCCGGATTCTGTCGGCATCAACTCGTCGGCGTATGGATCGGGCAAACCGGCATACCCGTATCCAGGCCGCACATCGTTGATGCGGCGAAAATCCGGTGACACGGCGTCACGTGCGTTGGACCTAACGCAGTAAACAGGTTCAGGCAGCGTGCGTTTTTGACGGGTATGCACATCCATCACATGAGCGACGAATTGATCGCCCTGGCGATCATTCCAAATGATTTCGCTCTCCGATCCAGGCAACCACTGCAACATGCAACCTTGTTGCCAACACCAAGCCCTGCTTTCACCCAGTTCGATCCAGCGATCGTCTTGGGCTAAGTCGACCATGCCGATCTTGATCACATCGTCGGCAGTGGGCGAACGATGCTCGAAGTCGACTTGCATCCCCAACACGTACCGGCCGCTGGGATCAAACTGCAACTTGTCGTAGTAACCGAACCAGTGGTGATGCGGTCCACGGGTGATCGTCCGAACCGGAAACTTTGCCGGCTCGTCGCGAACCACGGTGGGCCCGCCCTGGCCAAACAAGCGACCGGACAAGGCCGTGGCAGCAACACCTCGAGCCAAAAACGCCCGCCGATTCAAATTCAATGGTTTCATGTCAGTTGGGTTCGGGGTTTCCAGGAACCGAGTCACGTTGCTCGGCGATCATGATAGCCCGGCCTGCTCAATGAAACACACGCATCCCGGGGGACGTCCCCGACGAAGCCGGCTTCGTCCTCCGGTTTGACATCGGATGTCGAGACGGGTAAAGTGGTCATACCTGTTTACCGAATCAAGAGATTTTTCCCGATGAGCATTGCCGAATTTCACGTCCAGTCCCAACCGCTCGCGGCACAGGTGGCCGATCACTTGATCGAATTCATCCGCCGGGGCAGCGGCGACGATCCGCAACATCTGCCCGCCGAACGCCGGTTGGCCGAGCAGATGGGGGTCAGCCGGCCGGTGGTTCGCGAGGCGATCAAGCGGCTGGAAATGCAGGGTTTGCTGGAGGTGCGTCATGGCAGGAGCGTCAAGGTGGTCGACCAATTGCATCGTCCGGTCAGCACGTCGTTGGCATTGCTGATCCCCGACGTGACGGAACGTTTACGGCAGTTGCAAGAAACCCGCATCGTCATCGAGCCTGAATCGGCAAGGTTGGCTGCCGAACGCGGTAGCGAAGAAAGTATTCGTCACTTGCGGGCGTTGCAGGACGCCTTGGTCGCGGCAAAGTCGAATGATGAAGCGATCGAAATCGATCTGCAATTCCATCACGCCCTGGCCGAAGCGAGTGGCAATCTGATGTTCCGGCTGTTCCTCGATTCACTGGCCGACATCAGCCGCGAGAGCCGACGGCGCACCATCGGTCGGGTCGGTAAAAAGACGGCAATCGAACACCACGAACAAGTGGTCCGCGCGCTCGAACGTCGCCGACCGCAAGCGGCAGCCAAAGTGATGCGGCATCACATCGAAATGGCCTCGGAGGATCTCGGCTTATGAGTCGCGACATTGCTTCATTCATCGTGACCGCGTGCCTGGGTGGCTTGAACTGGGTTTTGCTATTGTCTGCTTCGGTCTTGGCCGCCGAAGTGACTGCCGAAGCCTCCGGCGATGCCGATCAAGCTGCCCCACCCGAAGCGATCGCATTCTTTGAAAACAAGGTGCGGCCGCTGTTGATCGAGCATTGCTATGCGTGCCATTCGGCGGACGAGGACATCAACGGAGGTCTTGCGCTCGATACGCGACACGGTTGGGTCCGCGGCGGGGATTCGGGGGCGGCGATCGTTCCCGGTCAGCCTGACAAGAGCTTAGTCATGAAAGCCGTCCGGTACGAAGATGTAAATTACGAGATGCCGCCGGACGGGAAGCTGAAGGACGCCGATATCGCGACCTTGCAGCGATGGATCGCCATGGGGGCTCCCGATCCGCGAACGGACGCGCCACTGACCCATCCGAAACCCGATTCATCAACGACTGCGACCGCGGCCGACGCACTCTGGTCGTTCCGTCCGATCACGAAGCCTGCCGTCCCCGAGGTCGCCGACCCGGCTTGGGCTGACGAACCGATCGACGCCTTCGTCCGCGCCCGACTCGGCGACGCCGGATTGCCGCCGGCGCCACCAGCCGATAACCGGATGCTGCTAAGACGGCTGCACTTGGACTTGATCGGGTTGCCGCCGACGCCTGACGAGATCGAGGCGTTCGATCGTCGATGCGATCAGGATCGTACGGCCGCGATCGCGGAAGTCGTCGAGCGATTGCTGGCTTCTCCAGAATTCGGTGAGCGTTGGGCGCGTCATTGGCTCGACCTGACCGCGTACGCCGATACGCTCGGCGTGGGCCGCGCGATCCCGGCCGTCGAAGCCTATCGGTATCGCGACTATGTGATCGGTGCCTTCAACGACGACAAGCCACTGGGCGAATTTATTCGCCAACAAATCGCCGGTGATGTTCAGGTGCCGGGAGCGCCCGGTCAAAAGTCGACCCCGCCGCCGACCGCCGAAGACATCATCGCGACCGGCTTCTTGGCCATCGGTCCCTGGGAATTGGTCAGCGGCGACAAAGAACAATTGCGGATGGACGTCGTCGACCGGCAAGTCAACCGAATCGGGAAAGCGTTCTTGGGCATGACGCTCGAATGCGCCCGCTGCCACGCTCACAAGTTCGATCCGGTCTCGCAGGAAGACTACTTCGCGATCGCGGGAATCCTCCGAAGCAGCGTGACGCTCCACGGTCGGCTCAACGGAGTCTTCAGCCAAGTCAATCATGTTCGGCTTCCCGAAACGTCGGACGAACTGATCGAGCGAGCCGAATGGATCAAGCAGTACGAAGCGGACTTAGCCGACGCGCAGCGGAAAGTCGCTGAAGCGCGTCGCGAACAAATGAGACTGCAAACACAGGTCGAGAAGCTGAAGAAGCAAATCAACAAGCCGGGCTCCCCTCGCCCCGCTTCGGGAAAAGGGGCCGAGGGTGAGGGGGCGTCGCGGGATGACACAAGTGAAGCGGTTCAAGTCGACGAACTCAGCCGACATCTTCAAGTCGCGGAAAAAGAACTGGCGGCCGCCAAAGCCGCGTCCGCCAAAGCCAACAAGCGTTTCCAATCTCTCGAATACCTTCGCCGTCATCGCACCGAGCGTTTGGCGATCGCGATGAGTGACCGGCCGGAACCCGAACCCGCTGCGATCAACATTCGCGGCAACGCCCACCAACTCGGCGACTCCGTGCCGCGTGGTTTCCTGCGGTCGGTCGCGCCGACGAACGAGCCACGACTAAAAATCGGCACCAGCGGTCGACTCGACTTGGCCGAGTGGATCGCCCACCGCGACAACCCGCTGACCACACGCGTGTGGGTCAATCGCATTTGGCACCACCTCTTCGGCACCGGCTTGGTCCGCACCGTCGACAACTTTGGGTCCACCGGAGAACGGCCCAGTCATCCGGAACTACTCGATTATCTCGCCGGCGAGTTTCAAAAAAATGGCTCGACGAAACAATTGATCCGTCGCATCGTGTTGTCACAGGCTTGGCAACAATCCAGCATCAATTCCCTCGCCCGAGCCGCCGGGGCGGATGACATCGATCCGAACAACCGATTGCTGTGGCGTGCCCATCGCAAACGGATGGACGCCGAAGTCTTGCACGACTCGTTGTTGCTCGTCAGCGGCCAGCTCGACCGCGGCCATCACGGCGGCCCGTCATTGCCGTTAGAACATGATGACAACTTGACGCCCAACGCGACCGGAACCGCGATCAAGAATTTGCGAATCCCGGAAACGTGGCGAGGCCGCCGGGCGATCTTCCAACCACAACGACGGGCCGATCCGTTCGACGAAGTCAGCTTTTCGGCCGCGTTCGATTTGCCCAGCACCAACAGCGAAACGGGGATGCGAACGGCAACGGCTTTGCCCGGTCAAACGTTGAACTTGGTGAACTCGAATTTCATGCAACGGCAAGCGGCGGCGCTCGCCGATCGGCTGGCCGCCCACGCCCCGGCCCGGCGAATCGGAAAGCTTTACGAAACCGTCTATGGCCGTCAGCCATCCGAAGACGAATCTCAATCGGCGCTCCGGTGGGTCGAGTCCATCGCGGCCGAACTCGCCAAACTTGAAAAAGTTGCGACCACCGGTGATGACCCCGGCAAGGAAACCGATCCCCACCGGGAGGCTTGGACGCGATTGTGCCAAGCATTATTGATGAGCAACGAATTCCTATTCCGAACATGAAAGCCTTTCCCCCAGGTAACCCGAAGCGTCAGCGAGGCACGAGTCAAGAGCGATTTTTCCTCGCTCACGCTTCGGGTTACCTAAAAGATGGAAATGAAGAGATGAAACAAATGCAAACACTTTCACGACGGGCCATGCTCAGTCAATCCGCTTGCGGGTTCGGCATGACCGCGCTGTCGGCTTTGATGCAGCAACCAGCTCAAGGCGACGCCATCGCCGACCCGGCAACGAACCAAGGACTCTTGCCTCGCGCGAGCTATTTCCCGGCGAGGGCGAAACGGGTCATCTTCATGTTCATGCAGGGCGGCCCGTCCCAGATCGAATCGTTTGATTACAAACCGCAGCTCGACGCTGATCACGGCAAACGGTCGCCGTTCGGTCGCGACGAGCGAGTCGAACAACCCGGCGTCGCCGAGATGCGGCTGTTCGGCTCGGGGTGGAAGTTTGCTCGGCACGGTGAGGCCGGCATCTGGGTCTCGGAACTGTTCCCCCATCTGGCCGAACACGTCGACGATTTGTGTGTGCTCAACGGCATGCATACCGACAACTTGGCTCATGCGCCCGCGACGTTGCAGTTGCACACCGGCGCGACAAACTTGGTGCGACCCTCGATGGGTTCGTGGGTTCTTTACGGACTCGGCAGCGAGAACCAAAACTTGCCGGGCTACATGACGGTCGAACATCCGACGACCGGTGACGGGGGTTCCCCGATGCATTTCTCCAATGCGTTCTTGCCCGCGGTGACCGGCGGAACGAACGTGCTGATGAGCAAGGCGATCGGATCGCTTCCGTGGTTGCGGAACTTGCAAGGAAATTTTCCGAGATCGTTGCAGCGGGGGCAAATCGATTTCGTGCGTCAATTGAACCGCCGTCACCTGGCCGCCTTTGAACGCGACCGCCAAATGGAAGGCATGATCGAATCGTTCGAGATCGCTTTCCGGATGCAAAGTGAAGCACCGGAATTGTTCAATTTGGCGACCGAGAGTCAGGCGACGAACGAACTTTATGGAATCGGCAGGAATCCGACCGACTTCTTCGGAAGGCAGTGTTTGCTCGCTCGGCGGTTGGCCGAAGCGGGGGTGCGGTTCATCCAAGTCAACGCACCGGGCTGGGATCATCACGGCCAAATTCGAAAACGGCTTCCTGAGAACGCTTCACAAGTCGACAAACCCTTCGCGGGTCTGATCCAAGACTTGAAGCAACGCGGCCTGCTCAAAGACACCCTCATCGTCTGGACGGGTGAATTCGGGCGTACGCCTTACGAGCAAGACTTATCGGGCGGCAACGCGGCGATGGACAATTACGGTCGCGGGCACAATCCTTACGGTTTCACAACCTTGCTTGCCGGTGGCGGGGTCAAGGGTGGCTTCGTGCACGGTGCGACCGACGAATACGGCTATCGGGCGATCGAAGGCAAAGTTCACATGCACGATCTGCACGCGACGATCTTGCACTTACTCGGACTCGACCACGAACGATTGACCTTCCGTCACGCCGGTCGGGATTTCCGCTTGACCGATGTGTACGGGAAAGTGGTCAAACCGATCATCGCGTAGTCGCCGCTCGAAATTCGTCGTAGTGAAACTTCCTGTCAGCAACTCTTTGACATCCGGTCCCATGCCCGCACCCTTCCGAGTCGTCATCACTGACCTAATCGTCGAACCGCTCGATATCGAACGTGAAGTGCTCGGTGATATCGCCGAGGTGATTGCGTTGGACGCGATGTTGGAATCCGAATTGGTGGGCCAAATCGAAGACGCCGATGCCGTGATGGTCTATCACTATTTCCGTTTCACCCGATCGACAATCGAGCGACTTGAAAACTGTAAGGCCATTGTGAGACCCGGCGTCGGTTACGACGGCATCGATATCCAAGCAGCCGGCGAACTGGGGATTCCGGTTTGCAACGTGCCCGATTACGGAACCGAGGAAGTGGCCGATTCGGCGATGGCGATGGCCTTGTCACTTTCGCGTGGCACGCATTTTCTCAACAGCCGATTGCGTCGCCGCGTGGGGGATTGGAACGTCGAACAGGCCGTCCCGATTCCACGCCTGCGGGGCCGCCAATTCGGGATCATCGGTTGCGGACGGATCGGCACGGCGACCGCGCTGCGAGCGAAAGCTTTCGGGTTCGATGTCGCGTTTTACGATCCGTACATTCCTGACGGAATCGACAAAGCGCTCGGCATTCGCCGCGAGCAATCGTTGTCGGGGCTGCTGAATTCGTCCCATATCGTCAGTCTGCATTGCCCCCTCACCGAAGAAACGCGGGGCCTGATCGGCGTTGCGGAGATCGCACGGATGCCGCGGGGTTCATTCTTGGTCAACACCTCGCGGGGCGGTGTGGTCGACACGCGGGCGGTGGTCGATGCTTTGGCCAGCGGCCACTTGGCCGGGGCCGGTATCGACGTTCTCGAACAAGAACCGCCACCACCCGACAATCCGGTCATCGCGGCCTGGCGTGATCCGGATCATCCGGCCCACGATCGGCTATTGCTCAACCCGCACACCGCTTACTACTGCGACGAGGGCTGCGCCGAGTTCCGTCGCAAGGGCGCGCTCGAGACACGCCGCGCCCTGCTCGGTGAACCGCTTCGCAATCAAGTCAATTCTTGGAGTGACCGCACCGAAATCATTCGCGTTGGTTCCATCGCAGCGACCGATGTCTTTCATCCTTAGACGAATCAAAGAGTCCCCACAATGAAGTTTTGGCTCCTGTTATGCGTACTCATATGTGTCGCGATGCCTTGCTCTGGCGGTGCCGAGCGTGGTCAGCCGAATGTCTTGTTCGTCATCGTCGATGACCTGAACTGCCGAGTCGGTTGTTATGGCGATCCGGTGGCGAAAACACCGCACCTGGACCGACTGGCGGGAAAGGGCGTTTTGTTCGAACGTGCCTATTGCAACTTTCCGCTTTGCAACCCGACACGCAGTTCCGTGATGAGTGGACAGTTTCCAACAACCACCGGCGTGCTTGACAATAAGACGTGGCTGGTTCCGCCACCGGGTCATCCAACTTTGCCACAACATTTCGAGTCCCACGGCTGGATGCGCGGCGAGTTCGGCAAGGTCTGGCATGAGCCGCAGAACAACGGCCAGATCGATTTCACCAATCCGCCTGACTCACGTACCGGCAACCTTGGGCACACACCGGCGCAGCAGAAACGTTGGTACACGCCGGTGCAGCGGAAACAACAGCAAGCATCGGAGCCCGAGTTTTGGACGCATGCGGAAAATTACGATCACTATCGCGCCGACCCGCCGCCGGCCGAGCAGGTGCAGCGACTAAGAAAGGGGCCGAACGTGTTTGGCCCGGTTCCTGCCGGACCTGGCACACCGGATATCGCCCATGCTGACGGCGCGATCCAATTTTTACAGAGCCAAGACACTTCGGGGCAACCGTTTTTCCTAGCCGTCGGTTTCCAAAAGCCTCACGTTCCGCTGAAAGCTCCCCAGGAGTTCTTTGAACTCTACACGGCAGAAACTTTGCCGCTGCCGCCCGATTTCGCCAACGAGCCGACTTTGCCCAGTGGAGCGTCGCCACTGGATACTCGTCGTAATTTGGACCTCTACGCCGACCGCAGTTTTACCGCCCACGAAGCCCGCGCGGCGCTGCACGCCTACTATGCCTGCGTCAGCTACATGGACGCTCAACTTGGCCGTGTGCTCGACGCACTCGAAGCGACCGGCGAGATGAACAACACGCTGATTGTGCTGTGGGGCGATCACGGCTGGCACCTGAGCGAAAAAGGGTTCTTTGCGAAGGGAACCCTGTTTGAAGTCGCCATCCGCGCGCCGCTGATCATCGTCGATCCGCGTCGGGACGCATCCGCGGGTCGGACCTGCCGTCGCATCGTGCAGTTTGTGGACATTTACCCGACGCTGGCCGATCTGGCGGGGTTGCCGCTTCCGCCGGCGCTCGAAGGCGTGAGCCTCCGTCCGCTGCTTGACGATCCCGCAGCCGTCTGGGACAGGCCCGCTTTCACCGTGCAATCCCGTGGCTGGTCGCTTGGCCGCCGAATCCGCACCGAGCGTTGGGCCTACAGCCAGTGGAACGGCGAAGACCAAGGCGGCGCGATGCTTTTCGACCACAACCACGATCCGCATGAACTTAACAACCTTGCCCACGATCCCGCTTATTCCGCAGTGGTTGCAGCACTGAAGAGTCAACTCCGGCGAAGTCCAATCGCGGCGATGCCCGGCCCAGAAGCTAACGATCCTTGAACGTCAATCGAATCGGCAGCCCTCCCGATAAGACGGTTTGGTCTGCCACTGGTACGCTGTCGTGAGCCCAGGTTCTGACAGCACTTTGAAATCATGCAGCATGGTAAGCAGAAATGAA
>CAYVRC010000064.1:23354-29051 GCA_964453205.1 uncultured Pirellulaceae bacterium | reverse complement strand
AACGCCCATTTCCTCGGCCACGTCCGCCGGGTCGCGATCCGTCACGGTGGTTTCCCAGAACATCCGCCAGGACCGCGGGTCAAACGTCCTCCGCAAGCACTCGAGTGTTCGCAAACGCGTCAGCCGCGCGTCGTCGGCGACGTCGGTCGGCGGTTGTTCGGCATCAAAAGTGGCCAGGCCGGCTTGATCGATCAAAACATCGGCCCCGCTCCCGTTGATCTCGCCGCGAGCCTTTGACGCCCGCCGGCGGTCGCGGAGTTTGTTGCGGGCGATCGTCCACAACCAGCCGCGAAAACTGGCGTCCGAACGATCCGAGTCGAAGCCGGGCAACGCGGTCGCGACGGCCAACAGGGTCTCCTGCATGACATCGGCCGCATCGGCGGATTGAATCCCACACCGACGAATCCATCGATAAACCAGCGGACCGTAGATCTGTACCAACATCCGCCAACCCTCTTCCTCGCCGGAACGGGCGCGGTTCAAGAGCGATCGGTTGGTGGACGGTTCTTCGCGTCGCGAATCGGTCAAGGGAATCATGTCAGCATTCGCGGCTGTTTTCGGAAAGAGACTCGTCGCCATGTTAAACTCAACTGTCCAACCATCCACCAGCATAAAGACTCCGGCGCGCCGTGAAGAACTCGTTCGCATTCCTTTCCGCTCTGCTCGTCGTCCCGATCTTCACGCCGGCCCGTGCCGACCAAGGATCGAGGCTGCGATTCAACCGAGACATTCGGCCGATCTTGTCGGAAAACTGTTTCCACTGTCACGGACCGGATGAAGAGAACCGGGAAGCCGGTCTGCGTTTGGACGTCCGAGACGCCGCACACGAATACGCTGTCGTGCCCGGCGATGTCGAAGCGAGCGAGTTGATCGCCCGGATCGAATCCGAGGATCCCGACAGTGTGATGCCGCCGCCCGGATCCGAACGCGCGTTGACGCCGGCGGAAATCGATTCGCTCCGCCGCTGGATCGAGCAAGGCGGCGCGTATCAATCGCATTGGTCCCTGGTCGCGCCGACACGGCCGCCCGCTCCTGAAAAATCCGCCGGAACGATCATCGATGCGTTTGTCGATGAAGCGATCGATCGAGCCGGTTTGACTCCGTCGCCGCCGGCCGATCGAGCGGTGCTGCTACGCCGGGCCACGTTTGACCTGACCGGACTGCCGCCGACGAAAGAGGACGTCGAACGTTTCGCCGACGACCGGTCGCCCGACGCCCTGGAAAAAGCACTCGACCGCCTGTTGGCCGACCCTCGCTATGGCGAACGGATGGCATCGGACTGGTTGGACGTGGCGCGGTACAGCGACACTTACGGGTACCAAGTCGATCGGGACCGCTTCGTCTGGCCTTGGCGTGACTGGGTGATCGATGCGTTCAATCGCAACTTGCCTTACGACCGTTTTCTGACGCATCAATTGGCCGGGGACCTGTTGCCCGACGATTCGTCGGCGACAGCGGCCCGCGATCGAGTCTTGGCGACGACCTTTAACCGACTACACCCGCAAAAGGTCGAGGGCGGCAGCGTGCCGGAGGAGTTCCGGATCGAGTACGTCGCCGATCGCGTGCAGACCGTTGCGACGGGCGTCATGGGTCTGACTTACGAATGTTGTCGTTGCCACAACCATAAATACGATCCGATCACCCAGCGCGAGTATTTTCAGTTGGCCGCGTTTTTCGACAACATCGACGAAGCCGGTTTGTACAGCTTCTTTACCGATTCGGTCCCCACACCGACGTTGTCCTTGCCGACCGATGACCAAGAACGTCGGTTGTCGGAATTGGAGAATCAAATCGCCGCGGCCGAACGGACCGAAACGGCGGCTTGCGAAACGACGGTCGATCCGATCTTTTCGGTGGACTTTGACGACGACGTCGCCGCCCCGAACCGGTCTGTTCCCGGCGTCTCGGGCCAGGCAATTCGGCTGACCGGCGACGACCCTTATAAGACCGACGTGGGGAACTTTCGCCGCTCCGATCCCTTTTCGATTTCCTTGTGGATCAAGCTATCCGATGACACACCGACCGATCGCGCCGTGGTGCTTCATCGCTCGCGTGCTTGGACCGATGCGGCCAGCCGCGGGTACGAAATGCTGATCGATGAAGGCCGACTGCGATGGTCGTTGATTCATTTTTGGCCGGGCAACGCGATCTCGCTGCGGACGGCGGACCGACTTCCGATCGGCCGTTGGGTTCACGTCGTGGTGACCAACGACGGATCCAGCCGGGCGGCGGGTCTGTCGATCCACGTCGACGGGCGACGGTCCGACACGACGGTGCTGCGCGACGAACTGACGAAACAGATCACCGGCGGTGGAGGTGACACGATCGCCTTGGGCCAGCGGTTTCGTGATCGAGGTTTCAAGAACGGGGCGATCGATCAGCTTGCCGTGTATGAAGGCGTGCTGACCGACGAGGCGGCCGCGAATCTTCACCGCAACCCGAGCGGCCGGCGAGCCGAGGTCGAATCGATTGCCACGACGTTGAGAACGCTCCGGCTTGATCGCGATCGACTGCTTGACGACGTCGACGAGATCATGGTGATGCGTGAACTCGACAAGCCGCGACAAACGTTTGTCCTGGCCCGCGGTGCTTACGACCAACCGACGCAGCGCGTCGACCCGGGCACGCCCGCTTGCCTGCCGGCGATGGACGATTCCTTGCCACGCAATCGACTGGGACTGGCCCGCTGGTTAACGGCATCGGATGCCGCGGATCGGCACCCGCTGACCGCTCGGGTTGCCGTCAACCGGCTTTGGCAGATTTGTTTCGGGGTCGGGCTGGTGCGAACGCCGGAGGACTTCGGCAGCCAGGGCGCACCGCCGACCCACCCCGAGTTGCTGGATCATTTGGCCGTCGAATTCATCGAACACGGCTGGGACGTCAAGCGAATGCTGAAGCGAATCATGTCGACCGACGTGTATCGACGATCGAGTAATCCGGCCACCGCCGAGGTCGTTCGTTCGGATCCGACCAATGAACTGTTGGCAAGATTTCCCGCCGGCCGATTGACTGCCGAGATGCTTCGCGATCAAGCCTTGATGATCAGCGGGCGTTTGGTCAATCTGATCGGCGGCGCTCCGGTGAAACCCTACGAAGTCGAGTTCTCCTTCAAGCCGGCGAAATCCGATGTCGGCGACAAGCTGTACCGACGCAGCGTTTACACGTACTGGAAACGCACCGGGCCGGCACCCGAGATGCTGACGCTGGATGCGGCCAAACGCGACGTGTGTCGGCCGCAACGCGAGCGGACGTCGTCTCCGCTGCAAGCCTTGGTACTGCTGAACGGTCCCCAGTACGTCGAAGCCGCACGCGGGATGGCCGAGGAAACCTTGGCCCGGAACATCGACGCGGCGACATCCGATGACGCCCGGATCCTTGCCGACGTTTACCAGACCTTGACCAGTCGGCGGGTCGACGACGACCGCCTGAAAATACTCTTGAAATTGCTGAATCGTCAGCGAAAACTTTTCCGCGACGCGCCCGAATCGGCCCGAGAGCATTTGACGATCGGAAAGTCGCCTCCGCGTGAGCATCAGGATTCGGTGGAAGTCGCGGCTTGGACCGTGGTGATCGGCACGCTGATGAATTTTGATCCTTGTGTGATGAAAAGGTAGATGATGGAACCGATGAACGAACTGAATCCGTCCGGCCTGTCTCGGCGTGACTGGCTGACACGCGGCGGTCTGGGCTTCGGCGGCTTGGCGTTGGCTCAGATGTTCCGGGGTGAGGTCGCATCGGCCGCCGGTGTGCTGCCGCGTCTGCACCATCCGGCCAAGGCGAAACGGGTGATCTTTTTGTTTCAGTCCGGCGCACCGTCGCAGATGGACCTGTTCGATTACAAACCGCTGCTCCGCGAGAAGCACGGCACACAGTTGCCCGACGAGATTCGCGGGGACCAGCGATTGACGGGCATGAGCGGCAATCAGTCCAGTCTGCCGCTGGTCGGTTCGCCGTTCAAGTTTTCTCGGCACGGCGACAGCGGCATGTGGCTGAGCGAGTTGTTGCCACACACCGCCGGCATCGCCGATGAATTGTGCATGGTCCACTCGATGCACACCGAAGCGATCAATCACGGGCCCGGCGTGACGTTCATGCAAACCGGTTCAATGTTCCCCGGCCGACCCAGCACGGGCGCTTGGCTGGATTACGGACTGGGCAGTGAGAGCGAAGACTTGCCGTCGTTCGTCGTCATGGTCACCAAAGACAAGGGCGGGCAACCCTTGGTTTCGCGGCTGTGGGGCAACGGCTTTCTGCCCAGCCGACACCAAGGTGTCCGTTTTCGCAGCGGCAAAGACCCGGTGCTGCACCTGGGCAATCCGGCCGGCGTGTCGATCGAAAGCCGGCGTGCCAGCTTGGACGCGCTCCGGCAACTGCACGAGTCGCCGTCCGGTCCGTCACGCAGCGACGCGGTCGCGGATCCGTGGATCGAATCTCGCATCGCCCAGTACGAACTGGCTTTCCGCATGCAATCGTCGATCCCCGAGGCGACGGATTTTGCCGATGAGCCGCAAGAAGTCCTGGACCTGTACGGCCCCGACGTGACGAACCCGGGGACGTTTGCCGCGAACTGTTTGCAGGCGCGACGCTTGGCCCAGCGCGGCGTCCGGTTCATTCAACTTTATCACCCAGGCTGGGATCATCACGGCGGACTGCCGAAAGGCTTGCCGCGTCAATGCAAGGAAACCGATCAACCGTCGGCCGCATTGGTCAAAGACTTGAAACGATGCGGGTTGCTGGACGACACGCTGGTGATTTGGGGTGGGGAATTCGGCCGCACGAATTACTGTCAAGGCAAGTTGAAGCCGAACGATTTCGGACGCGATCACCATCCGCGGTGCTTTTCGATGTGGATGGCCGGCGGTGGGGTGAAGCCGGGTTTGACCCACGGCGCGACGGACGAGTACGGCTACAACATCGTCGAATCACCGCTGCACATCCACGACTTTCACGCCACGATCCTGCATCTGCTGGGGATCGATCACGAGCGGTTGACGTTCAAATACCAGGGTCGCCGATTTCGGCTGACCGACGTCCACGGGCACGTCGTCGACGCGATCTTGTCGTGATCTTGCCCGGTCGGGGATCGGTGAGGTCCGATTCGGTGACCTGGCCGATTCGACGAAAGGCCTGGGAAAGGATCCGATCGCGCGATACACTGTCTGTCCTAATTTTCCAAGTGATAGACAAGTCATTCGAGCGATGCGATGAGCGATCCGACGGTCCGCGGCGTGGTCCATTTGATTGAAGATACGAAATCCTACGGCCAGAAAGGGTTTCGGAAACGATTGGTGGTCCTCGAACAAGACAAGGGCGGCTTTACGAATTACGTTCCCGTCGAATTCATCAAAGACGCGTGCGACGCGGTGGATGAAATGAATCTGGGCGACGACGTGGAAGTCACGTATCGCCTCAGCGGGCGGAAATGGCAACGCGATGCGGACAGCGAAACGAAGTACTTCGTCAACGTCGAAGCGTTGTCATTCAAGGTCCATGCCGGCTACGGCGGGGTCACCGGTGACGCCCCCGAGAGTCCCCGCGACGCCAACGCCGCTTTCTCCGAGGCCGTCGACGACGACGCACCGTTCTAGCTTCGCGGCCAACGCGTCGACGTCGACCTTGCCGGGTCTGGAGAAAGCCCGATAGGAGGTATCGGCGACTTCGCGGTCGTCGGGATTCAGGTCTCGATGGGTCGCGTAG
>CAYVRC010000064.1:0-23344 GCA_964453205.1 uncultured Pirellulaceae bacterium | reverse complement strand
GGTCCCCAAGGATCTTTGCCACTCGCGGGCCAAGTCGTCCCGCCCCTCTTGTAATCGTTGGGCCAGATCGTTGTTCAGCGCTCGATGGTCCGCATTGATGTCGATTTGCAGGTAGGGCCGGGCGTCGACGATCGTTTTCAATTGCTTTCTCGAGATCAACGCGTGATCCAGCCGTATCGAACGCAGGATGGGTGCGTTCGCGATGTGCCCGACCAGCGAGTCGGTGACGTTGATTCCCGAAATGTCCAGGCGTTCGACCGAGCCGTTGCTCAGCAGCGGCAGGATGTTGTTGGCCGTCACCCCGGTGTCCGCCAAACGGATTTCTCGAAGATCGCTCAGGTTCTTCAGCAGATGTCTCGCACGACGGCTGAGCGGAACACGGTTGACCGAAAACGATTTCAAGTTGGGCATTTTTCCCGCCCAGCGGATGGTTTCCGCATCCACGTCGGAATCGTCCAAGTTGATGTGCAACAGTCGTGTCATTCGCCGCCAATTCGCGACCAGATCGTCATCGATGCTGTGTCCGGGCAACTTCAAGATGGTCAGATTGGGAAAGTCGCGAATCGTCGCCAACTGATCATGCGTGACCGAGGTGCACGCCAGGGTCAGCGCATCGAGACGCCCGCAATTCTTCAGCTCCCGAAACGTTTGATTGGTCAATTCCGGCCCGCCGCCGGCGAACCACTGCAAATTCCGCAGGCCTTGCAACACGTGATCGCGTGGCCACGGGCCTTGGACGGTCAATCCGGTCAACGATCTGGCGTCACGAATTTCTAACTTCTCCGGTGCATTCAACAGGACGAGCTCCGTCGTCAGTTTCGGCGAATCGACGATCTTGACGATGCGCGGACGTTCGATGACCGAGCCGGACATTCGTCTCAGACGTCGGCTCGCACTGATTTCCAGTTCCTGTGATTTGTAGAAGTCCAGATCGATGTGAGACAAATTGGGAAAAGTTGCCAACAACCAGTCGAACTGGTCTTTCCGAAGCGGACACTGGCCGAGACGGAGGTCTTCCAAGTTCTTCATCGGTTCCAGCGATCGGAGCTGATCGAAATCGACGCCGGTGAGGTTCAAGTGAAAACCGCGAACGAATGAATTCTTGGCAAACCGGTCGAATCGGACTCCTCGCAGCGGCAAGATTTCGACGTCGACCAACGTCGGGCCTTCGCATTCGCCCAAATCATCAAACAGTTTCTGGCATCGTTCTTTGTCGACTTCGACGGGCTCGGTTCTGCCCCGGGTGCTGATGTTGAACGCGCCGAGTTTGATGTACTCCAGGCTGGGCATCCGTTTCAGCCGGATCGATTCCAGATCTTGGACGACGCATTCGAGTCGTGTCAAATTGGGAATGTTCTCCAAATCCAACTCGGAAACCCAAGTCAAACCGGGAAAGCTGGAACGGACCCGCACGTAGGTCAGTAGGTCACTGACGTCTTCCCCGATGTCGATCAAGCGGGGCAGATTCTTCAACGTCATGGAATATTTTTGGAACCGATCGAGGTCCAGTTTTTTCAGTTCCGGACAATCCGAGATCACCAAGGACAAGGGGGCGGGATTCACCACGGTGGAGCGACGATAGATGCGAAGCTGCTGAAGCGACGGCCACTGCCGGATCCTCAATTCATCCTCGACGCCGACGGGCGGCCGCGAAACTTCCAGGCGAACGATCTCGTCGCTGTTCAACAGCTCCGCATTCAAATCGGCTAAACAGATCGGCGTGTCGAACAGACGCAGCCGCCGGATCTCTCGCAACGGTTTCAGGGCGATGAGGTGCTCGCGGCGAACGTTCGACTCGTTCAAGTCCAGTTGAACGAGTCGCGAAAGTGTGCCGAGAAATTTCAGCGAGTCGACTGTCAGATCGCGCCGGTGCAGCCCGATCGATGCCAACTCGGGATGCCCGGCAAGCCGATTCAGCGAATGTTGCGAGTAGTCGTCACCGTGAATGTCCAAGGCACGTAAAGTCGAAAGGGAAACGAGGTCACGAACGATGGCATCGTCGGGTTTTAACAACGCGGCGGCGCGGACACGGTCGAACAGACGACTGACACCCGAGGGAACTCGGCTGGCGATCGGTTCGGGCAGGCTGGTCGACAAGTAACAATCGCCCCGATTCACGATTCGCGTGGCCAACCCCTGATGCCGTTGTGCCACCGTCCCGGCGATCGAGAGGAACACCGCGGGCGTCGCGCAGACGCATCCCACCAGGCAAGCGTCGAAGCGGGCTTTGGTTTTCCTCAGGTTCTCGGACTTCTCCAAGCGAGCTTGACGGAACTGGGTGAAGCCATAGACCAACGCCGACACCGTCAAAGCGATGGCTAAGTTCTGAAACAGTTTGAAATTCGAATACTCGCGTTCGACCAGACCCGAGTGCGTTTCCTGCCGCACCCAAAAAGTCCGCGGCCAGCCCGCGGCGATTTCCGGACGGGGGTCCACGATGGGCAACAAGTCCGGTCGATTGACCGACGTCCCGATCCATCGCCCGTCCCGTTCGACGTAGCGGTAGGGCAGGTTGATGATCAGAAAGGTGACCATCGAAAGAAAAGCAAACAGTGCGGCGTTGGTTCGGGAAACGGAGATGTTCATGATCACTTTGCGCTCACGGTCGGATCATTCTTTCGGACTCGGCCGACGTCGGCCCCAGATCCCGGATGCCGCGAGTTGGCGTTCAACGGTGCCCGCCCAATCTCGGTTTGCCGCCGGTGATGCGGGACTGGGATGAAGGATGCGGGCGATCCTCCACGAATGGCCGGTCGATGGCGGGGCCGAGGGCCGCGACGATTTCGATGACTTCGCGGTCGGTTTGCCGGGCGTCCACGGCGGACTTGCCAAGCAACGCCCCAGACAGGCTTCGGCGTACGTGCCGACCGCCACGACGACGTTCGGCTTCAGAACGGACAGGACACGATTCAGGTGCCGGTCACACAACCCTTGCAGCACTTCGCGTTCCTCGGCGGGCAGTTTATCCGGCGTGCGATTTCGGCCCGACGCTTCCATGAAGATCAACGGGCAATAATTGATCACGAAATTCTTTTTGAAGAACTCGGCCGACGTCCCGAATCGTGATTGCAGATAACCCCAAAATCGTCGCCCGCTGACTTCGCTCCGCTGGCAATCGAATCCCTCGATCCGTCGTTTGGGATGCTCGCGATCGGGTTTGTCGATGTCGGTTCGAATGCCGACAAAATCACGAACGAAACTGATCTCGCCGAACGGAACGCCGGTCTGGGCCATGCCCCATGGTCCTGGATTCATGCCCAGAAAAACCGCGTCGGCTCGTCCGCGGGGCGCTTTTCGCAAATAGGCTTGGTGCGCTTTCCAAGCGTATCGCAGCGGATTGTAAACGTGCGTGACGGGGTCCCGGAACGTCAGGCGGTCGATGGATTCCCGCAAATCGTCCGCCGCACGACAGAGTGCTTCGCTGTTGGCAGAAAATCGCGTCATGGACAAACGGGCGGTTGGGTTAGACGAGTCGGTCACACGGCCAAGTATTCCTCGACCGCGTCACTGATCAAGTCGATCGAGACGTCACGGCCGGTCCAGATTCGCACGCAGCGGATCAGTTCACCGATTTGTTGTTCGGTCGGCCCCACCACAGTGTACCCGCGCTTCCTCAAGCGGACGGCTTCGGGATGGCCGCCGGCCCAAAAATCCAAAACGAGCTGGCGGCCGTCGCTGGGCGGCCAATCGTCCGCCGCCAGCGGGTAGACCTCGGTCGTCGAGTTCGTCGGCGCGGCGGGACGGGAGGAAACGGCCGATGCCGGCGGCAAGACGATCACGTGGGCCGCCGCGACTCGGTTCGGCTCGGGGGGAAAATCGATCCGGTTGGCTCGGTCGCCGAGCATCAGCGTCGTCTTGGGGGGCAGTCCGCGTGACTGGAAATGCTTCGTCAGCCTCGCGGCCAGGTAGTCGAAGCGTTGATTCGTCCCGATCCACGGATCCGCAGCCGAGGACGGTCGGACCAAGCAATCGACTTCGTCGCTGGCGTAGCGAAGGGTCTCGGCCGCCCAGCGGGGATCGACCAGCGGCGTCTCCTCGACAACGGGACTCGATTCCGGTTCGGTCGACGCCCTGGGAACTGACGCGTCGATCTTGTCGTCGGCCGGTAAACCCTGAGCCGGCAGACCGTCGTCGGTCAACGAAGCAGACGACGCGGCCGCATGCCGGTTCAACCACGCCGACGCGACGCCCCGCAGATGAACGTCCAAATGAACGGCAAACAGTCCCAGCGCGTCCAAGCCGTCCAGGGCAACGCCCAAACGCTTGGGCGTGATGTCGAAGGAGACGATGCGATGGTCCAGCCCCAAATGATCGATGACCCGCTCCAAGACGAAATGCGTCGGGTTTCCGGCGATGGGGTGTCCCAAAACGGCGATGACAGGCTGGGAACTCTCGTCCATGATGTCGTTCTTCAAGAGGGATCCGCGAGCGGTTCGACCCGTGTTCGATCGGCCGGGGCGTGCAGGGACGGGTCGACTTGACCGCGGCCGGCAAAAAGGGGGCCGGCAAAAAGGGGGCCGGTATGATCTTGAACGCTGAAGACAATAGGCGACAGATGACCGCGAAATTTTCTGTCGCCGACGTTCCGCCATCGAATCGCGAAAAACCGAATGCCGCTCCGCAAAAACCCTGACGTCGAGAAACCGCTGGTCGTCCACCCGCCGGTCGCCGGGCTTTGGACGCGTCTGATGGCGGCGGCGTTGACCGTGGTCGCCTTGTTCGCGGCGGTGCTGATGATGGGCGATGCGAACGTCGGCAGGCCGCCGGCCGCCGAATCCGCGTCGGACGTGGGTTCCGTCGCGCGTTGGGACCGGTTGCGATTCCAGATCATCGTGGCGGGACTTTATTACGGCGCTTTGGCCAGTTTCACTTGGTGGACTTCACACGTCCGACGTCGTCTGCTTCGCTGGTGCCTGCTGGGCCTCGTCACGCTCGCGTTGGCTTGGGTTTTGTCGATCGAAAGTCAGCGGGCGATGGTCCGGCATGTCAGTTTGATGGCCGGACTGGTGATCGTGCAGAGTTTGCTCTTTTGGGTCGCCCGAGTGCCCCGCTGGTCGACGGCGATGAAATGGTCGCGTCTTTCGGCGAGTGCACGAAAACAGGCACCCGCCGGGCGACAGTTCGGGACGGCCGACTTGATCGCCGTGACGATGGCTTTCGCCGCGCTGTTGGCGTCGGCCAAAGGCTACCAAGCCACTTTCACCCGGCCGGAGGTTGCGGCGGACCTGGGGTTTTCCGATCCCGGCGTCTCGGGGCGGATCTACTGGACGGGGGCCGCGGCGATCTGGATTTGGCTGCCCGTTCTGGGCTTGCTGATCGCGAAGGCGGTCGTTGCGGCGCCGTGGTGGAAATCGTGCTCGTATTTACCGCTGATCCTCTTGTGGGGCGGTCTCGGTGCGACGATCCTGACGCAGTTGCAGGTCCGCTTGAGCGAGACGCCCGCGCATCACATTCCGACGTTGCTGGGCGACTTTGGAACCTTTACGGTGCTGTACGCGTCCTTCTTTGGCGCGATCGCGTTGGCCGGACGTTGCGACGGCAGCCTTCTTGATTAAGACGAAAGTACTGAAATGAGCCGCGGTGATCACTGTTTCGTCTGGCGATTCGATTGTGTCGTCCCTTACCAGCATCATGCCATCGACCTGGGCGACGGTGACGTCGTTCATTACACCGGCGACGGCGTGACGGCACGTCCGTGGGCGGCACTGGCCGAGCAAACGGTTCAGCGGACCGGGTTGGACCGCCTGACCCGTGGCGGCAAAGACAAACTGCATGTCGTTCGCCGATCCACCGCGGAGACCGAGGACGAAGTCGTCCGCCGGGCGCTGTCGCAACTCGGCCGGCCCGGATACTGCGTCGTGTTTCGGAATTGCGAGCACTTTGCCCATTGGGCGGCGACCGGGAATTGGGCCAGCCGGCAAGTCGATGTGTTTGTCGAACGGAGCGGAGCGATCGTGACGAAAACCGCGATCGGTTGGGGGCAACGGATTTTCGGCAAGGGGATCCTGGCAAAAAGCTTGCTGGGCCGTGGCCTTTCGGGCCGTTGGCATCCCGCGTCCCTGATCGGCGACGCGGCTCAGTTCGCCGCCGAATCGCTGGGCCAACACGTCGGGATGCGAGATCCGGTGGTGCGTCGCCGCGTCGGACGTGGGTTGAATCTGGCGACCAGTGTCGGCTGCGGTGCCGTCGCCGGGCCGGTCGGGATGCTGGCCGCCGGCGGCAGTTGGGCCGCCGGCGAATTGAGCGGGCTGGGATGCCGACTGGCCGTCGAGAGGCTGAAGAAAGACGTCGGCGAGTGATCCCCGAAGCGCTCAGATGTTCTTCCATGATCGCGTCGCGGCACTTTCCAGGACGGCATCGCAAACTTTTTGCGTTTCCAGCGCGTCGCGAAAGGTCGGCCCGACCGCTTCGCCGGTCTCCAACGACTTCAAAAAATCCGCGACTTGGTGAATGAAGGTGTGCTCGTAACCGATTTGCAATCCCGGCACCCACCAATTGCCCATGTAGGGCTGGTCGCCGTCGGTCACGTGCACGCTGCGCCAGCCGCGGACGATCGAATCGTCGTTGTGGTCGAAATACTCCAAGCGGTGCAGATCGTGCAGGTCCCAGCGGATCGACGCGTTTTCCCCGTTGATCTCCAGGGTGTAGAGCGCTTTATGGCCGCGGGCATATCGGGTCGATTCGAACAGCCCGAGTGAGCCGTTGTCGAAGTGGCAAAAGAAACTACAAGCGTCGTCAATCTCGACGGGCTTCTTTTCGCCCGTTTCCGCGTGAACGCGTTCCTTGACGAAGGTTTCGGTCATCGCCGAAACGTCATGGATGCCGCCGTTGAGCCAGATCGCGGTATCGATGCAGTGGGCCAGCAGGTCGCCCGTCACACCGCTGCCGGCCGCTTCGGCGTCCAGCCGCCACGTCGCCGCGCCGCCTTGCGGGACGTCCGCGTTGATCGTCCAGTCTTGTAAGAAATTGGCGCGATAATGAAAGATCTTGCCCAAGCGGCCTTCATCGATCAATTGCTTGGCCAGGGTCACCGCGGGCACGCGGCGGTAGTTGTACCAGACCATGTTCCGCACGCCGGCGTCTTCGACGGCCTTGCACATCTCTTCGCCTTCGGCGGTACTCATCGCCAACGGCTTTTCACACAAGATCATCTTGCCGGCCTTGGCCGCTTCGATCGAAATCTCCTTGTGCAAATTATTGGGCGTGCAAACGTCGACCGCGTCGATGTCGTCACGCTTGAGGAGTTCACGCCAATCGGTTTCGACCGACTCGTAACCCCACTGATCGGCGAACGCTTGGGCCTTGTCCCGATTGCGAGCACAAACGGCTTTCAGGACCGGACGGTACTCCAGGTCAAAGAAATGATTGGCTTGCGAATATCCGTTGCTGTGGGTCCGGCCCATGAAGCCGTAACCGATCATGCCAATGTTGAGAGGTTTCATATCGTTGGATCGTGGGAAGGATGGAGTCGGTAAAATGTCCGGCCGCGTGATCGATGCGGCGGTGCATCGATGCGGGCCTGAGTCGAATCAGCCTTGATTCTTGAAAGGGCTTGACTCGTGAACGGGATGGAAAGCCTTTATTCCTTCCAGCCGTGCGCGTCCTGCACGCTGAGCATCGCGGAGAGGATCTCGTTCCAAGTTTCCGGCTTGTGCATGACTTCGTTGGGGAACATGCAGCCGTCCCAGCAGATGTGACGACACGTCGTCAACACGTCGCCGTGCTCGTCCCGCAACCAGTATCCGGCATCGTGGGCGATGTCCAGTTTGCCGTTGGGGTCGTCGGGCAGGCAGTGCCGACCGGTCTTGTCGTGACTGCCGGTGCCGTGAACGGTCGCGTCGTTTTGGGCGACGTGGAAATCGGTCGTCCAAGGACGCAGCGCGTGGGTCAGTTCCTTGAACGCGGCGTCGCGTCGTTCGGCGTCGGACCAGTCGAAATCCTGCGGCAAGATCGCGTCCTCGGGCGCATTGTAACCGAGCAAGTACAACAACGTGTGGGCCATGTCGGCCTGGAATCCGAAACGTTCGGGATGCCCGACGCGTTCGAGCAGGTCGACCATTTTTCGCCAACTGTGCATCCCGCCCCAACAGATCTCTCCTTCGGCGGCCAAGCGTTCGTCGTATTCCTCGGCGATGTCGGCGGCGGCTTTGAACGTGTCGGCGATCTTGGACTGGTTGTCTTTCGGGTCCTTGATCCAATCGTCGACCGGCATGGCGGAATCGAGTCGCACGACACCGTCGGGGCGGATCCCTATTTCACGCAGCCGTTTGGCGATGCTGCAGCCTTTGCGGACTTGGGTCAGGAAGGCTTCGATGTCGTCTTTGGATCCCCCGGCCGGCCCGCCGCCGGTCGGTCCCCACACGGGGGCGACGACACTGCCGATGACCAAGCCGCGATCCTTGACCCGCCGCGCGACGTCTTCCAATTCCGCGTCGGGCGCATCGATGGAGATGTGGGGGTCGAACAAGAAAATATCGACGCCGTCGAACTTGCGACCGTCGACTTCGGCGGCCGCGGTCAGGTCCAGCATGGTGTCGAGACCGATGACCGGGTTGGCGTCGTCATCGCCTTTGCCGACGACGCCGGGCCACGCGGCGTTGTGAAGTTTGGGATAGTTGTTGGGATGATCGGTCATCGTTTAGCTGCCTGCTTTGGGAAGGTTGTCGTGCGTGTCGGGGCCGAAGTAGCGGAGTCCGACGAGGGGCTCACTACCGGTGTTCTCGATTTCCACACCGGCTTTCGCCGCCGCGGATGAGATGAACACTTCGTCGGTCGTGGTTTCGCCGAAACGAATCATGGCGGGGGTCTGTAAGTCAAGTTTGCCCATGCGGCCGCGTCCTTGGACGGTGATCCAACTGCTGGCCCCGGGGTCTTGCAAAGTGCATTTCGCGCCGGGCAGGATCGTCAGCTCCTTGGCGCTGAAAAGCTGTTGCCCGTCGACGGTTCCGTAAACGATCCACAAGTCTTCGAAGCCGTCGCCCGATTTGGCCTCGTCGCGAATCGGTTCCAAGTAGTTGCTGTTCTTGAAATGGGTGTCGACGTTCTTGTCCCAATCGAGTTGACCGACGATGAAGTCCAAGTCTTGATGCTTGTCCTCGGGCATGTCTTTGACCAACAGATCCCAGGGCACGTAGCGGCCTTCGACGATCGATTGATACATCCCGAACACGTCGCTGCCCCATTGCGGTTCGTAGGTGCACAGCGAACCGGGTGCGTGCAGAACGCCGGGCGGGATCAACCAGCCGGTTCCGCGTTTCAGGCGGTAAGCGCGACTGAGGTCCAAGATTCCGTTGTCGCCTTCGTTCCAATTCTCCAAGCAACGTCGCACGTCCTCCGGCCGGGTACCGGGCTCCAGACCCATGAACGTGTACGCGAAATTGTTGTCGACGTTGTTCAGTTGGGGCGGGAAGTAATAACTTTCCGGCTTGCCTTCTTGACCGACCAGCTTGGCGTCCTCGAAGGACTGGTGCATGTGGTGCGGGATCGGACCCATGTTGTCAAAGAACTTGGAATACACCGGCCAGCGGTTGTACTTGCCGAAGATCGCTTCACCGACCAGATCGTCGCCTTTTTCCGACACGGCGTCGCGAAGCAGAAAAGTCTGGCCTTCGAACAAACACATGCTCAGGCCTTCGTGCCAGACGCGGCCGTCGTTGGCCGCTTCGGTCGTGCTGCCGAACCAACGTTCGTCGATGCCGCCGCGATCGGCACCGAAGCGGTAATAATCACCGGGATGCAGCTTGATCCGACGCCCAGGATGCAGGAACGATCGGGGGACCCAGGTCGGCGTCAACCGCAGCAAGCCTTCGCCGGCGTTCATCGCGCGGTCCAGGATCGCGGCGACGTTGTCGCTGGAAATCAAACCTTCGTCTAACTGGATTTGGCTCATGGAGTGGCAATCAGTGGGTAGTTGGGCAACAGGGGCCGAAAACGGGAACACCTGCGTCACGTTTCAGCGACCGACTGTTTTATTAGCTGCTGCTAAAGGGTACAAGAACGCCGCACCGATGCCTTGTCCAGCCAGCCACGTTGCCGCTCGCTTTCCGAAAGAATCGCCATGACCGCCGAATCTCGACCTTTGCGTTCCCTGGATGACCGACTCGCCTCGATCCGCTGGGAAAAAAATTCTCCACTGACCCTGGTCGCACAGACGCCGCACGGGGACATCAAAACCCGGCTGGGCCGATTCGTCGGCGGGCGGGCCGACGGCGTCGAGGTCGTCGAGATCGACACCGGCGCGGTCGTCGTCCGCGTGTTGCCGACCCGCGGCATGGGGATCTGGGACTTGGACGCCGGCGGCCGGCGATTCGGTTGGCGGTCGCCCGTCGACGGGCCGGTCCACCCGGCCCACGTCCCGCTGCACGATCCCAGCGGCCTGGGATGGCTGGAAGGCTTTGACGAGTTGGTCGTCCGCTGCGGTTTGGAGAGCAACGGAGCGCCGGAACACGACGAAAACGGCCGATTGCGGTATCCGCTGCACGGCCGGATCGGAAACCTGCCCGCCGATTCGCTGTGGATCGAAATCGACGAAGCCTCCGGACGGTTGGACCTGATCGGCGAACTGCTGGAATCGCGATTGTTCTTCAAACGACTTCGGCTGCGATGTCGAATCCGATGCCAAGCCGGATCGGCGGACGTCGAACTGCTGGACGATCTGACCAACGAACTGTCCACGCCGGCGACGGCGCAATTGCTTTATCACGTCAACCTGGGAACGCCTTTGTTGGGGAACGACGCCGGCCTGGAAGCCCCGGTGGCCGAACTGGCACCCAAAGACGATTTGTCCGCCGGCGAAATCGACCAGTGGAACCGGTACCCGGGGCCCACGGTCGGCTACAGCGAACGAGTTTACTTCGCCGAACTGCAGGCCGATGAAGCCGGGAAGACGACGGCGATGCTGACTTCCGCGTCAAAAGACCGCGGCTTTGCGATCGATTTTGACACCCAGACGCTGCCGAAATTCGTGCTGTGGAAAAACGCGGCGGCGACAAGCGATGGTTACGTGACCGGACTGGAACCGGCCACGAACTTTCCCAACCCCCGCGGCTTCGAGGAAAGCCAGGGCCGCGTCGTCCTCTTGAAACCGGAATCCGGCGTCTCGTTCGGCTTGAAACTTCGCCCGCTGGTCGACGCCCGACAGGTCGCCACGGTGTCCGCGGAAATCGACAAACTGTCCCAAGGCGTCAGCCCGCAGGTTCACCGACATCCGAAAGCGGGCTGGTCGATGTAGCGTCGGCGAAGCCGAGGGGCGATCGAAGCCGCTAACGCCGGGATCCGCCGGTCGACCGCGTCGGGATTCATTTCACCTGGACGCCGTCGATCTGAAAGATGGCCAGGTGACTGGCCCCGCCGGGACCTCTGCCGCCGGGGTAGCGATACGATTCGGTATCGATTTTGAAGGTGCCTTCGACCGTGACCGGGCGGGTCACAAAGTCGGTCGTGTTGCCGCCGACCATCTTCACCATCACACAGTCGTAAAGAGCCGCGCCGGGACCGAAACAGCATTCTTGGTTGTCACGGACCAAAACGAACTGATCAATGTTGCTCATGCGAAACAGGGTGCTGGGCAAGATGTAACCACGCAGCTTGACCGTTTTGCCTTTGAGCGATTTGACGCGGTCGTTGAGCTTTTCTTGATCAAACGCTTCGTCTTTTTCGATGTCGAATTGCAAGTCGTCGAAATTGATGTCGCCCTTGGCCAGTCGAGCTTCACTGCTCTTGCGGTCTTCGGCGAGTGGCCGGTCTTGGTCGTCCACGGTGCGGGCCGAATCCCCGGCCTCTCCCGACGCGGATCCGGTCGAACCGCTCCGCTGGGCCGTCGCCCTCGGGGCGAGCAGACCCGCCGCGGCGAAGAGGATGATCGAAAAACAAACGGCCGGCAGAGGGGAGAGATGCATTATTTGATCTGGTCGACTTTCATGCGGTAATAGATGGCATTTTCGAACCCGTTCACCTCACGGGCGGCGGAATTCAACTTGAAATCTCCGGCGAGTTTCTTTTTGACGAAGCCCGCCCGAACGGTCTGGCCGTTTCGCAACGTCACTTCGATCATGTCCGTCGCCTTGGGTTGCCCGCCGAAACAGCAGGTTCCCAGGTCAGGCACCAAGATGAATTGACGAAGCATGCCGCTGCCGGACAAAGGATGGATGTAGCCTTTCAAGAACACCGGTTTGCCGTCAATCTCAAATGCCAAATCGGCCGGCACGTCGGGAGCATCGTCGGGCTGCTGGAGCTGATAAAACGCGACCCTTTCGTAACCGTCGGGAACTTCGGTGGCGTAGATGTAGGCGTGCCGCGCCGCACCGCCGACCAACAACAAAAGGTTCAGGCCCAAAGCGGCCATGACCAGCGAACCGCCGCTGAACTCGTCCGGGTATTTCTTGATGCTGCGAATCCCGGCGACCGCCGCAATGATTCCCAGGAACGTCACCACCAACGCGGGCCACCACAACAAACCGATCAACGCCAGTCCGGCAAAAATCAACGACAGGATCGCCCACGGGCTGATTGCCCGGTACGGAAACTCGACCGCGTCGGCCGCGGTCGACAATTGAGGCTCGGCGGACGTGCTTTCTGCGGACACGGCCTCCGCGGACAGGCTTTCCGAAGACGTGCTCTCTGGGGACATGGTCTCGACGGACATGGGCTCGGCTCCGATCGGGCGGTCTACCGCCCGTGATGATCAACAGTGGAGGATCATAAGTGGTCAGGAAGGGGAAACGACGGACCACCGGCCGCCGTACGGTTTGTGCTTTTCGCTCGGATTGTGCTTTTACGTCGGCGGCGACGCGACGGTTCAGGCGACCGTCCGGCGTCCCCGGCTCGGTTCGGAACCGCCTACGACGACGCCTGGGCGGCCTCCGGCTCGGTATCGGTGGAAGTCGCGGCCGGTTGCGGAATCGTGAAGAAGGTGTTCGCCCGCTTGACGCTTTCCGGGTCGATCTCGGACAGTTCCTCCAGTGCCTCGGCCGCCTCGGGCAACGGACAGGCTTTCATGTACAGCACGACCGGGACACGCACCCAATTGTTGTCTTGATCGGCCTCGACGAACAACTTTTTCAATCGGGCGATCTGCGACCAGTCTTCCCAGCGGGCCAAGTCCGGGATCACCAGGTCGGCCAGATCTTTGCGTTCGAGCACGTAGTGCAGTGATTCGATCAACGCGCTGCGGGCGATCACGTCACCCTCGGTGCCGTGGAAACGCACCGCCATGATCGCCGCGTAGGTGTCGGCATACTTGGCGGTGTCGTTGTCCAAAAACAACTCGTCGACCAGGGGAAGGCCTTCTTCGCCGGCCAGCGTCAAATAACAGGCGATCAATGCGTCCAGTCCCGTGCGGGCGCTCTTTTGCGTGCTCCGCAACATCCCTTCCAACATCGGCAAGTCGGTTTCGTCGCCGCACACGCCCAGCATGGTCAAGTACAGCCTTTTGCGATCGGCTGACATCTCCGGGTCTTGGATCCAAGTGACCAATTGCCGGTGATCCATGTCGGGTTTCAGTTTTCGCACGGCTTCGTACGGAGTGATCGCGAATTCGTCGTAAGCGTCACGCGACAACATCGTGTCTTCGTCCTGCAGGAAATCCATGTAAAAGCGAAGTCGCTCGGTGGCATCTTCCTCGTCCAGATTGCTGACCGCGACCACGTAATCTTCGGCACGCGGGTTCAGCGGCAGGGAGGACCACTGGAGATTCGGGGGCTCGACGCCGCTGAGCATGAAGCGACGCGACTTGGTGATGTCGCCGAAGTAAACCGCCGTGACTTCGTCGCCGACCCGGACATGGTCGTCACCCTTGAGGATCCGCAAGATCCTCATTCGCACGCCGCCGGTGTCTTCGTTGCGGGTTTCTTGGGTGTCGATGGCTTCGGCGATCACGACCGCGTCCATGACCTTCATTTCCTGACGCAACGTTTGCGACACGGCGCTGCAAAACGGGCACGCCCCGCTGGGAGTCGATCCGGCTAAAACGATGGCGATCGTCAGACAAACCGAAAGCCGAACTGAATTGGACATCACGTTTTTCATGTTCATGAAGGAGAGTACGAAGGGAGCACCGCGTGTGTTCCGCCGGGAGAGGACAAGCCGGGCGAAGTCACACCGGACGCCCGGTGCGAAAAATCAATCGTCCGGACGCCGTGTTCCCTCATGATAGGTGCCCGACGGGGTTCGTGAGAAGGCAAAACCCGCTCAGGTCGACTCAACCCGCCGGGGCGGTCGTGCCGATAGAAGCGGTACGTCGGATTGCACGGGATATCCCGCTGCTGCCGCGCGCCGCACATCATTCGCAGGGGGAATCACTGAATGATCCGTCAACTCTTGTTCGCCGCCGCCATCGCGGCCCTCGCCTTTTCCATGACCGGAACCGCTTCGGCCGATCCGAGAGCCTACGGCCAAGCGTGGGGCGGCGGAGCCAGCACTCGGGACTGGAATCGCTTTTACCACTATCCGTATGTTTACTATCCGCAGAATTTCTACGGGCAGGATTACTACAAAAGCAGTGACAGCCTTTACCACCGCTATCCGGCCGAAATGCGGATCCCGGTTTACAATAAACGGTGGCACAATTTCTATCCCAGCAATCGCCGGTTCCACAGCGGACACCACTTCATCCTGGACACGTTCTAGACCGGCACAACCGCGTGTGAGTCGACATCCTTGCCCAGCGTCACGGAACTCCGCGGCTTTGCGAAACGGTTGATCGTCGCGGACGTGGCGATCTGGATGCTGGACGAACAACTGCGAGTCATTTTCGCCAGCGACGCACTCGGCCCGATCGTCGGCTGCCCGAGCGATGACCTGTGGGGTCGATCGGCCGGGGCGGACGACTCCGACGCGGAATCACCGGCGGGCGAATCGCAGCCCCCGGGGCTTCGCGACGCGCTGGAACAGCTGCGGCCACCGCCGGGACTTCACCAAGCCGGTGTCATCGTCCGCGCGGCGGCCAACGACGATCGGCACGTCACGTTCGTGTCAGTGGGCGATCCCGCGGCACCCTGGACGCTGGGGATCATCGGCACCGCCGGGTTTCCGCCACTGCGACCGGGTCCCGAATGCGGCGGACTGTTCGAAACGTTGGAATTGCAACGTCTGCTGGACACTTGGCGAAACGACAACCGACGTTTTCACGACGCCGTGGTGGCCGGAAACAGCTCGGCCGCTCGCCGGCTCCGGCGACAGATCGACGTCGCCGCCCGCCTCCGCGAGGACACGTTGATCATCGCACCGGACGGCTTCCCCGCCGAAACGATCGCGCGACGTCTGCACGCGTCGGCCGATCCCACCGAACCCTTGGACGTGATCGACGGTTCGTTGATGGACTTGGAACTTTTGGAAGCCGTCGGGGCGCCGCTGGTCGCCCACCTGACCGATGGGCAAACGTCGACGGCGACCGCGATCATCGCCAAGCTGGACCAAACGCCCGATGACGCGCAAGTCCGCTTGGGCCAGTGGAAAGAGGTCTTCGGAAACCGGCTGCGTTTGATCGCGTTGGCGAGCGGTGAAGACTTCACCGACACCGCGGCGAACGAATTGATGGAATCTCTGTGCGGCCTGGTGATTCGTGTTCCGCCGCTGGCCGGCCGCGGCGACGACGTGCCGCTGATCGCCACCGCGATGCTGGAATCCGGCAAGCGAAAAACCAGCGACGCCGAACGAATCAGCCGCGAAGCCCTGGACGCTTTGGTCCGATACCCGTGGCCCGGGGACGTCGGCGAACTGGAACAATCCGTCCGCCATGCCGCGAACGTGTGTACCGGCACCGCGATCGGCAAAGAACACCTGCCCTTGGCCGTGCGATCCTTTCGCCCCGGGCGTGTTCCCGTTGCGGAAGCGACCACGATCGACTTGGACGCGACGTTGGCCGCCATCGAACGTCGATTGATCGGCGATGCGGTGCGGGCGAGCGACGGGAACCGCGCCGAAGCGGCGCGGCGTTTGGGCATCAGCCGCGCCCGATTGCTGCGTCGCTTGGACGACACCGGTGAGGACGCCGCCGCACGATGAATTCCGCCGCAACATGAAACGTCACCCGCCGACGAACATCGATGTCGAAAAAGCCGTTCGCCAGGTGATCGCCGATCGACCGACGTTTGCGGTCGTCGAACGTGACGAGGCGTGGTCGATGGCTTTGCGAACCTTTTTCTCGCGTCAAAGCAAGTACGGAAATTTTGTCGAAGATCGGCTTGCCGAAATCGTTCGCTTGGATCATCGTCGCCTCGGCAATCGGTTCGACTTGATCGCCGAATTGGTCAACCACAAGCCCGCCGCGGTGCTGTGGCACGTCGACGCGTTGCCGGCGATCGAGGTTCTGCAGTGCGTGCGTCGGCTGCGATCGGTCTTCCCGGGTTGTCGCCAAGGAGTGGCCGGGCGGCGGCTGGGAAACGTCGATCGGATGCGATTCATGGCGGCCGGTGCCGACGCGACTTTGCGTCATCCGGAGGATCTGTGGTCGGTCGCGCGGCTGTTGGCCCCGGGATTGAGGTGATGGCCGCCCGGCGTAGACTGACCTTCGTCCGATGTCACTTCCTCCGCCCCGTCCGCCCCGCGCCGCTGCGACCTTGCCATGTCTGAACCGACCGTTTCCGCCGTTCGCGAAATCTTGGAAAGCCATCCCGATCCGGAAACGGGTCGCAAGATGGGTCCGATGGGACAGGTGATCGACGTGGCAATCGAGGACTCGTTGATTCGATACACCGTCGGCGTCACGACCTACGCCCTGCCGATCGTCGATGAAGTCACCGACGCGCTGGACGCAAAACTGACGGCCGCTTTTCCCGGCCACCGGGTCGAAGCGAACGTCGTCACGCACCATCGTCCGCCGGCCCGCATCGGTCAGCTCGGTTTGCGCGCCAAAAGCGTGATTCTGGTGGGTAGTGGAAAAGGCGGTGTCGGCAAGAGCACGGTGGCCGCATCGATCGCCGTGATGCTGGGCAAACTCGGCAGCCGCGTCGGCTTGATGGATGCCGACGTGTACGGCCCCAGTGTCCCGCATCTGCTGGGCCTGCAAGGTCGTCCGTCGGTCGATGCGGACAAAAAAATCGAACCGATCCTGTTGGACGGCGAGATGCCGGTGATGTCGATGGGCTTTCTGGTCGAACCCGATCAAGCCGTCATTTGGCGCGGTCCGATGCTGCACGGCAGCGTTCAACAGTTCTTGCGGGATACCCGCTGGGGCGAACTGGACTATCTGATCATCGACATGCCGCCGGGGACCGGCGACATCGCCCTGACGTTGTCCCAGTCGGTGCCGATCGCCGGCGCCGTCGTCGTTTGCACGCCGCAAGAGGTCGCGTTATTGGACGCCGTCAAGGCGATCAGCATGTTTCGCAAGGTCAACATCCCGATCGCCGGCATGGTCGAAAACATGAGCGGGTTTCTGTGTCCCGACAACGGCAAGACCTACGACATCTTCGGTCGCGGCGGTGCACGCGAGAAAGCCGAAACGCTGGGCGTTTCGTTCCTCGGCGGGTTACCCATCGACATTCGATTACGAGTCGCCGGCGACGAAGGCCGGTTACACACGGTGATCCGCGACGACGCCCAGGCGGCCGCACCGGTCGAAAAGGTCGCCAAGGCGCTCGTCCGTCATTTGGCGGCCCGAGCCGCCTCTCAGGGCACCGCGCCGACGCTGCCGACCCTGTGACGGGTCCAGACTGCGGGGCCGCAGACGACCCGAGTGCCCAAAAAAAGCCACGTCGACAAGTTCGACGTGGCAAAGAAATTCTTAAGGAAGAGTCGGAGGTGAAATTCACGCTCCGACCAAGAAAAACGCAGACTCAGTGGTCCTAACGGCGCTTCTTGGCGGCTTTCTTCTTGGTCGCCCGCTTCTTAGCGGTCTTCTTCTTGGCGGCCTTCTTCTTGGTCGCTCGTTTCTTAGCGGTCTTCTTCTTGACCGCCTTCTTTGCGCTCTTCTTCTTTGCTACGCGTTTCTTCGTGGCACGCTTCTTGGCGACACGTTTCTTCGTAGCTTTCTTCTTGGCTGCTTTCTTCTTGGCCATGTTCTTCCTCCGCGAGAAAGGAACTGTCGGCGAGTCATTGTGACTTGAAAAACTTGCGTTTCAGAAGTCACCGGCCACGGCTCACCAACATGAATCGTGGTTGATCCAACGCGTCGTGACATCCACGTCACACTGATGCACTCGATCAACCGTTAAAAAACTGCGCGTCACTGTACGCAACTCTTCGAATTTCGCAACATCTTTTCAACAAAAAAGTGGTTGCGAAAGAAAAAAAATTTGGTACGTCGAGTCGCCCGTTGAGCGCTTGATGCGCTTCATCAACCATCGATGCTTGACGTTTTTGCGTCGCTGCGGTGTCGCCGAGTCGTCGCTTCTTCCATCGCAACGATCACGTTCGCGGAAGCAACGCGTGACCACTTCGACGTCGACTTCAGAATCGTCCGCCGAACTGTTGCAGCATCTGATAGTTCCCCATCGCCAACGATGCGAACAAGATGCCCAAGAAGAATTGACCACCCGTGAAACCCCACACGGCCATCAACACGGCGACGATCAGGCTTAACCACAACGATTGATCCACTTCTCCGCCGCCCAGTTGAATCAGCGAACGCGCGATGCGTCCGCCGTCGAGCGGATACACCGGCAACAGGTTCAAAAACGCCCACAACACGCTGGGCAAGATGTAAAACAGCGACAGCGAAAACAGACCCACCGAAGGCAACCGATCGCCGACCTGAAGCCAGTCGATCCGGTCCAACAGCGGCATGAGCCCGTAAGCGGCCGCGCCGTAGCCGGCCGCTTTGAAGACCAAGGTCAGCACGACGGCCGAGGCGATTTGCAGGGCCGGTCCGGCAGCCGAAACGAACAAGTCTTGGGCCGGGCTGAGCCGGGAAACGGGGGCGAAATGAAAACTTCCCGACGAATGACTGCTCCGCGGAGTCGCCAATCCGCCGAAGTGATACAGCAGCACCGATGATTCGATCCCCAAGCGACGGAATGCAAACGCGTGCCCGAGTTCGTGAATCAGAATCGATACCAACAGGCACACCGCCCACAACAACAACAGGGGCAGTCGGCCGGGACTGGTTTCGGCAAACAGACTGTCGACGTCATCGGCCAATCCGTAACCGAACACCGTCGCGCCCAACCAGAACGTCCAAGCGATGCGGATCGGAAACCCGAACAGATCGAAGCGTAAGTCGTAAGGCGAATCGGGTGGTTCTTGAAAAAGCATGTTACTGAAGTACTTCGATCAGGAACGCCCACAGGTCGGCGTATTCTTCGATGCGTTTGCTGACGGGCGTGCCGGCACCGTGACCGGCCCGGGTTTCGATGCGGATCAACGTCGGGTTCGCACACCCTTGAGCCGCTTGCAACGCGGCGGCGAACTTGAAACTGTGTCCGGGCACCACGCGGTCGTCTCGGTCGGCCGTCGTCACCAGCGTCGGCGGGTAACACGTGCCGGCTTTCAAGTTGTGCAGCGGCGAGTACGAGAGCAGGTTATCGATCTGATCCGCCTCGTCGCTGCTGCCGTATTCGGTCGCCCAAGCCCAGCCGATCGTGAACTTGTGATACCGCAACATGTCCATCACGCCGACGGCGGGCAGACACGCGCCGAACAACTCGGGTCGCTGCGTCATCACCGCGCCGACCAACAGACCGCCGTTGCTGCCGCCGCGAATGCCCAGGCGATCACTGCGGGTGTAGTTGTTTTCGATCAAATGTTCGGCCGCGGCGATGAAATCGTCGAACACGTTCTGTTTTTTCAAACGCATCCCGTCTTCGTGCCACTGTCGACCGTACTCCCCGCCGCCACGCATGTTGGCGACCGCGTAAATGCCGCCCGAATCCAACCAACCGGCGATCGCGGGGGAATAGGACGGCGTCAACGAAATGTTGAAGCCGCCGTAACCGTAAAGCAACGTGCGATTTCGACCGTCGAGCTGGGAATCCTTGTGCCTCGTGATGATCATCGGCACCTTCGTCCCGTCCTTGCCGGTCACAAAGAGCTGTTCGGTCAAGTAATCGTCGACGGCGAAATCGACTTGCGGTGATCGCCACAAAGAAACCTCGCCGGTTGCCAAATCCAGGCGGTAGATCGACGTCGGGGTGACGTAGTTGGTGAAGCTGAAAAACGTTTCGCTGGCATCTTGCTTGCCACCGAATCCGGCCACCGATCCGACACCGGGAAGCGACAAATCGGCTCGGGCGGTCCCGTCGATCCCGAATCTGGCCACGCGTGCCCGGGCGTCTTTCAAGTAACTGGCGTAAAACGTCTCCCCGAACAGACTGACGCTTTCCAAGACATCGGCGTCGTCTTGCGGGATGACCTCTCGCCAGTTTTCCCGCGCCGGATCGTCGACGTCGACCGCGATCAGCCGACGTCGGGGAGCTTCGTGATCGGTCAGGAAATACATCGTGTTGTCGATCGACGCGACGAACGTGTAATCGGCGTCGAAGCCTTCGATCAGCGGCACGACCGTCACCTCGTCTTGCCGCAAATCACCCAGGAAGACCTGCGTTTTCGGTTCGGTGCCTTTCCAGTTCCCGATCACCAGGTAGCGGCCGTCGTCGGTCACTTCGGGCGAAAATCCCCACTTCGGTTGATCGGGACGTTGCAACACGAGACGATCGGCGGACTGATTCGTTCCCAGAGCGTGAAAGTACAGCTTTTGGTTTTCGTTCGTGCCGGTCATGGCTTGGCCGTCGACCGGTTCGTCGTATCGGGCATAAAAGAATCCGCTATTGTCGGGCATCCAAGCGATCCCGCTGAACTTGACCCACCGCACGACGTCGTCCAAATCCTGGCCGGTGGCGACGTCGCGAACTTTCCAAGTCCGCCAATCGCTGCCACCGTCGGCCAGACCGTAAGCGACCAAATCACCGTCATCGGTGGGCACCCAACCGGCCAGCGCCACGGTGCCGTCGTCGCTGAGCTTGTTGGGATCGATCAGGACCTGGCGTTCGGCCTCCAACGAATCGGTCTTGTACAAAACGCTCTGGTCCTGCAAGCCGTCGTTGTGGGTGTACAGGTAAGTCTTGCTTGCGGCCGATTCGCCCTGGGCTTCGGGCAACCCGTAACGCTCGTAGTTCCACAAGGTCTCCAGCTTTTGCCGCATCGCCTGGCGCTGTGGCAAGTTTTCCAAGTAGCTTTGCGTGATCTTGTTCTGTGCCGCGACCCAGGCCGCCGTTTCGTCACTTTCGACGTCTTCGAGCCAACGATAGGGATCGGCGACGACGCGGCCGTGATAGTCGTCGCTGACGTCGACGGTTTTGCTTTCAGGATATTGAATCGGCATGGCGGTCCGGGTGTCGTCTTGAGCCGATGAGAACGCCGCGGACAACGCGACGGTGGCGGCGATCAGCAAAGCTGGTGATTTCATGAAAGTGTTTCCGAAGGGGAACCCTGTGCGTCGGATCGGCTGGATTCGGATCGGCAAAGTCGACGCCGACAGGTTATGTTTTCGCGAATGTCCGACTTGATTGATAGAGTACCGAGCGGGAAACGATCCGCGACCCGTGATCGGCCGGACCGTGATTGGCTGCATCGGTTTCCGTTGGTGATCCTGTCGGCCGCAGCGTGCGTCGGAATCCTGCTCGATCAGCTGGGGACGCCCACCGCGGCGGCTTGGTGGACGTCGTTGGGGCTGCTCGGTCTGGCCACGGCGGCCTTCGCTTTGGGCCCACAGGCCGTGGGTTCCCCGCCGCACCACCGATCCGCTCCGCCGACGATCGCCGTGATCTTGTTGATCATTCCCTGTTACGGCCTGAGGCACCGATCGGTTGCCCGGTCGTATCAGGCTGCACCGATTCGACAGCTCGCCGGCGAAACCGTGCAGCCCGCAATCGTCCGAGCCGTCATCGACCGGCCGCCCGTGTTGCGACGGCATCCGCTATCGACGCAGCGACGATTGCGTGGACAGTCGGAATTGCAAACGCAGTTCGAGGCACGAACGACCGCGTTTCGAAGCGGCGTCGCGTTTGTGCCGACCGGCGGCAGAGTTCTTGTCACCGTCGACGAACCGCTCACCGATCTCAGCGTCGGCGACACGGTGACCTTGTTCGGCGACCTGAGCGGCTTTCGCAGGCCCAGCAATCCCGGCGAACCCGACTTGCGTGACGTTTACCGGCAACGCGGCGTTCACGCGCGATTCTTGATCGACAATGCCGGTGGGGTGGTCGTCGCCTCCGCGTCGACGTCTTGGTTCGACTTGCCGATGCGGGCCGTCGCGGCGGTCGCGTCGAGTGGTCGTGAAAGCTTGCTGCGACACACGGACGATTCGAGCGGACCGCTGGCGATGGCTTTGGTGCTGGGGCAACGGGAGTTCGTCGAACGACCGACGCGTGACTTATTGCTGGTGACCGGAACGGCACACTTGCTGTCGGTCAGCGGATTGCATTTGGCGATCGTCGTCGTCATGGCGCAGTGGTTGGCAACGTTGGCGGGCTTGTCGGTGCGCTGGCGGGTCGTATTGATCTTGGCGACTTGTCTGTTTTACACGGCGGTGACCGGCGGACGGCCGCCGGTGGTACGCGCGGCGATTTTGGTCGCGGCTTTCGCCCTGTCGCTGACGTTGCATCGGCCGGCGGTGTCCTTAAATTCGCTGGGGTTGGCGGCGCTGATCCTGCTGTTCTGGAATCCGCTGCTGTTGCGGAGCGTCGGGGTTCAGCTTTCCTTTCTGGCCGTCGCGACGTTGGTCCTTTGCGGACGTCGCCGTGTCACGGATTCGATTTCGATTCAAGACGAAATCGCTCGGGAGGATCAACTGGACAAGCTGATCGACAAATCCAGATCGGTTTGGTGGTTTCACGGGCGAAGGTTTTTGATTTCGCTGCGCGCGGCGTTCTTGTTCAGCTCGGCCGTGACTTTGGTCGCCGCGCCGTTGGTTTGGTATCAGTTCAACGTGATCTCGCCGATCAGTGCGCTGACCAACGTTACTTTGGGCCCGCCGATGTTCGTCGCGTTGGCGGCGGGTTTGTTGACGATCGGTTTGGATGCGGTGTCACCGGTTTTGGCAATGCCCGCGGGATGGCTTTGTCACGTCAGCTTGTCGCTCATGCGCGGGATCATCGAATTCGCCGCGGGCGTGCCCGGCGGACACGTCTGGCTTCCACGTCCGCCGCTGGCGATGGTCATCGCGTTTTACGTCTTGTTGTTGGCGTGGTTGATCGTCGCGGCGTGGACGCGGAACGAGGACGCGGGCAAGGGTTTCTGGACGAGCGGTTTTTGGACGAGCAGGCGTCGACTGTTGGCCGGTGCGACGGCTTGGCTGACGTGGATCGCACTGGCGATCGTGACGGCGACGCGACCGAGCGAATTGCCGGCTAAGACTTTGGAAGCCACCTTTGTCGACGTCGGTCACGGGACCGTCGTGGTGCTTCGGTTT
>CAYVRC010000063.1:0-29171 GCA_964453205.1 uncultured Pirellulaceae bacterium | reverse complement strand
GGGCGAACGGTTCGGTCTTGATCCGCGGTGAATCCGGTAGCGGGAAAGAACTGGTTGCCCGTGCCGTTCATCGGTCCAGTCCGCGAAATGAACGGCCGATGCTGACGGTCAATTGCGCGGCGATCCCGCACGACCTGATCGAAAGCCAATTGTTCGGACACAAGAAAGGATCGTTCACCGGCGCGGACAAGGATCACGTCGGCTGGTTTCAACAGGCTCACACCGGCACGTTGTTCTTGGATGAAATCGGGGAGCTGACCTTGGAAGGCCAAGCGAAATTGCTTCGCATTCTGGAAGGCCACCCTTTTCTGCCGGTCGGCGCGACCGAACAAGTCTTGGTCGACGTCCGTGTCATCGCGGCGACGAATCGTGATCTGGCGGAGTTCGTCCGCGAAGGCAAATTTCGCGAGGACCTGTTCTACCGTTTGAGCGTGTTCGAACTTTCGGTGCCGCCGCTGCGGGATCGCGACGAGGATATAGGACTGTTGATCGATCACTTCTTCCAGCATTTCTGTCGCCAACACGGACGCTTGAATTTGCAATTGTCCGAGAACGCGAGATCAAACCTGCACACTTACGCTTGGCCCGGTAACGTCCGCCAGCTGCGCAATGTGATCGACAGCGCCGTCGTCATGGCCGATGACCCGATGATTCGCGAAGACGATCTCGGACTCCGCGATGCCGGCGTCAGTCGACTGGACACGCTCCGTATCGACGAATGGGAAAAGCGATTGATCCGGCAAGCCTTGCAGAAGTCCGGCGGCAGTGTGCCGACGGCCGCAAAGTTGCTCGGCATCAGTCGTGCCACGGCGTACCGCAAGATCACAGAATACGGAATCAAACGTTGACCCTGGCGATTCTGTCGGCCCCCGGTTCCCGGGGCGATGTGAACCCGATGATTGCGATCGGCCGAGAATTGCGACTCCGCGGTTGCGACGTCGTGATCTCGCTGGCGGAGCCCTACGTCCCGCTTGCCGAAGCGGCCGGATTGCAGAGCGAAACGATCGTCTCCCGACAGGAATTTGATCAGTTGCTCAGTGACCGTCGTGTCTGGACCGCGTTTGGCGGTGTCCGCCGATTGCTCGACGGCGTCGCGGTGCCGTTGATCAAGCGACACCAACAAGTCATCGACAAACATCATCGACTCGGTGAAACCGTGCTGGTGTCGCATCCTTTGGATTTGGCGTCGCGTCTGTTTCGCGAACACCGCGACGATGTGCCTTTGGTCGATATTCACTTGGCACCGTCGATGCTGCGCGACGAAATTCATCCGCCACGGTTGCTGCGGCGACAGCCGACGCGCCCGGCGTGGCTGGTCCGGGCCGCTTACTGGGCGGGCGACAAGTTCGTCTTGGATCCCGTCCTGGGGCCGGCGGTTCATCGTGTTCAGAAGCAAAACGGTGCGCCTGTCGCGAGGCGAATTTTTCACCACTGGTGGCTGTCGCCCGATCGCATCTTGGCAATGTATCCGTCCTGGTTCGCCGACGCTTGGGTGTCAAAATACCCGCAGTTGGAAACGCTCGGTTTTCCGTGCGAGGATATCGCCGGAGATGATTTTGATTCAGCGGCTTCGGTTTCGACCCGGCCGATCGTGTTCACCGCGGGAACCGCTCATCATCACTGCCGGCGTTTTTTTGATGCCGCCGTGCGAACTTGTGTCCGGCTGAATCATCCCGGCCTTTTGTTGAGCACCCACGAGGAGAACTTTCCGGCGAACTTGCCTGCCGTCGTCCGGACAGCCACGTACCTGCCGCTGAGCCGACTGTTGCCCTCCTGTGCGGCGATCGTGCATCACGGCGGCATCGGCACGACTTCCGCGGCGTTGGCCGCGGGAATCCCGCAAGTCATTCGGCCGATGGCTTATGACCAGTTCGACAACGCCGCGCGGGTGGAGCGAATCGGCTGCGGCGTTTGGCTTCGTAAGGATCGCGATTTGGCCGGCGTTTTGCGGCGGTTGCTCGGTGACGCTTCGCCCGTGGAAACCGACCGGCTTCGACGGCACGCCGATCGGATTCGCTGCGTCGCGAATCCCGCCACCGTGGCGGCGGAGAGAATCTTGAACCTCGCGTCGGACCGAGGGGTGCGCTGATGTCGGCCGATAGGAACACCCCGGATCACGAACGGATCCGCCGACCGCGGCGTCAGTGTTGGGGCGAGTTCGCTTGCCTGTTGTTGTTGATCTTTGCCTATGCCGGCGATCTGCCGCCGATGGTCAACGAAGCTCATTATTTGGTGAAGGCCAAGAACTTTTGGGATCCCGATTGGTGCGGCCGGGACCTTTTTGCGTCGTCGGGCAAGGCACACACGACGTACTATTTGATGTTCGGTTGGTTGACGAAGTTTTTTTCGCTGACGACGACGGCTTGGATCGCCCGGTTCGTGGGATGGTCGATGATCGCGGTCGGTCTGCAGCGGGTTTGTCACACTTTGATTCGAATGCCTTTTGCCGCCTGCGGTGTGCTGGTCATTTGGGCGGCCGGGATCGAATACGGGAATCTGGCCGGCGAATGGGTGTTCGGGGGCACCGAAGCGAAGATCCCCGCTTACGGTTTGGCGATGTTGGGCTTGGCGGCGATGCTACGCGGTCGCTGGAGTTCGGCTTGGATTTGGTTCGGCGCGGCGGCGGCCTTTCACATTTTGGTCGGTGGCTGGTGCGTGGTCGCCGGCATGTTCGCGTGGCTGATGACCGAGGCTTTTTCGAAGCACGAGCGGTCGGCTTGGCGAAGATTCTTGTCTCCTGGTTTGTTCATCGGCGGTGGGCTTTCGCTGTTCGGATTGATTCCCGCGATCGCATTGACGATGGGCGTCTCGGCCGATCAAGCGATCACGTCGGCTCGGACGTACGTGTTCTTTCGAATCGCTCATCACCTGTTGCCGTCCACCTTTCCGGCGGTCTGGTTCGTTCGTCATTTTGTCTTGATCGTTGCCGCGACGGTGACCGCATGGATGCTCCGGCTTGCCGCGACGATCGATGCAGACGGGACGAATGATGCAGACGGGACGATGGGTGACCGGTCGGCCTGGCAGCGACTGGTCTTGTTCGTCGGCGGAACGGTTCTGATTGCGGGCGTCGGACTCGTGATCGGGTTCGCGCCGGGACTGGATTCAGATTGGGTAGCCCGCCTGCTTCGTTATTATTGGTTCCGTTTGACCGACGTAATGGTTCCGCTGCTGTTGGCCCTGGCATCGGTGCGACTGATCGCCGCGTGGATCGACGGTCGTGGCGATGCGTCGACGGTACGCCGACCGGGAACACTGATCGGCGTGGTCGTGTTTGGCGTCACCCTGATGATGTTTGTGTCTTCGACCATCGAGCGGACTCGCCTCGGCGTGCCTCCGTCGGCCAGCAACCGACTGCTCGGATACGACAAAGACGTGCCGATCGCCGTGCAGCGAGCCGTCTACCAGGACTGGTTGAAAGTCTGTGACTTCATTCGAAACAGCACGCCGACGTCCGAAGTTTTTTTGACGCCGCGGCATCAGCAGACGTTCAAATGGTACGCCCAGCGCGCCGAAGTCGTCAATTTCAAAGACGTGCCGCAAGACGCCGCGTCGTTGGTCCAGTGGTCAAGACGATTCGGTGACGTGTTTCCGCGACGACTCGGAATGATGCGGGTCACGATTCAGTACGCCAAGCTGCGCGAATATCGACGGGATTACGGGGTCCGCTACCTGTTGGCGGACCGGCGGATTTGTGGTCAGAACCTTCCCCTGGTTAGGCTCTATCCGACCGCTCCGGAAGAAAATTCGACCTACGCGGTCTACGAACTCCCCCCGCCTCTGGACGGCAACGAATAGGAAAACCGATGACGGAAGACACGAACGATTTACTGCAAGGCAAGCTTTCCGACGACGCGTTGGCGGAGCTGAGAGATGCCAAGCGGATTTTGGAACATCACGGCATCGCCGATCGGCTCACCGAATTGATGGGGGCTCCGATCACGGCGTCGCTGAAGATGTTGCCCGAGGCGGCGGAAAAGACGTTGTACATGGCGATCGACAAGTCATTGACGGTGGCCCTGGATGTCGCGATGCGGACGCTCGGCGACGACTCCGCGTCGACCGGCAAGCCCAAGTTGTTGACCCACAAATTGCTGGCCGGGGTGGCCGGCGCGGCCGGCGGTGCGTTCGGCGGCGCGACCATCGCGGCGGAGTTGCCCGTGTCGACTGTCCTGATTCTACGGAGCGTTGCCGACATCGCGCGGAGCGAGGGTGAGGACCTGTCGGGCGTGGAGTCCCGACTGGCTTGCTTGCAAGTCTTTGCTCTCGATCCGGGCAACCAAGCCGCCGTCGATGACGATACCGAGTTCGGTTATTTCGCCGTGCGTGCGGCGATGGCCAAGCAAATTCGCGAAGCTTCGCAGTACATTTTGAAGAACGGCATGGCCGACAAGGCTGCTCCACCGCTCGTAAAGTTGGTGGCCCAAATCGGAAAACGGTTCGGCGTCGTCGTCAGCGAAAAAATCGCCGCCCAGGCGATCCCGGTGATCGGAGCCCTCGGCGGGGCGCTGATCAACAGTTACTTCATCGATCACTATCAAGACCTGGCGCGTGCCCATTTCACCATCCGCAGGCTGGAGCGAACCCACGGCGAGGCCCTGGTGCGTGAAGCCTACGGGATCCTCCGGTGATTTTCCGAATTCGTCGCCGGAGGTCGTCCGACGATCACCCGTTCCTGTTCGGGTCGATGGTCACGGCGACGATCATTCATGCGGAGAAGCCTGATCATCATTGATCCGGTCATCGTTCCGGACGAAACGCTTCGTCATTGCTTTGCGGAATTGACTTACTCAGGTCTTGTTGAAAAGTCTCAACGCTTCCTCGGCCAGCAGTCGCCGATCGACGGGTTTGGGGACGACCGCGTCGACCCCCAACTGCCTGAGTTTGCCGACAGTCTTGGCATCCGTTTTGGAACTGCAAACGATGATCGGCAAACCGCGGATCCAGCCGTGTGCACTGCTTCGCAGTTTTTCGATCAGCCGTTCTCCGTCCATGCCGGGCATTTCCAGGTCGGTCACGATCGCGTCGGGATGATAGTCGCGAACGCTTGACAACGCCGCGGCACCGTCGGCCGCGATCAGCGTGGTGAACCCTAGGTCGTCAAGCGTCTTGGTGACCAAGTACCTCGCCGAGGCGGTGTCATCGACGACCAACACGGTCGCAGAAGTCGCGGGAAGATCGGTCGTTTTGGGGCATCGCAACATGAAGAACACCTGGTTGAGAAGCGTCCAGTGCAATCTTCATGCCGCGATAAGGGCGTCATCATCGACCCACCACGGCTTGCGGCCCGCGTGGCGATCTGACATCGCTTTTTTGGCACGCCGTTCGCTCCCCCGACACAATCGGGCACCCCAAGCCACTGGCATTCACGAAGGAATGAAAATCATGAATCCTCCAATCGAAACAAGAACAACCGACAAAGCTTCAGCCCACCGTGCGGATTGGGAACGGGTACGCGAGGCGATCACCCGGCGATGGCCGCACCTCAGCCGAGAGCAATTGGACCAATGTCCGGACGATTCCCGAGCGATCACCGAATTCGTCAAGCCTCGTGTCGAGGCGAGTGACGAGGAAATTGAATCAGTCGTCGGAGAGTTCGCGCCGGACGGTTCGGTCATTGACCAAGTGGCCCAGGCGACCGAAGACAGGCTGAACCAGGCAGGGGAATCTACCAGGTTCGCCTTGATGCATCCCAGCGAGTGTATCGCCAATCGCCCGACCGAGTCCGTGATGACCAGCTTCGTTGCCGGCGTCGCACTGGGAGTCACCGTGGCGACCCTGTGGTTCAACTCGCATCGAAAGCCGTCGGTGTGGGATCGAGTCAGAGATAATTCATGGGATTGAGAGTGTCGGCTGAGACGAAACCGACGGAGACCGTGTCTCGCCCGTCGGCGACCATGCGGGCGATGGTCTATGACGGCTACGGCGACGCGAGCGTGCTCCGCGTGGGAACGGTTCCGTTGCCCAAGCGGCTTCCGGGCCGAGTCTTGATCGAGGTCTGGGCGTCCGGTGTGAATCCGATCGATTACCGACTGCGAAGTGGTCAGATGAAACGTCTTTTGCCCGGCGGTTTTCCCCGGGTTCCGGGCTACGATGTCGCCGGCATCGTCGTCGATTGTGCGGCCGATTCGCCTCTCCGCGTCGGTGATCGTGTGATGGCGTTCCTCCCTTCCCTTCGTGGTGGTGCCTGTGCGGACTACGCGGCGTGCGTCGTCGATTCGGTAGCCAAGCTGCCCGACTCCCTGCCCACCGACACGGCTGCCGCGATGCCACTTGCCGGCACGACGGCTCTGCAATCGCTGCGCGACCACGGCAAGATGACGCCGGGCGATCACGTATTGATCAACGGGGCCAGCGGCGGCGTCGGCATGTTCGCGGTGCAGATCGCCAAGGCCCACGGCTGTCACGTCGACGCCGTGGCCAGCGGAGACAACCGAGAATTTTGCTTGTCGCTCGGGGCCGATCGTTTCCATGACTACACAGTGACCGATTTCACGGATTCAAAGGAAAGCTGGGACATCGTTTTTGATGTTGCGGGCAAAGCAAGGTACCGTGACGCCCGCGACGTGATGAACAAAGGCGGTCGCTACGTTTCCACGGAACCGAACTTGAAAGGAATGTTGATGACAGCCCTGACTTGGCCCTTGTCAAAGTCGGGCAAGGTCATGCTGGCGAAACCCAACGCCGATGATCTGCGTGAACTGATCGGGCTTTACGAGTCGGGCAAGTTGAAAGTCACGATCGATCGTCGCTATCCGATGCACGAAATCGCCCAAGCTCATCGCCGCGTCGAACAGGGCGTTGATCGAGGCAAAGTGGTTTTGCTCAGTGAATCGTATCAGCCGAGCGGACAGTAGCATGACCCGCGGCGATGAGACTCCCGTATCCAACCTGCTCGATCAAATCGCAGGAGTCGCCAAAGACAACGAGTCGCTCGAATTCGGACAGGTGATGGACGCAATCGGACGACACTCCTTCGCGGCGTTGTTACTGATCACCGGATTGATCATGTTGGTCCCCGGCCCGGCCGACATTCCCGGTGTGCCGGTCTTTTTGGGGGCGATCGTCATCCTGTCATCCATCCAGATGCTTATCCGTCGGGAACACCTGTGGATCCCGAGTTGGATGGCGCGTCAGAAAATCAGGAGCCGTCGTGTCGAATCGATGATCCGATGGCTCCGACGACCTGCGGGCTGGATCGATTTCATCGCGACACCTCGACTGGAATGGATGATGAGCCATGCCACCGTCGTGGTTTTGGCGGTCGCCGCGATCTTGGTGGCGATGAGCACACCGGTGCTGGAATTCATCCCCTTCAGCGCGAACTTGGCGGGTGCCGCCATTGTTATCCTCGCGCTCGCGATGCTGGCTCACGACGGAATCCTGGCGGTCGCATCGATCTGCATCACTCTTGCAACCTTCGCGCTCATCGCATTCCAACTGATGGGATGACAGGGGGACGCGTTTCGATGTCGATCGTCACGTTGCGAGTTCCTCGATCATCCGGATCAGCTTGCGGCGATCGAGGGGTTTGGTCGTGTAGTCGGTGCAGCCGGCGGCCAAGCATTCGTCACGGTCGCTTTTCATGGCATTTGCGGTCAAGGCGATGATCGGAAGTTTGCAGCCGCGACGGCGCAGTCGGGTTGCCGCTTCGTAACCGTCCATCACCGGCATTTGCATGTCCATCACAATCACGTCGATTTCCGGTGATCGATCGGATTCCATGAAATCGATCGCTTCTTGGCCGTTGGTGGCAGTATGAACGGTGCCGCCGGCTTTCTCGATGAAATGCTGAGCGAGATATCGAATGTCGCGACGATCATCGACGACCAAGACGCTGGCGGAAAGGCGAACGTCTTGCTGCGGCGTGTCCGCCGGTGGCGCAACGGCCAGGTTGGGTCGGATCAATTGCCCCGGCTTCTCCGCAGGCATCGTGAGGGTGAATCGGCTGCCTTTTCCGAGTTCGCTTTCGACGGTGATCGCACCGCCGAGCGCTTCGGCAAGTCGCCGACAAATCGTCAATCCTAATCCGGTGCCGCCGAATGATCGCGTCGATGAACTATCGACTTGAGCGAACGGTTCGAACAACGTATCGAGTTTGTCGCGAGGTATCCCCATGCCGGTATCGATGATGTCAAAAATCAGGCGATTTTCGGATTCATCAAAATCGATTTGCAAACAAACCTCGCCTTCGTCGGTGAACTTGATCGCGTTTCCGACCAAGTTCAGCAGCACCTGACGCAGACGCACCGGGTCGGTTTGAACGGTCTCGGGAACCGGGCTCCGAAAAGAGACGTTCAGCGGCAGTTTCTTCTCGGACGCTCGGACGTCCATCAGCGAACGAATTTCACCGACGATGGCATCGGGACGGACCGGACACCGCTCGATTTCAAGCTTACCGGCATCGATCTTCGACAAGTCCAAGATGTCGTTGATGATGTTCAACAAAAAGTTGCCGTTTCGACGAATCGTTTCGACGACCTGCACGTTGTCCGGATCTGTTAAGTGATCCTTCAAAATGTCGGCATGACCCAGGATCGCGGCCATCGGCGTGCGGATCTCGTGCGACATGTTCGCCAGAAACTCACCCCGCGACCGGTTGGCGGTTTCGGCCGATTCTTTGGCCTTTTGCAAGGACTGTTCGAAGTGTTTCCGCTCGGTAATGTCCTGCATCATGCCGACCACCCGCTGCAAACGACGCCGGCCGTTGTCACCTTCGCGGATCACTTGACCGGTATCGACGATCCACCGCGTTTCGCCGTCGTCACGAATGATTCGGTACTCGTCATGGTACCGATCAGGACCGTTCAGCCGACGGGCATCGGCCATGATGAATTCGAAACGGGGCAAATCGTCGGGGTGAACGAGTCGACGAACCGAGGCCAGCCTGGGAACGACGTCTTCGCTGTAGCCGAGAATCTGGTAAAGCTCTGGTGACCAAAGCAAAAAATCTTTCGCCGCGTCATAGTCGTAGGTTCCAAATCCCGTCGCCTCGGCGACCAATCGTAATCGACTTTCGCTGGCTCGCATCGTATTCTCGGCCAAACGTCTCTCGTGGATATCGATGACGCAGCCGATGTAGCCGGCGAACTTTCCGGCTTGGTCGAAGCGGGGTCGGCCCAGATCGACGACGTAACGGTGTTCTCCGTTGGCGGTTCGAAGCCGATACTCGCCGATGAAATTTTTGTGACCGCGGGCGGCCGATAGAAATTCCTGACTGACACGTTCCTTTTCCTCGGGATGGGTCGCATCCGTCCACCCCAGTCCCATGGCGTCGGACTCGATTTGGCCAGTGAATTCGTACCAAGATCGGGACAGGTACGTACACATGTGGTCACGGTCAGTGATCCACAGCATCGCCGGTGCTGCGTCCGCCATGTTGCGAAAGTACAGCTCACTTTCGCGAATCTTGATCTCGGCGTCTTTACGCTCCGTCACGTCCGCGACAACGCCGAGGAACGCGTCGAGATCGTGAACATATCGCCCAAGGGTGTGCAACCATCGCTGAGATCCGTCGAGCCAATCGACGCGATATTCTTCATCGAAGAAAGATCCGGCGTCGATCGCCTCTCGGAAAGCGTTCTCGATTTTTGGGCGATCCGTTCCGTTCACACCATCGATAAACTCGTTGGCCAGCATGGGCGTGTCCGGCGTCATGCCAAACATGGCACGCAAATCTTGTCCGGACCGAACCTGATCAGATTTCAGATCCCACGACCAAATGGCCAGTCCGGTCGCCGAGAGGGCGGCTTCCAAGAACTGCTTCGCTTCGATCAATTCACGCTTCGCCGCGTTCTGTTCCGTCACGTCACGGACTTCGACGATCGTCGCGTACGGTTTGCCGTCACGGTAAATCGGTCGGGCCGAATAGAGGACATCGAAGGAACTGCCGTCTTTTCGGAAAAACAAGTCTTCGTGGTGGCGAACCTGACTGTCTTTGGGCAAAGCCTTGTCGATCGGACATTCCGATAGCGGAAAAAGTCGCCCGTCGGAATGATGATGATGAACCAATTCATGCAGCGGAGTCGACTTCATTTCTTCGCGATCAAACCCGGTCATGTCGATCCAGGCTTGGTTGCAATAAATCACGCGGCCCGACGCGTCCATCATGAGCAACGCTTCGGTCGAGTTTTCGGCGATCGTCTGAACGAGTTCGCTGCTTTCGCGAAGTGACTGCTCCCATCTTTTTCGTTCGGTCGCGTCGTAGTAGTAGCAGACAACGCCGTATCGATTCCCAGGCAATGTGACCCGTTTGATTTTCCACTCGTAGGCTTCGGTGATCTGTCGATCGACGCGTTGTTCGATCAACAGTGGTGCGACGTAGGGGCGACCCGTTTCGAGACACTGCCGAAACCGAAAGATGGCTTCACTGACGAACGGTTCGGGCCAAATCCTCCGCAACGCGTCCGCCAAATCACGCCCGACGATCGGCGTCAATGCCGAAAAATTTTCCTTGGCACCCTCGCTGACATAGCGGATTTTGAACTCGTCATCGATCACGTAGACGCCGAAGGGGTTGTCCTCGACGACTTGTCGAAAAGTTTCGTGCAATTGCCGAGTTTGCTGTTCTTCGGCCTTGCGATCACTGATGTCGACCGCGGCAAGTAATCCGGAAATCGGCTGACCGCTGTCGAAAAAAACTTGTTGACAAACGTTCAACCATCGAATACGTCCGTCAGACGAAACGATGCGGTGGTCCATCGTGAACTGGCCGCTCCCCTCGGGATTCAAGCACGCCTTGATCCGACCTTCGATGTCAGCACGATCCTCGGGATGAAAACGATTTCGGATGATTTCCGCCGGGACAGCGATGCCCGAAGGCACGTCGAAAAATTCTGCGGCTCGCTGATCGGCTGTGACGGTGCCGGTACGATAATCGATTTCCAGTAACGCCATGCCCGCTAAGGACACTGCGATCCTCAGACGCTGTTCGTCACTCGTGATCTGGGTCATGATAAATTCGAAATCCCTATGGCTACAGCGTTTTCAATATCTCCGAAACTTTTTTCAGCATCAATGTTTTGTCGATCGGTTTGGACAAGTAATCCGTGCATCCGGCTGAAAGGCATTCATTCATGTCGCCCTGCATCGCATCGGCCGTCAAGGCGATGATGGGGCCGTTGAATCCGAGTTGACGGAGCTTGCGTGCGGTTTGATATCCGTCCAGATTGGGCATCTGCATGTCCAACAAGATCAGATCGGGGCACGTCGACTTGCCCAGGCAATCCTCCATGTGTTCGACCGCCAGTTGTCCGTCCTCACATTCGTCGACCGTCGCACCGGCTTGGGTCAGAATGCGTTTGCTCAAAAATCGGATGTCACGCCGGTCATCGACGACCAGCACATGACAATTCGATTCGAGCGAGACCTCCGTCGTCGGCGATTCTGTCTCGATTGCCGGTCGCATTCCGATCGAGTAATCGACCAGAGCGTCGGCGTCGATTTTGCCGGTCGCGATACTCGCGGTGAATGTGCTGCCGACGCCCTCGGTACTGCTGAAGACGATCCGGCCGCCCAGCATTTCGGTCAGTCGCCTGCTGATGGCCAATCCCAAGCCGGTGCCGCCGAACAGCCGGCTGACACTCGCGTCGCCTTGTGAAAACGGTTGGAACAATCGCCGCTGTTGTTCTTCGGACATTCCGATTCCCGTATCCATGACGTCAAAGTACAGCATGCCCTCGTCGTAACGCACCCGCAGCTCGACGCGTCCCTTTCGAGTAAATTTGACAGCGTTGCCGACCAGATTGATCAAGATCTGTTTCAGCCGTTTTGCGTCCGACTGTATCATTTTGGGCAGCCTTCCTTCATATTCGACGTCCAACTCCAAGCCACTTTCCTTGGCGCGAACGCCCATGATGCTGTAGACGTCTTCGATCACCCGACGAGGCTCGAAGCGTTCCGTGTCGACTTCGAACCTGCCGGCTTCGATCTTCGACAAGTCCAAGATGTCGTTGATGATTTCAAGCAAATAGTCGCCGTTGCAGCGGATCGTTTGCAGATAATGTTTCGCCTCGTCCTGGTCAACAAAACCCTGTAACAGCTCGGCGTATCCCAAAATGGCGGTCATCGGGGTGCGAATTTCGTGCGACATGTTCGCCAGAAACTCGCTCTTGGATTCGCTGGCCTGCAAGGCGCGACGTTCGCTCTCCTGTTGAGCCAGTTCGATCCTTTTCCGCTCACGAATATCGACACCCGATGGGATCAAGTACTCGACCTTGCCGTCGTCGTCGAACACCGGCGCGATCATGAAATCGATCAGCACTCCGTCGTCGCCGTGCGCGAACAAGGACACGTCGTAGCGGACGACTTCGCCGGCGTAGGCTTTCCGCATCGAGTCGTTCAGTTTTGCGGCAACGTCCGGGTCGTAATTCCACCAGGGAGCGTCCGCGAAAGGCTTGCCGATAAGCTGTTCGCGACGGCTGCGGGCGATTCGCAACCATCGCTCGTCGACTTCGACCAAGTTGCCGTGGCGATCGATCACGCCGACCAGCCCGAGTTGGTTGTCGATGACGCGACGAAGGTGAGCCTCGCGTTGTGCCGTGTCCAACTCTCTCTGTTTACGATCGGTGACATCCATCACGACGCCGAAGAACTGTTGCGGCTTGAAGCCATCGCCCCGTTCGATTTTACCGACGGCGCGGACGTGGCGAATCTCGCCGGTTTTCAAAACAATCGGATACTCCTGGTCATAGGTGCTGCCGTTCTTGATCGCATCGTCGATCGCGGCTCGGACGCGTTCCCGCACCGATTCGTCCATTTGGCGGATGAAATCGTTGACGGTCAGTTCCTGATCTTCCTCGAACCCGAAGATACGGTTCAGTGCGGGGTTGGAAATCACCGCATCGGTTTGCATGTTCCAGCTCCAGATCGCGACTCCGGAAACTTCCAGCGACAGTTCGAGCCGGGATTTCGCGTCGGCCAGCTCGATTTCGCGGAGCTTTCGATAAGTGATGTCTCGGGCGACCAATGTGGCGTAGATGGGGGTCGCCGGATCAACCGATCGATCAAAATAGACTTGATTGCGAATGCTGATCCAGCGTTCTTGGCCATCGGGCAAAACAACGCGATGATCCATCTCGCACAATCCGTCGCCGTCCGGGACCAGACTTCGCGTGATCTGGGCTGCAATTCGTTCGCGGTCGTCCCGATGAAAGACCGCATGCAGCTGATCACGGCGTAGGGTGATTTTGTCCTTTCCCAGTCCGTAGATCTCCGCGGCTTCGCTTGACAGCGTCACCGTGTCGGTCGCGTAATCGATGCGTCCCAATCCGAGCAACGCGACTTGGACGCCGATTCGTAGTTGTTCTTTCGAATCATGCAACTCTTGTTCGGCCCGTTTCTGGTCGTCGATGTCGGTGTTCATGCCGACCCAACGCTTGACCGATCCGTCGGGATTTCGCTGGGCGACCGCTCGGACTCGCGTCCAACGGTATTCGCCACTGTGATGACGCAACCGATAATCCAGCGATAGAATTTCGCCGGACTCCAGCACCTGTTTCCATGCGGACATCGTCGTGTCACGATCATCCGGATGGATGACCTCCAGCCATCCGTGTCCTTTCCATTGCTCGTAAGTCTGTCCGGTGAACGTCCGCCAGCTCGGCGAATCTTCCTCGACGTATCCTTCGGCGTTGGTGATCCAAACGATCTGTGCCGACGCATCGACCAGCAGCTCGAACAGATCTTGGCTTTCTCGTAACTGCGTCACGTCATTGAACGTGACCACGATGCCTTCGGTTTGACCGGTGTGCGAGCGATAAGGCAGGACGCGGCGGATATACGACTTGCCGGAATGAGCCAGGATCGTGTGCTCGACCGTGTCGCCCTCCCTGACGGATTGTGGCGAAGGCAACGGCGGCATGTCTTTGACATCGGGCACAAACTTTTCCAGAGGGCGTCCGATGTCGGTCGGAATCAGCGAATAGATCTCCGCGATCGCGGGCGTGAAGGAGCGGATGTTCAGTTCGTCATCCAAAAAGACGGTCGCAATTTGCGTGCTGCGGAGCAGATTTTCCAGATCGGCATTTGCGCGCGCGACGGCGTCGCTGCTGGCTCGAATTTCTTCCTTTGATGTTTCGAGTTCCTCGTTGGCCGATTGAAGTTCCTCGTTCATCGACAGAAGTTCTTCGTTGGACGACTTCAGTTCCTCGTTGCCGGCGTCCATGTCCTGCATGGTCTTTTCGAGGTCTTCTCGTGTCGACGCCAGTTCCCTTTCCAAGTGATCGATCATCATGTCGGCTTGCCGATCATGGTTCCCACGCGGGCCCCATTGCTCCCCATTGTCCGAACGCTCATCGTCGACATTCAAAGGCAAACCGATGTCGTGAAAAACGATCAGGAACAGGCCACTGTCTTCGCCCAGTCGCATCATCGGCTGGACCGTCAGCATCACTCGCTGTTTGCCCTGTGCGGTCTGCACCGAAAGGTTTTCGTGCGTGACACGACGGCGTTTCGCTTTGGCTTCCGTCATCGCCGCACGCAAGCCGATCCGCAAGCCTTTTTTGGCCAGCTTGATGATGTTGTTTTGATAAACGCCCTCGCCCGTCGACAGGTATTTGCCGGCGTCGCCCGACGTGCAAATGACTCGGCCGGCTTCGTCGATCACGACGGACTTGGGCGAAAATTCGTCCAGGACGATCCGCTGCATGATTTGAACGATGTCGGTCTTGTCTTCGTCCGGCGATGGCGTGCCGGGCGTCCGGAGCGGGTATCCGATGCCGGACCGAACTGCCAAGGGAGCAGTGCGAGGGATCGCGGTACCCTTTTGCTGACTGATGCGATGCTTGGGACTGACGCTACGAAACAGATCGCCGTGCGAAGTGATGCTTTCGCTGGGCCCCAAAAAAAGATAACCGCCGGGGCGTAACGAATAATGAAACAGCGGAATCAATTTCTTTTGCAAGTGGGTCCCCAGATAGATCAACAGGTTCCGGCACGAGATCAAATCTTGCCGCGAGAACGGCGGGTCGCTGATCAGATTGTGAGGCGAGAACAGGACGGCTTCGCGGATCTCTTTGGTGACGTGGAATCGGTTCCCCTTCTTGACGAAAAACCTTGTCAAGCGTTCCTCCGAAACGTGATCGGCGATTCCGATCGGATAGACGCCTTGACGCGCGATCGCCAACGCCCGCTCGTCAATGTCGCTGGCAAAGATCTGAAAGGTTCTCGGATCAGCGACGCTCGCCGGGGGGCCCCCATCGGCGGAGGAAGTCGGCTCGTTGTCCAAATACTCGCGGCACAACATTGCGATGGAATAGGCTTCTTCGCCGCTGGCGCAGCCGGGCACCCAAATCCGTACGGGGTCATCGATCGATCGATTTTCGAACAGTTTCGGAAGGACATCTTTCGCCAAGCGGTCGAATGATTCCGGGTCGCGAAAGAACGCCGTCACGCCGATCAGCAATTCCCGAAACAACTGGTGGACTTCGTCCGCGTCGCTTCGGAGTCGATCGACGTAGTCGGCGACGTGAACGATCTTCAACACCTGCATCCGACGTTGGATGCGACGCCCCAATGTGCTCGCCTTGTAATGTTGAAAATGGTGGTCGGTTTCCTTTTCCAACAACTCGGCGATGTCGGGAATGGATTCCTCGATACTCTCGCGTAGCGGGTTCCCTTTCAACGGCACCGCCGAGGTCGACAGATATTCGACATACCTCATCAGTTCTCGCGCGATGTCCGGCGGCGGCAAAACGTGATCGGCGACCCCCGTGGTGGCGGCGTTGCGGGGCATCGAATCGTACTTGGCCGAATCGGCATCTTGGGCGAACGTCATGCCGCCAAAATCGCTGATCGCTTTGAGTCCCAACGTGCCGTCGCTGCCGGCACCGGACAGGATGATCCCGATGCCTCGTTCATCAGCGCTCTCGCCGATCGAATGGAAAAAATGATCGATTTGTGTATTCTGCCGGCCGTCGTGTTCGTCGCCGACCAACAGAAGCGCCCCGCCACGCAGTTCTACCAATCCCCCCGGCGGGCAAATGTAGATCGTGTCCGTCCGGACACGAGTCCGCCCCGTCAGGTCCACGACGTCCAGCTGGGTCGAGTTCCTCAACAATCGCGACAGCAGTGATTTGCCGTTCGGGTCCAGGTGTTGCACGAAAACGATCGCAAAGCCCGGCGAGTCGCCGAGCGCCTTCAAAAAGTCTTGAAACGCCTCGATTCCGCCGGCGGATGCACCGACGCCGACGACCAGCGGGGTTGATCGATTTGCACTCATTCGGAGCCGCTCGCCGACGATGCCGAATCCAGACCCGACTCTGATTGAACGTCCATTCACTTTTTCTCCAACCCGACGAAATTCCGCGAACCGGAAACATTGAAAGCCGTCGACATTTCGACGTCAATCGACCCGTGGTTCTTTCGGTCGCGTCGGGCGTGGCGATTCGCGTCGCAATTGTTCGACGATCCGATCGAGGACACTTGCGATTGAGCGGTGGCGAGCCAGGCTGGTCGATGAGCGTTCGGCGCGTCGCCGGGTTTTTGCAGCGTGACCCAGGCCGCTCCGGTCTCATTCAACCGGTTCGGGTATTTCGGTGCTGTTCTCGGCCTCGACGCCTTCTTCGTCGCGGTCGATGTTTTCTGCCGCATCTTGAACGACGCGTTTGGAACGATCGACGAGGCTTGACGTGTCTTGTTTGACCTTGTCCGTGTCGACGCGAATGGTGGGGTCTCCGTCGGGTGCGCCGAGTTGGATCCAGCCGGCGATGGCAAGAATGAGCAGGAGCACAACAATCACAACAAGGGCACGCATGGGAATTCTCAGTAGACGGGGGATCTCGTCGATCGTCGGTCTCGACGATCGGGCCGGTCAAGGACGCAAATTCCGCGCCCGACCGGATCGTGAGACGATCGGTGTTTTCGGCGGCACATCCTTTGCTCTGCTCGACAAGCCTTTGCTTTGCTCGGCCTTTGCTTTGCTCGACCGACAAGGCTGCTGAATGGTTTTTCCCCCTTTTGAATTCGGGTGTTCGATAAACCGAGCCTCCCTCTGGCGATCCCCTGAATGTCTTCTCGTAAATCCGATCTCGCGACAATCGCGGTGGTCGCCCAATTGTTGGCGGTCGTCTTGGTGGTGGCGGCTTTGTACTTCGCCCGCGACGTTTTCATTCCGCTGGCTCTCGCATTGCTGTTGTCGTTCTTGCTCAGCCCGATCGTCAATCGTTTGCAGCGGGACGGCGTTCCCAACGTGGTCGCGGTCGTGATGACGGCGTCGCTCGCCTTTGTCCTTCTTGCCGGCGGGTTGACGCTTCTCGGTCGCGAGTTGTCCGGGTTGGTCAGTGACTTACCGAGGCACAAGGATGAACTGGTCGCCAAGGCGCGAAGCGTTTCAGGAATGACCTCCGACGTCGGCGGTTCCTTGGATGATTTGGCCGACGAAGTCACCGAGGCGATGGAGGAGGGAGGCAAAGCGAAAATCGAGGGGACGCCTCCGAGGAACATATTGCAGCGGTGGACCAGCGGGCTGATCCCCGCAACCGAGACGGACCCGACCGAAACTTCCCACGACGGCACCACCGCCGAGTCACCGCTTTTTGTTCAAGAAGTCAAGGACGATTTGCCGCTCGCGTCGTGGGCGACCACCGCGGGCACCGTGCTGGGACCGTTGGCAACCGCCGGCTTGGTCAGCGTTTTTGCGTTGTTCATGCTGATCCATCGCGACGACCTTCGTGACCGGATCATCGCCGTGATCAGTCATGGGAATTACGTCACGACCACCGAAGCGCTTGACGAGGCGGCCGGTCGGATCAGTCGCTACTTGCTCGCCCAAACGATCGTCAATACGTCGTACGGTTTCGTCCTGACGATCGGTTTGGCGGTGATCGGCGCGACGTTGACGCCGGATGGTTCTTTTCCCAACGTGATCCTGTGGGGAGTGCTGGCGGCTTGCCTGCGGTTCGTGCCTTACATCGGTCCGGTCGTCGCAGCGGCTTTTCCGCTGGCGATGGCGATCTCTGTCTTTCCGGGCTACACCGTTGTTTTGGCCGTGTCGGTTCTGATCATCACGATGGAATTACTCAGCAACAACCTTTTGGAACCGTGGCTGTACGGAGCGAGCACCGGGATTTCCGCCGTCGCGGTGGTGGTCGCGGCGGTTTTCTGGAGTTGGCTTTGGGGGCCGATGGGTTTGCTCCTGTCCACGCCGCTGACCGTTTGCTTGGTCGTCTTGGGACGTTACGTCCCGCGTTTCAAAATCCTTGCGACTCTGCTCGGTGAAGACGTCCGAATCAAAGCGTCATTACGGTTCTATCAGCGTTTGCTTGCCAACGACTCGCACCGGGCCGCCGAGATGCTTCGCCAACACGTCAACGACAAGGGCTTTGACGCCACCTGCGACGAAATCTTGGTGCCCGCGATCAAGAGAATCCGATCCGATCACGACTTGAATCAGCTCTCCGACGCGGACGCCGATCGCCTGCTCGCGATGTCCGGTGGATTGATCTCTGATCTGCCCGAACGGTTCGACGAGGCAACCGAAAGCGACCACCCGCGGCCGGATCTGCCGCAAGTCATCGGCTGTGTCTCCCATCACTTCAGCGAAGCTCTGGTCTTGAACCTGCTTCGCATCGGCGGCGGTGAGCAATTTCAACTCGACGGAATGGACGAAGACGGATTGCCCGAGCAAGTCGGCCGTCAGATCGCCGAAGCCGATCCGGCCCTCGTTGTGATCGTGATCCTTCCCAAAGGCGGATTCGCCCAAGCTCGTTATCTGTGTCGATCCATCCGCCGCGAAGGCTACGCGAGGCCCATCGTCATGTGCTGCCTCGGCAGATTCAAAAATCACGACAAGCTGTTCGTCAGGTTTCGCAAGGCGGGCGCGACCGGCATGACGACGTCGTTCTCGCGAACTCGATCGAAAATCGAATCCTTTTTGAAACGCCGTGGGCCTGCGTCGCAAACTTCTGGCATCGGCGACGTCCCGCGTGTTCCCAAGCCATCCTCCCAGGAGAACGAAAATGAACCGGTCCGTGTCCGTGGAATCCCCCGAGTCTCAAACGAAACCGTCCCCTAAACACGTCGAAGGCATGGGGCCGATCGTTCTGGATCATGGCGTCGCGTTCCGTGTTTGGGCACCTCATGCCAATCGCGTCAGCGTCATCGGCGACTTTAATGGGTGGAAAGCCGACACCGATCCGATGGAACGTGAAGACAGCGGATGCTGGGTGACGGTCGTCGAAAAGGCCAAACCCGGTGATCAGTACAAGTACGAACTGACGAACGGTAGCCAGACGTTTCAACGAATCGATCCCCGTGTCCGCGAAGTCACCAACAGCGTCGGGAATGGTGTCATCCATGACCCGGATCTCGATTGGCAAGGCGACGATTTCACGATGCCGGCGTGGAACGAGCTGGTCATCTACGAAACCCATGTCGGGACCTTTTTTCGCGGCGGCGACGATGTCGGCTCGTTCAACAGTTTCGCCGGAAGGTTCGACCATTTGAAACACCTGGGCGTCAACGCCTTGGAGATCATGCCGATCGCCGAGTTCGCCGGTGACCTTTCATGGGGATACAACCCGGCGCACCCCTATGCGATCGAATCGGCCTACGGAGGTCCGTCCGGCTTCAAGCGTTTCGTTCGCCAAGCCCATCAGGCCGGATTCGCCGTCCTCCTGGATGTCGTCTACAACCACTTCGGCCCCAGTGATCTAGACCTCTGGCGATTCGACGGCTGGAGCGAAAATGACAAGGGCGGCATCTACTTTTATAACGACCATCGGTCGAGCACACCGTGGGGCGACACCCGCCCCGATTACGGACGTGGCGAAGTGCGTTCTTACATTCGCGACAACGCCATGATGTGGCTGGAGGATTATCACATCGACGGGTTGCGTTACGACATGACGCTTTACATTCGCAGCGTGGACGCCAGCGGCCTACAGGAGATCCCCGATGGCTGGGGACTGACGCAGTGGATCAATTCCGAGGTTCACGCCTGCAAACCGTCAGCCATCACGATTGCGGAAGACCTGCAGAACAATCCCTATTTGACCAAACCCGACGCCGAAGGCGGCGCGGGCTTTTCCTCACAGTGGGACGCCAAGTTCGTTCACCCGATCCGCGAGGTGATCACGAAACCCGATGACGCGTCGCGAAGCATGGCCGACGTCCGCGACGCCCTCGGTCACGCTTACAACGGGGATGCCTTTCAACGCGTCGTCTATACCGAGTCCCATGATGAAGTTGCCAACGGCAAATCCAGGATCCCCAGTGAAATCGACCAGGACGATCCGGACACCTGGTACGCTCAAAAAAGAGCCGCGATCGGGCTCGCCTTGACACTGACGTCACCCGGCATCCCGATGCTCTTTCAGGGTCAAGAATTTCTCGAAGACGGCTGGTTTCAAGACACGAGCCAACTCGATTGGGACCAAGCCGAGGATCACGCCGGGATCATCCAGTTGACCGCGACGTTGATCCGTTTAAGACGGAATCAAGACCAGACCACCAAAGGCTTGACGGGCCGACACGTCGAAGTCTTTCACATCAATCACCGCGACAAGGTGGTCGCATTCAGACGCTGGGCCGATGGCGGGCCTGGGGACGAAACCGTCGTGATCGTCAACTTCGCCAACCGATATCACGATCCGTACGATTTCGGTCTGCCTTGCGGCGGACCCTGGCAACGTCGCTTCAGCAGTGACGAAAAGACTTTCAGCACAGATTTCGGTGGAAAAGCCAGTGGCGATATCGATGCCATCGAAAAACCGCTCGACGGTCGATCGCATCGGGGCCGCATCGAACTGCCCCCCTACACCGTGTTGATCTATTCCCAAAACCGACCCTAGAAACGGCGTCGCCCCGATTCTCGAAAGAATACACCCATGAAAATCGACTTAAAAGATCGTGTCATCGTTGTCACCGGCGGCAGCGAAGGCATCGGCCGACAAATCGCGAAAACCGTCGCGACCTGTGACGGAAAAGTGGCGATCATCAGTCGCGACGAAGACGACATGCGAGCGGTTGTCGATTCGATAAAATCCGACGGCGGTGATGCCTTCTACGTCGCTGCGGATGTCTCGGACGATTCGCAACTGAATCAGGCGTTCCGGCGGATCGCCGAACACCACGGGCGGATCGACGGGGTGGTCCCTAACGCCGGCACCAATGGAACTTGGGCGCCGGTGGATGAGCTTTCACCGGACGACTGGCGACGAACCATCGATGTCAATCTGACGGGCACGTTTCTGACCGTTCACAACGCCGTGCCGTACCTCCGCGAACGAGGCGGCAGCATCGTCATCATGTCTTCGATCAACGGAACACGCACTTTCACCAGCGAAGGTGCGACGGCGTACGCCAGCAGCAAAGCCGGCCAGTTGGCGTTGGGAAAAATGCTCGCCCTCGAATTGGCGGAAGCAAAAATTCGCGTCAACGTGATCTGTCCCGGCGGCATCCACTCCAACATTCACGACAAGACCGAGCGACAGAACTTGCAGAAGATCAAGATACCGGCCGACGAGGATCAACAAACGATCCCGCTGACCGAAGGCGAAATGGGCGACCCCGAGGACATCGCAAACCTGACCGCATTTTTGCTCAGTGATCTCGCGTCGCACATCACCGGGACGCCGATCTGGGTCGACGGCGGCCAGTCGTTGACCTAGGCAGCCGCCCGGCGGGGTCAGCCGTGACCGGGCGCGGCGATGGGACGTGTTCGGCTTGTCGATCGCGATCGGCGAGGCGATCGGACGCTTGTCGGGTCGGCCTCGGGCTATGCGTCGATTTCCACTCGTTCGCCGTGGTTGTCTCGGCAATCCAATTCCAAGTGTTCCGGGAACAGGCCTTCGCTGCCCAGAATTTGAACCGTCATCTTGCCCGCGTCCTCCATCTCGGTGACCTCGCGGCGTTTCTTGTTGTTCAAATAAGCCGCGACTTCGTCGTTGACGCGAACGGTCACTCGTTCGATGTGCTCGCTCCGAACCGCCAATGCCAGCATGCGGATGACCTCGATCGACATGCTTTCGGCGGTCTTGACCAGGCCGCGACCCTGACAACACGGACAGTCTTGGTAAATGGTCTTTTTCAGTCCCGGTCGAATTCGCTGACGCGTCATTTCGATCAAGCCGAACGGGCTGGTGCGAAGGATTTTGGTTCGCGCCTTGTCCCCGGCCATCGCATCGCGGAGCGTCCGTTCGACCTTGCGGCGATGGCTTTCTTTCCGCATGTCGATGAAATCGTTGACGATCACGCCGCCCAAATCGCGTAGCCGCAACTGACGTGCGATTTCTTTGGCCGCGGAGATGTTCAAGCGGAACGCGTTTTCCTCGGCGGAATCGTTGCCGCGGAAATTTCCGCTGTTGACGTCGATGGCCACCAAAGCCTCTGTCGGATCGATGACGATGCTGCCACCGTCGGGCAAAGGCACCTGACGTTGGTTGATCTGTACGATCTCTTCTTCCAACTTGTACTTATGGAACAGAGGTTCGCGACCTTCGTAGAATTTCAACCGGTCGGCGACGCGCGGCATGACCATCGTCAGGAAGTCTTTGGCTTTGTCGTAAGATTCCTTCTCATCGATGATGATTTGGTCGATTTCGTCGCTGAAAATGTCGCGAATGGTGCGGATGATGAGATCGCTTTCGGCGTAAAGTTCACCCGGTTCGCCGTTCGTGTTGACGCGGCGGACGATGGCCTTCCAAAGCCTCAGCAAGTATTCCAAATCCCGCGACAATTCGGGTTCCTTGCGACCGGCGCCCGCGGTGCGGACGATGAAGCCGAGACCTTTGGGAGGATTCAGTGACAACAGGCAACGTTTCAGACGCTTGCGATCATCGTCGTCTTCGATTTTTCGACTCACGCCGACTCGACCCAACGCGGGCATCAAGACCAAGTAGCGGCCTGGGATCGAAATGTAAGTGCTCAGCGTCGGACCCTTGGTGCCGATGCCTTCTTTGATCACTTGGACCAGGACTTCGTCGCCGCGGCGAAAGATCTCTTGAATCGGCGGCTTGACCCGTGGGCGTCCGCCTTTGAAGACGCGTTTGCTGCCACGCCCCGATTCGCGAGCCCGCTTGGCCGACGCTTCGGCCATCTCGTCGGACTCTTTCATGATTTCGGCCGGGTCGTATCCGCCTTGTCGGAAATATTGCGGTTCGACATCGCTGATGTGGAGGAAACCGTTGCGGCCGACGCCGAAATCGACGAAAGCGGCTTGGATACTCGGTTCCAGGTTGACGATCTTGCCGCGATAGATGTTGCCCGCAAAAGCTTCGACGCTTTTGCGTTCCATGTACAGTTCGTCCAGCCGATTATCTTTGATGATCGCGATTCGGCTTTCTTCGGGCTGAAGAACATTGATCAACATTTGGGTTGACATCAAATACGCCTCGTTCGGGTGTTGGGCCGGCTCGACGCCGGCGGTGTTAATGTTTCGTGGAGACGAGGTCCGATGCGGCGAAAGCCACCGCTTCGGGGTCGTCGGAATCAGGCTCGCGTGCCAGGGCGACGCGTGTTCGGGTAATCGTGGCTCCGTCGGGAATCCACGTTTGCAAATTCAGCAGGTCCAGCACGTCGCCCGGTTTCAGGGACGCGCCATCGGTCGCGACCATCGACAAATGAAGTCGGTGGTCGTGTTCGTGATTCGGGTCGTGCGCGATCCGATCTCGCGCCGCATCGGCGGATCGAAGTTCCAGCACGGGGATTTCCCTGGCCACGTCGGCGGTCACGGTTTTCCCCTTGCGATCGATCGAAACCGTTTCTTGCTGTTTCAGTTGCTCGATCGCCGCACGGGCGGAATCCAGATCGGCCGAGCGCGGAATCGTGACGATGTAATCACCACGTTCGAGCTTGGCTTTGCCGAATCCCGCGGGCAAACGCTTGACGTTTTCGATCCGTAGTCCCGGTTGCTCGTCTGCGGCCAATCGGTCGAAAAGTTCTGGAGCCGAGAGATTTTCGCAAAGATCAATTTCGACGACTTCGTCCAAGCCTTCGATGCCGAGTGCCAGCGCCGAAGGAAATCCGATGCGAGGTTTGGGATGGAAACCTTCGGTCATCGACAGTGGCAACGCGGCACGTCGGGCCAAGCGTTCCCACAGCGTCGCCAGGTCGCGATGGCTGATCCAACGCAGCAGACCGACTTTGGCAAAGCGGACTCGGTAGCGAAGACGCACGGGTTCCGTTTCCATCAAGTCACCACCAACTCGGGGACCAAGTCACGCAAGCGATCGATCAAATACAGATCGACGTCGCGGGCGGCTTCGAAGGTCAGGACGCGTTGGGCGATTTCGTTGCACTGTTCGATGCTGACGCTGCGGATCGCCTTTTTGACTTTGGGCAGCGAGGAGGGCGGCACGCTGAGGTTGCGAACCCCCAGACCCAGCAACAGCAACGCGCGGCCGGGATTGCTGCTCATCTCTCCACACACCGCGATCGGCGTGTCGTTGGCATCGGCGACTTCGACGCTGCGGCGGATCAACTCCAAGACCGCCGGGTCGCTGGACTGGTACAGGTCGGCGACGTACTCGTTGCTGCGATCGACCGCTAACGTGTACTGCGCGAGGTCATTGGTGCCGACGCTCAGGAAATCGACTTCCTTGACAAAGCGGTCTAGCATCACGACGGCCGCGGGGACTTCGACCATCATGCCGACGGGAATGTCGCTGCGATAATCGATGCCCTCTTCTTTCAGGTCCTCGGCCGTGGTGCACAGCAACATTTTGGCTTGGCGAAGTTCCGCCAGCGTCGTGATCAGGGGGAACATCACCCGGACGTCACCGTGAACGGCGGCACGCAGGATGGCGCGAAGCTGCGGCCGAAACAGGTCCAGGTTCCGCAGCGACAGCCGAATGCTCCGTAGCCCCAAGAACGGGTTGTTCTCACGCTCGACTTGCGGGCGATGCCCCATCTTGTCGGCGCCCAAGTCCAGGGTCCGGATGACGACCGGTCGGCCCTGCATTTCGCGGACGACTTGGCTGTAGGCTTCGTAGTGATCTTCTTCGCTGGGTTCTTCGGGGCTGGACAGGTACAGGAACTCGGTCCGGTAAAGCCCGATGCCGTCGGCGCCACGCTCCAAGCACGACAAGGTCTCGTGCGGAAATTCGATGTTCGCGCTCAAGCGAATGCGGATCCCGTCGGCGGTCTCGGCCGGCAACGTCCGCAGCTCCGAAAGCCGCTCGGCCAAGTCGCGTCGTTGTTCGGCGCGACGGCGATACATCGCGATCGTCTCCGCATCCGGATCGATGATCAGTCGGCCGTGATCACCGTCGACGATGATGTTGCTTTGACCGTTGATCCTGTCCAAAAAGGAACCGATTCCGACGACGGCCGGCAATTCCAAACCTTTGGCGACGATCGCGGTGTGGCCGCCGGGGCCACCGGTCTCGGTGCAGAAACCTAAAACGTAGCGACGGTTCAGACTGGCCGTCTCGCTGGGCGTCAGCATGTGGCAGAGCACGATGACCGGCTCGGTCAGATCGTCGAGCGGCCGCTTGCTCACCGCGCCGAGCTCCATCAGCAACTGTTTTTCGATGTCCAAGACGTCTTGGGATCGCTCGGCCAGAAGCGGGTTGTCCAGCTTCGCAAGCGCCGTGGCGTAGTTGTGCAGGACGCGGCTGACGGCGTAGGCGGCCGAATGATGTTGAAAGCTGATCCGCTTGGTCAGTTCGGCGTGCAACCGTGGGTCATGCAGCATCTGCAATTGGGCGGCAAAAATATCGCCGGTTTCTTCCCCGGCCACGGCAGCCGTTTGCATCCGATTGGCTTCGATTTGACGCGACACGGCGTCGACGGCACTCCGCAGGCGCATGTGTTCAGCGGCCGCGTCGGACGCGGCGATTTGACAGCGGGGAATGCGATAACCCTCGGCGTCCAGCACCAAGGCGGGACCGATCGCAACCCCCGGTGCAACAGGGATTCCTTGCAGTTCGACCATTGTGAGTCGAAGAATCGTGGTTCTCCGCCGCACGCGTTGACCGGTGTCAGCGGGCGTCACCGCGCTCGTTTTCCGGGCGAATCAAGAACCCGTCTTGACGGCCAGAAAGCTCCCTGCGGCTCCGAATCCACGACTCATTCCATGTGTTCGTTTCGGATGAATTGTGTAAGGTCTGTCAGCGGAAAAAACGGATCAGGAATCCGCGGTGCTTTGAGCACCTTTCCACTCGTTCAACTCGTCAAAACCCGCATCGAACAACGCACAGATTTCGCTGACCGCCGCATCCGCACCGTCGCCTTGGGCCGAGATCGATAGCTCGGTGCCCTGGGTCGCGCCCAGGGTCAACAGCGACAAAATGCTTTTGCAGTCGACCAGCTCGCCGGACTTTCCGATCAAGATGTTGCACGGATACTTCGACGCCGCGCGGACGATCAAGTCGGCGGGCCGAGCGTGCAAGCCTTGCGGATTGACGACGGTGACGGTTCGCTCAAGCGGGCAATCGTTCATCAGCCGGCGGCGAACTGGTTGTCGTCCGCTTCCTGCAAAAGTTGTTGGATGTCGTCGGCGGTCTTGCTCTGTTTCAAGAACCGGCAAAACGTCTCATCGCGAAGCTGGCGAGAAATGTTTTCCAGGGCCCGCAAGTGATCCCCGGGACGCTCCGGCGGGCTGATCAACAAAAAGAACAACTGGACCGGTTCGCCGTCGAGGGAGTCGAAGTCGACCCCGCCGCCGCTGACGCCGACCGTGCCGACCAGTTTCTGGACGCTGGGATGCTTGGTGTGCGGGACGGCGACACCACGGCCGATCCCAGTGCTGCCGAGTTCTTCCCGTTTCATGATCGCCGCGATGATGTCGTCGCGTTGGTCCGCGTCAATCTCGCCGGCGTCTTGCAGGGATTGGACCAGTTCCTCGATGACGTTCTGTTTCGTCTCAGACGTCAGCTCCGCGCGGATCGCGGAGGCCTTGATAAAGTCGGAAAACTTCATGGAAAGCGGGTTCCTTGTAATGGGTGTTTCGCACGGCGACCGTCGGCTCGCTCCTCACGACGCCGCCCGATGACGACGTTTTCGATGCGTTGCAAAGTGAGTTCGCGGTTTTCAGTCTTCGGTCGCGGTGGAGGGGTTCTCGATGTGTTTGTGTCCGGTCGCTCGGTGACCGGTCCTTTTCTGTTTCAAGCGGCGAAGCTGCCCTTCGACCTTCGGGATCACCAGGTCCAAAGCCGCGATGACATGCGACGCCTCGGCGGTCGCCACGCAATCATCGGCCTGTTCCACCGAGACCCGAATCTCGACGGCGGGTTTGCTCAGGTTGCCCAAGTCCGTCGTGACTTCGATCGCACTGATCCGGTCGTAAAGCCGTCGCAAGCGACTCGCTTTTTCTTCGATCAATTCCTGATCGCCCGGCTGAAGGTTCCCATGACGCGCCGATACGCTGATATGCATGCTGAATTGGCTCTGGCGGATGATCAGCCGATGACTCGAACGATCGTCCGGTGGTGAAGATGGATTAGGTGGCCGCCGGCCGGGGGGCGAGGGCCCGCCACGACAATTCCTCCCCGTCGTTCCGCCTTCGGAATTCGACCAGGGTATCGTCGCGTTCGGCCACCGCTGTCCGGCAAGCTTCGCTTTTCTGATGCCTAGCATAAAGGGAATCGGGCCGGGCGAATAGCGATCCTTTTTCAAGCGTCTGCGAAAACGCCCCCGTGACAAGGAATCCGTCTTCCTGGTATTTTCTTGGATTCGCCATCTCCAGCCTCCCCACAACCCCGATTCCGTCGATGCCCCGTCCGGTCGTAAGCCGAAAAGAATTAGCTGCCAAGGCGTTCAACGTCGAAAAAGCGGCCGCCGACAAGAAGCTGAAGAAAAAATCCAGCTCGCGGAAGACCAAGAAAACGGCCGCCGACGTCCGCATGAAGCTCTACTGGGGCGTCTTCAGCCAGAACCTCAAACGGGTGGCCGTGTTCGAATTCGATCAGAAAAAGGAAGCGGAAAAACGCGCCGGGGAACTCAGCAAAGGCGGCAAGTCGCCCCACTTCATCCAGAAAGTGAAAGAAGAGATCGTTCTGGAGTGAGCCAAAACTCTCGTCGCCGGTTGCCGGCCGAATGGGAACCGCTGGCCGCCGTTTGGCTCGCTTGGCCCCACAACCGGAACACCTGGCCGGGCAATTTCCAACCGATCCCCGCTTTCTTCGCCGACTTCGCCTGCCAGGTCGCTCGATCCGTGCCCGTGCGGCTGGTCGTCCCCGAACGACTCGTCGCCGAGGCGAAATCGACGCTCGCCGCCTCACGCGACTTTGACGCCCGATCCGACATCCGGCTTCACCCCATACCGACCAACGATTGCTGGATCCGCGATTACGGCCCGCTCTGGGTTCACGATTCGGAATCCGACGATCAAATCGCGGTCGACTTCGTCTACAACGCGTGGGGCGGAAAGTACCCGCCCTGGGATGACGACGCCCGGGCCGCTCGAGCGATCGCCCGCTTGACCGGCCACCGCTGCGAGTCCTCGAAACTTTGTTTGGAAGGCGGTGCGCTTGAGACGGACGGCCGGGGACGCCTGCTGACAACGAAGTCCTGCCTGATCACGCCGACCCGGAATCGCGGCTGGACGCAGGAAGTGATTGCCGGTGAATTGCACCGACGACTCGGCGTCACCGAAATCGTCTGGCTCGAAGGCGTCGACAAGGATTCTCCCTTGATGCGAGGCGACGATACCGACGGTCATGTCGACCAACTCGCCCGCTTCGTCGATCCGACGAATGTCGTCGTCGCGGCCGCCCGGGACGCGTCGGACGAAAACCACGCTTCGCTCGATTCGGTTTACCGCCAGCTCCGATTGTGGGGGGCCAGCACGTCACCGCGAGTCGACGTGCATCGACTTTTTGCCCCCCCGCCTCGCTACGTCGACGGACAAAGGGTACCCGAGAGTTACTGCAACTTCCTGCGTCTGGGGGGCGACCGCTTACTGTTGCCCAGTTTCGGATCCCCGGCCAGCGACGCGCCGGCCCGGGCCACGATGCAGGAACTGCTGCCAGCCTGTCGGATCGAAACGATCGATTGCCGTGACTTGGTTTGGGGCCTCGGTGCGTTGCACTGTGCCTCTCGCGATCAGCCTGCGGCGCTCGGATCCTAAGCCACCCGCCATGCCCCCCCGAGTCGCCGCGGCTTCTCCCCGGCGCGGCGATTCTCGGCTTTGTCGCCTCAGCCCTTGGCAAGCGAACCCACACCTGCGATATTCCCAGTGCGGGATGGAGCAGCCCGGTAGCTCGCGAGGCTCATAACCTCGAGGTCGTCGG